>NZ_JBKVCH010000008.1:0-179905 GCF_046966505.1 Zhenhengia sp.
AGCGGCCGATGGTACTTGGCTGGAGACGGCCCGGGAGAGTAGGTGGTTGCCAAATCCCATGGTCGCTTAGCTCAGCTGGGAGAGCACCTGCCTTACAAGCAGGGGGTCATAGGTTCGAGCCCTATAGCGACCATTTTTTTATGCCTAAAACCTCTAAACTTATTAAAAAAGAAGTTTAGAGGTTTTTTGTTGTATACTTAAATTTATTATAGGAGATACTTTAACAAATTTAAGAAGTAGATTACATGCATAAAAAGTGTTATGATACAAGTTGGGTTTAAAGTAATCGATAAAATAATTAAGATTTAAATATATACCAATGAACTATATTGACAATAGAGAGGACTTCAAATTTGATGAACGAAAAAAAATTCTTACCTATTTGTAGAGAAGATATGATAGAACGCGGTTGGGATGAATGTGACTTCGTCCTTGTAACAGCAGATGCCTATGTAGACCATCACAGTTTTGGAACAGCTATTATCTCACGTGTATTAGAAGATGCAGGTTATAAGGTAGGTATTATTGCACAGCCTAACTGGAAAACAACGGATGACTTTATGAAATTAGGTAAACCAAGACTTGCTTTCCTTGTTAATGGTGGGAATATGGACCCTATGGTTAACCATTACACTGTTTCAAAGCGTATAAGAGAGAAAGATTTATATTCACCAGGTGGGAAAATGGGGCTTAGACCAGACCGTTCTACTATCGTATACTGCAACAAAATCCGTGAAGCTTATAAAGATGTAGATATTGTAATCGGAGGTATTGAAGCAAGCTTACGCCGTTTTGCACATTATGATTACTGGAGTAACAGTGTTCGTAAATCTATTCTTGTAGATAGTGGTGCTGACCTTCTTTTATACGGAATGAGTGAGCGTAACATAGTAGAAGTGGCTAATGCTTTAAATGATGGACTTCGTGCTAAATACATCTCTTTTGTAAATGGGACATGTTATTTAGTTGATGATAAAGATTATGTTTATGATTATGTAGAGATTGCTTCATTTAAAGAAGTAAGTGAAGATAAAGTAAAATATGCACAGGCTTTTAAAGTACAGTATCAAGAGCAAGACCCTGTAACAGGTAAGACAATTATTCAGAAGCATGGTAATAAATATCTTGTTCAGAATAAACCAGATATGCCCCTTTCTAGGGAAGAGTTAGATAAGGTTTATGGTCTTCCTTATATGAAAACATACCATCCAATCTATGAAAAAGATGGTGGTATTCCTGCTATTGAAGAGGTTAAGTTTAGTATTGTAAGTTCTAGAGGATGCTTTGGTAGCTGTCACTTCTGTGCTCTTACATTCCATCAAGGACGTATTGTACAAAGTAGAAGTGAAGAATCTATCCTGCAAGAAGCCGAAGAAATGACACATCTTCCTGACTTTAAAGGATATATCCATGACGTAGGTGGCCCTACAGCTAACTTTAGAGGACCAGCATGTAAGAAACAACTTAAAGCAGGTGTATGTAAGCACAAAGAGTGTCTTGCACCTACATTATGTAAGGCTATGGATGTAGATCATAAGGAGTACTTAGGTGTACTTAGAAAGATGAGAGAAATCCCTAAAGTTAAGAAAGTATTCGTTCGTTCAGGCCTTCGTTATGATTACATTATGGCTGATAAAGATGATACATTCTTCAGAGAGCTTATTGAGCACCATGTTAGTGGTCAGCTTAAAGTAGCACCTGAGCATATTTCAGCTAAGGTACTTAAGTATATGGGTAAACCAGCTGGTAAAACTTATGATCAGTTCAGAGAGAAATTCTTTAAGATTAATGAGCAACTAGGTAAGAAACAATATATTATTCCTTACCTTATGTCTAGTCACCCAGGTAGTACATTAGATACAGCTATTGAGCTTGCAGAATACCTTCGTGATATTCATTACCAACCAGAACAGGTGCAAGATTTCTATCCTACACCAGGAACACTTTCAACAACTATGTTCTATACAGGTCTTGACCCTATGACAATGGAAGAGGTATATATTCCTCGTACTAAAGAAGAAAAAGCAATGCAACGTGCACTTCTTCAATTTAGCAATCCAAAGAAATATGATATTGTATATGATGCTTTAATGAAAGCAGGTAGACAAGACCTCATTGGATATGGTCCAAAATGTCTGATTAGACCACGTGAAGACCGCTTCGGTAAAGGTCCTAAAGCACATGGCAATACAGGTAGGGGAAAAGACTCTAGGGGTAAAAATAGCACATCTAGAGATACTAAAGGTGGTAAAGGTAAAAATGCCAATAGTAGAAATACAGAGCATAGAAATGCAAGTGGTAAAGGAGTAAATAGTAGAACAACTAATAGTCGCCATACAGGAGCTACAAATAGTTCTACTAAAAACCGTAAAGGCTCTGTAGCAAAAGGTAGAAAGTTTAAGTAGTTTTTAATATAAATAGAGGCAGGGGATAAAATGAAAATCTTAATGTTAGGTGGAACGAGGTTTTTTGGTAAACAAGCTGTACAGGCTCTTATTAAAAGAGGCTATGAGGTTACTATTGCAACAAGAGGACAACAAGCAGATGAATTTGGTGATGGGGTGCAGCGCATTATACTCGATCGTACAGATAGGACTTCATTAGAAAAGGGTTTAGAAGGATTAACGTTTGACGTAGTGTATGATAATATTTGTTATGCGCCTAATGAGGCTAAAGCATTACTTGAAGTAATGGAAGGTAGAATAGGTAAATATATTGTAACCTCTTCACTAGCTGTATATAGTGAAGGCGAGCATTTAACTGAAGAGGACTTTGACCCTTATCACTATCCTATTGTATACGGTAATAGAAATGATTTCTCTTATGCAGAAGGTAAGAGACTTATAGAGGCAGTAATTTATCAAGAATTTAAGGTGCCTGCTATCGCAGTACGCTTTCCAGTAGTAATTGGTACACATGATTATACAAGAAGATTAGTTTTCTATGTAGAGCATACTTATAATGAAACACCTTATACAGCCTTAAGATATGATGAGCCTATGTGCTTTATAACAGAAGAAGAGGCTGGAGAATTTCTAGCTTTACTAGCGGAAGTAGACTTTGTGGGGCCTATTAATGCAGCTACAAATGGAAGTATTACTGTTAAAGAGATTATTGAAATGATTGAAGTAAAAGCTCATAAGAAAGCAAACTTAGTAGAATCAAGTTCACATATAGGAACATATAGTGATTTTAGCAATGTAACTTTAGATTGTCATAAGGCTGTGGCACTAGGAATGCGTTTTAGAGAAGTACATGAGGCATTTGATGAAGTGATAACTTATGACCTTGCACATCTATAATAATAAAAGGCTGGTATAACTCCCTTTTAAGGAGGTTATACCAGCCTTTTAAATGACTAATCAATAAATACACGTGTGCCGCTTATCATATTATTATAGAGCCATTCACTATTTTCTACAGAAAGCCTAATGCAGCCAGCAGAAGCAGGTGTACCTAATTCACCCTTACCTTTAAGAAGATAGGTACCAGTCTTATCAAACATAACAGAATGATAGAGATAAGTTGTACCGATAAACCCAAAAGCATTTTTACATCTATAACCTTTTTCTAAGCCAAAATAAGGCACTTTATAAGTAAGCTCAAAGGTACCTTTTGGCGTAGGAGAATGGGACTTACCTGTAGAGCAGAGAAAGTGTTTAATCAGTTTCCAATTCCCCTTACTCCCTTCAAAAATATAGGTTCTTTGTCTAGCCGTGTTAGTCCAAATAAGATAAGGCGTTTTGCTAGAAAGACCAGATTGATTAATTGTATCTTCTGCCCATATAAGTGTACCTATATCAATAGGATCCCCTAAACTAGCCAGATAATCTGTATTTTGTGCCAAGCTATAGCGCTCAAATAAGCGTGTATTAATTTGGCCAAACATGTTTTCATTAGTGTAGTTTAGTTCATAGCCTTCTGCCTTTGTGATAACTGTTGAAAGGTATTTTTTTGAAGCATGCAATGTATTAGCAGGGCGTGTAATCGTTTCAAGAGGTTTTAAATCGTAATGGCTAGGTTGATAAGTGAAACCATTATCCCAGTAAAGGTCAACAACAGATAAGCTAACAGGTGTAGGAAGGTCATTAGTAATTTGATCAAGAGTGGCAGAGATATGTAGAGGTTCTTTAGGAATCATTTTATAAGAGGTACCGTTTATTTCAATATGATAAAGCTCACGGAGTGCTCCGATAGGAATGAGGACATTATCTTGCGAATCAATACCGTGTGTTTTAAAGTTATTAATCCAAATATCATGTTCATAGAGTGAGTAGTATTGATGGATTAAAGGGACATCAGAGAGTGTAGCTTGGGTATTAGGAAATTCATTAGAAGTAACCTTTATGATACCAGTTTGAGAATCATAATGAACATTTAAGCCTATTTCACGTAGTCTAAAGAGAGGTACATATTTACTACCTAATACGTCATAAGTTTCTATATGTATATCATTAAAATCTAATGTAATATTACTTGCTTCAAGCTGGCCTAAGTAATGAGAAGAAGTAGGTTCAGTGGCTGTAATAGGAACGGCAATTAGACAAAACAAGAATAGAATAGTTAATAATTTTTTCATTAGAACACTCCTTTTAACTTTGAGATTAAATGTATCTATAATATATATTGAGGTTGAAAAATATTTATACGTAAAACAATATTTAAATATAGCCATAAGTTAAAAAAAATGATATACTAATATTAATTAAATAATAATTTTTATTATATAGATGGAGGATTTAGCATGAAAAAATACTTTAACGCATCTATGGCTTATCTGATTCTTGGCCTTATTGCAGGTGTATTTTATAGAGAGTTTACAAGAATGGCAGAATTTACAGGTCAAACTGTTTTAAAAGGTCTTCATACACATATTCTTGTATTAGGTTTCTTATTCTTTATCATTGTACTTTTACTTGATAAAAACTTTGGTTTCTCTAAAATGAAAGGAAGCAAAGCGTGGTTTATCAGTTACAACGTGTCTATGGTGTATTTTATTGCAACAATGGTAGCAAGAGGGATTGCTCAGGTGAGAGGGATTGAAGTGAGTGGTCTTAGCCATATAGCAGGTTTTGCACATGCTTTATTTGGAGCAGCGCTTGTATGGTTCATTATTATTGGAAATAAAATGCTTAAAGAGCAAGCAGAATAATAGCAAAAGAATAACAAAAGGAGTATTGCCATTTGGCAATACTCCTTTTTGATTGTAGCATTAAAATTTAGAACAACATACCTACAATGGCTGCTGTAATAAGTGTTGTTAGTGTACCAGCAAGAAGCGCCTTAAGTCCAAATCCAGATACTTCAGGGCTACGACTTGGGCAGAAAGATTTGAAACCAGCTACAGCTATACCGATGGAGCTAAAGTTTGCAAAATTACAAAGGGCTACAGATAGAACAGCTTGAGTTCTAGGAGAAAGCGTATGCAGTAATGTCCCTAATTCTGTAAAGGCAACAAATTCATTCATCGCAATTTTTGTTCCTATAAGTGTAGCAAAAGGCCCGATTTCACCTTTTGGAATACCAAAGAGCCATGCCAAAGGTGTAAAGATAAAGCCTAGTATAGAGCTGAAAGATAAACCTACAAAGGCTAAAATATAATTAAGTAAAGCAATAAGCCCTAGAAAGGCAATGAGTACAGCAGCTACATTAAAGGCAAGCTGTAAGCCTTGAATAGCACCATCACTAATAGCTTCGAAAAGGTTAGAAGACTCAGATCCTTCAATTTCAATATTGTTTGTACGACTTACTTCTGTTTCTGGAATAATAATTTTAGAAATAAGAAGTGTAGCAAAAGGAACAGTAGCCATAGCAATAAGGAGATATTTCATATCAATCCCCATAAGGACATAACCACCAATAACCGATACGGATACAGAGGAGAAGCCCCCGGCAACAACTGCAAATAACTCACTACGTGTTAAATCAGGTAAGAAAGGCCTTGTAAGGAGAGGTGCCTCTGTTGTACCTAAAAAAGAGTTTCCGACAGAACAGAAAGTCTCTACTTCTGTTGTATCTAAAATCCAAGCTATTGCTTTTCCTAGGTATTTTACAAGGAATGGAATAACCCTTAAATAATAGAGAACAGAAATAAGCGCACTTGTAAAAGCAATAAGAGCTAGAACATTAAAGGCGAAGATAAAATTATTAGTAACGAGGTCCCCAAATACAAAGGCAAGCCCTTCATTACCAAAGGAGAGTACTTTTACTACAACATTGGCTACAGATTCAAGGATATATCGGCCTACAGGTACCCTAAGTACAAATAGAATGAGAAGAATCTGAACTCCAAGTGCAGTAAAAATTGTTCTAAAAGAAATTGCTTTCCTATTTTCAGAAAAAAGGTATGCAATAGCTAATAGGACTAAAATACTTATAATGCCAGAAAAAATATACATACAAATCTCCCTTCTTATAGAGAATAAAATACCTATCTAAAGAAGTATTTTTACCCAAAAGGAAGAGAATTATTAAAAAAAGACTAACCTAGTTAGTCTTTTTATTTTTGTATAGAAGTCTTTTTAATATAAGATTAAAATAGCGATAATCATGTTCATTCTTCTGAAGCATTAAGAGAAAATTAGAAAGAATAAAATTCATAACACGCTTAGGGCCTAATATACCATAGATAGTAGGATTAAACTCACCTTTATGTCCATCAATAATCTCTTCAAGAACTTGTAAGAAGTGTGCCATATATTCTAGATCATCATTTTCAGATAGATTAAGGTCAGGAAAAGATGAAAGGTCTTTTAGCCACGTTTCACGTAAAGGTGCTAAGTAATCTCTCATATAAAAATAAAGTACTTCAAATTGTTTATAAAAATCAAGTTCAGGGTCAAGCGCATGATGAAAGGTTTTGAAGGCTTCATTCCAGAAAGCATTCATAATTGCATAGGTAAGATCTGCCTTACCAGGAAAATAGTTGTAAATAGTACCTAAAGCTACACCGCCTTCACTTGCCACTTTACGCATATTAATAGAATCAAGACCTTCTTTAACTGCAAGGGCCATACCAGTAGAAACAATAGTAGCCTTAGGATTTTCAAGTGCACGAGCCACATGACCACCTCTTTTGTAAGAAACTATGTTCATATTGTAAAATATTTCCATAATTTGGTCAATGGGATTATGCTAGATTTATGAGTTTTTTCTGAAATATCTATAACCGATAAGTACAATCCAAACATAAGCTAATGTTTTAGGAATCATAAGCATACCGACAATACGTATTGTAGTGCCCCATAAAACAACTGGTACATAGAAAGCAAAAGATAAGAATACGGCAATGGCCATATAAATATAATCTTTATCGTTATGTACTTTAGCTTCTTTATACATAATGTAAATCATAATGATACCCATAATAGCGAAAGGAATATTGCGGTAGATCCCCCAGCTGATAGGTGCATTGTAGTTAAGCCAATTATTACCTGGGAAGAAGCAGAGAATAATACGTACTAGGGCTAAAAGATAGATAGTAAGTGTTAAAAGTTTAGTTTCTTCTTTTGTTTTGTTAAAACGTACCTGCCAAATTTTATAAAGAATAACATAAAAGATAGTCATAGTAATAGAAGTAATAAATTTACCGATACCTAATGCAGCTGCATTAGCTTCAAGTCCTGTTGTAAGTAAGCCATATGCTCTAGGAACAAGATGGAAGGAATCTCCAGCCCCTAATAGAACAGACATATAGCCGAATAATTTTACATACTTATCTTTACCTTTTAAAATCATTTGAAAACCAAGGATAATAACAGTAGATAAGTAAACCACATCAAAAAGTGTTTCCATAATAGCTTGCATAATAAAACCTCCATTCAGTATTGAACAATGTTCATTTGAGGGTGTAAAAGAAGGGCCCTATTAGGCACCTTTTGAAATTAGTATACGCTTAAGAAGTGAATTAAAGAACTCATAATTAGGATCGCCATTCTTTAACATCATCATAAAGTTAGAGAAAATAAAGTGAGTTAATTCATCTTCAGTAAATGTGTTAAATAATGATGGATCAAATTCATGCTTGTGAGCTTGAAATAACCTAGTAAATAAGTCTATAAAGTGTGACATATACTCATCCTCTTTTTGCTTACCTTTTTGTTTATGAATAGTAGATAAGGAAGAGAGGTCATTTAACCAGTTTGTCTTAAACTGTTCAAGATACTTTAAAATATAGAAGTAAAGATATTCTAGTTGCTGGAAGAAATCTAAATCTTGAGTATAAGATGTGTGGAGTGAACTAAAACATTCTGCCCAAAAGCTTTCTACGATGGCAATAATTAAATCCATCTTAGTGGGGTAGTAGTTGTAGATTGTCCCTAGAGCAATATCACATTCTTTTGCTACAGTACGCATATTAATGCCTGTTAATCCTTCATCAGAAGCGAGTTTTTTTGCTACAGATAAAATAAGTTCTGTAGGATTCTCTATTACACGTGACATAAAATCACCTCATTCAAATGAACTATGTTCATATGATAGAGTATTTTATATAAGTTGTCAAGAGGTCCTACAATATAGAGTGCTGTTATCTCTTTTGAGATAAATTGTATAAATAGTATAGCATAATGTGAAAAAAATAAGTATGATAGAGAGAGGAAAAAAAGTATCTATATTTTATTTATATGTTGTTAAGATTTTTAAGTTATACTAAAAGTAAATCAAACAGTGTAGGGAGAAGTAAAGATGAAAAAATTTAAAAGATTCATAGCAGTAATGGCATTGGCAACAGTAGCTATATCAGTAGTAGGATGTAGTGACACAAAAGCTGGACAAGCTGAAGACACAACTCAAACTACAGAAGCAAAGGAGCAGGGAGCAGAGGCTACAGCACCGGATTACTCAGAATATGAAAAAGTAGTAGTAGCAGAAGTAGGCGATGCAAAAGTAACACTTGCAGAAGTGAAAAAAGAAATGGCATACCTTGAGCAACTACTTATGATGCAATTTGGGGAAGACTACAAAAATAATGAAGAAGCTATGACTTTCTATAAAGAGCAACAAAAAGCAATCCTTGATTACTTAATTGAGTCTAAATTACTTGTTCAAGACGCTAAAGACTTTGAAATTGAAGTAACAGATGATGAAATAACTGCAGAAATTGATAAAGTAAAAGCGAACTTTGAATCAGAAGAAGCATTTACAGCAGCTATGGAACAAGAAGGTTTAACATTAGAAAGCTATACACAATTTGTTAAAGAAAATTTAATTATTGCAAAAACACTTGAAAAAGTAACAGCAGATATTGACGTGACAGATGATGAAGTTAAAGCTTACTATGATGCTAATATTTCTAAGTTCACACAACCAGCAGGTGCTGAAATGGCTCATATCTTAGTTGCTACAGAAGAGGAAGCAAAAGATATCAAAAAACAATATGATGAAGGTAAAGATTTCGCAGAGCTTGCTGCTGAATTTGGGACAGATGGAACAAAAGAAACAGGTGGAAGCTTAGGCGGATTTATTGCATACGATTCCCCAACTTATGATGCAGATTTCTTAGCAGGAGCTAAAGGGCTTGGAGAAGGTGAAGTATCAGATCCTGTTAAAACACAATTTGGATGGCATTTAATTAAAACAACAAATGTTCAACCAGAACCAGTTGTAAAAACATTAGAAGAAGTTAAAGAAGAAGCTAAAGCTGGAGCACTTCAAGATAAGCAATATGAAGCATTTGGTAATCATATTGAAACTTTAAAAGAAAAAATTAAAGTAGAAATTTTTGAAGACAAATTAGCTTAATAAGAAGGAGTAGATTCTATAAAGGAATCTACTCCTTTTCTCATATCAACTGCTAATAAAGAAATCTAATATATTACTAAGTTCATCTGTAGCTGCTATATAAAGCTCGTATATTTACAGCATGTACAAGTAAGTGTTGTAAAGTGTTTATTTATACCCCTCCTCTTTTAGTTTGGAAAATTATAGAATAATTTTCGAGAAAAATATATAATAGAGAAGTAAGTCTAAAAAATGAAAAGAGATGATAAATATGAAAAAAAAATTAGTTGTTTTATTAATTGCAGCACTTACTTTAAGCAGTATGAATCCTGCTGTAGTTATGGCGAATCAAGTACCAGTCGTAGCTTCGACCAGCTTAGAACAGGTTATATCAGGAAAAGCAAGTATGTTAAATACAATGCTTGGTGGAACTAGTATGCAGTATGCATTAATAGATTCAGGTGAAATCGTACTATCAGGTAATACGGGTGTATATAGTAAATCAGAGAATAAAGCATTAACTGATGAAACGATGTATGGTATAGGGTCTATTAGTAAAATGTATGTAACTGCAGCTGTTATGCAGCTTGTAGATGAAGGAAAAATAGATTTAGATACGCCACTTACAACCTACATACCAGAATTTAAAATGGCAGATGAACGTTATAAAGATATTACCCCTCGTATGCTACTAAATCATTCATCAGGGCTTATGGGTTCTAGTTTTAGAGGTTCATTCTTATTTAATGATGCCGATACATATGCAGTAGATTCTTTACTTAAACAGCTAGAAGATCAAAGGTTAAAAGCTGACCCAGGCGCTTACAGCGTATACTGTAATGATGGTTTTACACTTGCACAAATTTTAGTAGAGCGTGTAAGTGGTATGGATTTTACAAGCTTTATACATAAGGCATTTACAGAGCCACTTGGTCTTACAAATACTAAGACACCTATAGACGAATTTGATAGGAATGAACTCGCTAAAGCATATTATCCCACTTATAATGGTGAACTTCCGGTAGAAAGTGTAAATGTGATTGGTACTGGAGGTATTTATGCAACAGCTGAGGATCTTTGTAAGTTCTCAGAAATTTTCATGCATGGACAAAAAGATATTTTAAGTGAAGATGCCTTAAAGGCTATGGAAACGAATGAAGCTGAAAAAGGTATCTGGGTAAAAGATGGAGACAATAGTTTTGAGTACGGGCTTGGATGGGATAATATGAATGTCTACCCTTTTAATGAGTATGGTATCAAGGCACTTGTAAAAGGTGGAGATACTCAGCTTTATCATGGTAGTTTAATTGTACTTCCAGAACATAATATGGCAGCTGCAGTCGTATCATCAGGTGGTGCAAGTACTTATGATCAGATGTTAGCGACTACTATGCTTTTAGAACAACTTAAAGCTAAAGGAATTATTGATGAAATAAAACCAGCTAAAGTACCAGTAGCTCCAGTTAAGGCCGATATGCCTAAAGAGCTTATATCAGAGTCAGGTATTTATATGGCAATGGGTAGTGCTGCATATGAAGTACAAATAAAAGAAACAGGTGAGCTTGTATTAAAAGCACTTACAATGCCTGTTCCAGAGCAAACTTTTATCTATACAACAGAAGGGGTTTTTGTAAGTCCTGATGGGAGTACACAGGTTCAAGTTGTAGAAGAAAGTAATGGTCATAAATATTTATGGGCTAAAGGATATGGAAGTTTACCAGGCATAGGTGAAATAGCGACTTCTGATTATCAACTTCAAAAAATGGAGCCTAATGAAGTATCAGAAGAAGTAAATGCAGCATGGCAAGCAAGAAATGGTAAGAAATACTTCATCATAGATGAAAAATATAGTTCTCAAGTGTACTTAACCATGCCTGCTAGTTTACTTATGTTAGATAGTTACTTACCAGGATATGTAATAGGAAATAAGATTATAGATGCTAATAATGCACAAAGTGTTATACAAATACCAGGTATGAATGGGCGTGACCTTCAAGATATTCAAATCTTTGAGAAGGACCAAGTGGAGTATGCAAAAATAGGTGGTTATACGACAATCAGTGAAGATGCTATACCAGATTTAGCAAATGCTACAGAAGCAATCTGTACCATTGGAGAAGAAGGTTATGCAAGATGGTTTACAGTACCAGCAGCATTAGCAAATAAGACTATAGCGCTTACTATACCGGCAAATGGTGCAGCAATGGTTTATGATATGCATGGGCAATTAGTAGACAATACATATATTAGTGGAAATGCAACAGTAACATTACCAGAAAATGGCTATGTAGTATTTGCAGGTAATGCAGGTGTACAATTTAGTTATGCAGTTCAATAATATAGATAAAAAGGCTATCTCAAGAGATAGCCTTTTTATAATGCAATGATATAATGACAAGATAATAATTTTATATATTTATACAGTAATACCATAGTGTACTTTACAGGATTCTAACATTTGATGATAAAGGTCCTCATGATTAGAAATGATAAAGAGGTCTTTGGCATATTGAAGTGTTTCTAGATACTGAGGAATATCTAAGTGGAATTGTGCAATCCCTTTACGGAAGTAAAGATGTGCAAGAAAGGAAATAGAGCGATTAGAGACTGCATATTGTATACCTAGATTAGCATGTTCTAAGGCTTTCTTATGTAAGTCTATACGATGAAAAGTATAAGATAAATTATAGTGGAGCTTAGCTAAAAGATTAGAAGAGGCAATCTGAACATTTTCCTTAGAAAAGTTACTACAGAAAAGAAGTATTTCAATACAGTGTGAAGCATCTTCTAAGGTATATTTCGTTAGACCAATGTTCATAAGGAGACGGAGTTCTAATTCATTATAATAATAAGTTTGATAGTGCTCTAAATTAAAATTCTCGATGGTATAGGAGAGTGCTTGTATATAACATTCTATTTGTAAATCATAACGTTTTTCTTTAATCCCTAGGAGTACACCTTCAATTAAAGCAATAAGTTGTAGAACCTGATTTCTGAAAAACTGATTCATATTATGTGTGGCTAATTTTTTAAATTGAATAAGGTCTTCTTGAAGTAATGCATAGTTATTACTATCTAAGTGAAAATCTAACTCTCTTTTTAAATCTTCTAGCTCATCATAATGGTCCATACGATAAGTTAAAAAGAGCTCTGCAATATCCATATTAAGTGCAGAAGAGAGCAAATCTAGTGTTTCTTGTTTTGGTAGAACGAGTCCATTTTCAATTTTTCTTAATGTTTCAAGATTAATTGAGACTTTAAGGCTAATATCTTTCTGAGTTAGATGTAGTGTATGGCGGATTTCTTTAAGAGCTTCACCAAATCCTTTGAGATTGTAGTACATTTTAATGTGCCGCCTTTCTTTAGTAAGTAATAAACCCAACTTAAATTGGGTTACAATTTTTTAAAAACAAAGTTAAAATAAGGTATGAGTTAACTATTATAAGAAAGTAGAGGAGTAATAATATGAAAAAGTATGTAACCATTATATCTACATTTTTATTAGTAAGCTGTACGGTAGGGGGACAACTATCACAATTACAAGGTCCAGATGATTTAATCGTGGGACATGGTAAAACAGTAGTAGCACAAGGTCCAGACGATTTAATTGTAGGGCATTCTGAAACAACAGTAGCACAAGGTCCAGACGATTTAATTGTGGGGCATTCTGAAACAGCAGTTAACTTTTAGGGTATTTAATTATTTTATAAGGTTTATATATAGAAAGAGTTTTAAAAGTAAAGAGGGTAATGCTATTTAGTACTTAGATCGGACAAGTTAGCGCTAGGGGATGCTAACTTATAGAAAAGACAGGAGTTGGGGGACTTCTGTCTTTTTTATATGTCTAATAAAACACCCACCTTATAAGATGTATAGGGTGGGTGTTTTTCTATAAAATGGAAAGGAAACGTTAACTAAGTTTAAAAGAACTCTTAAGTGGTACGATACGGTTGAATACAGGTTTTTCTTCAGTAGAGTATTTCGTATCTACAGTAAAGAAACCGTGACGTACAAATTGGAATTTATCTAAAGGTTTAATACCCTGAACACCCGTTGATTCAATGTAACCTTGAACAACTTCCATAGAGTTTGGATTAATTTGTTCTAAGAAGTGTTTACCTTCATTTTCTGGTACATCATCTAAAATAAGAGGTTCGTATAATCTAAATTCACAAGGTACAGCATCAGCAGCATTTACCCAGTGAATTGTAGCTTTAACTTTACGGCCTGTAAAGCCTGAACCACTTTTAGTTTCTGGATCGTAAGTACAGTGTACTTCTACTACATTGCCATCTTCATCTTTAATAACGTCTGTACATTTCACAAAGTAAGCGCCTTTAAGACGAACTTCATTACCTGGGAAAAGACGGAAGTATTTTTTAACTGGTTCTTCCATAAAGTCTTCTTGTTCAATGTAAATCTCACGTGAGAATGGTACAAGGCGTGTGCCTTTTGTCTCATCTTTAGCATTGTTTTCAATTTCAAGCATTTCAGTTTGGCCTTCTGGATAGTTTGTAATAACTAATTTAAGAGGGCGCATAACTGCCATAAGAAGTGGTGCTTTTGGAAGTAAGTCTTCACGAAGGAAGTAATCGAGCATTTGACTATCTACTGTAGAATCAGCTTTTGATACACCGATTTCACGGCAGAATGTACGAATAGCTTCTGGTGTATAACCACGTCTTCTAAGGCCTGCGATAGTAGGCATACGAGGGTCATCCCATCCATCAACTACACACTCATCAACAAGTTGTTTAAGTTTACGTTTACTCATAACAGTATTTGTCATGTTAAGACGTGCAAACTCAATTTGGCGAGGAACACTTTCCATCTCGCATTCACGAACAAACCAATCATAGAGAGGTCTATGGTCTTCAAATTCTAATGTACATACAGAATGTGTAATACCTTCAATAGCATCTTCTAATGGATGAGCGAAGTCATACATAGGGTAGATGCACCATTTATCACCTGTATTATGGTGAGTAGCATGTGCAATACGATAAATGATAGGGTCACGGAAATTGATGTTTGGTGATGCCATATCAATTTTTGCACGAAGAACTTTAGAACCATCTGGAAACTCACCGTTTTTCATACGTTCAAGAAGGTCTAAGTTCTCTTCTACTGAACGATCTCTATATGGACTTGGTCTACCTGGTTCACTAAGTGTACCACGGTACTCACGCATTTGTTCTGGTGTAAGGTCACAAACATAAGCAAGACCTTTTTTAATAAGAAGGATAGCTTTCTCATACATGATATCAAAGTAATCTGATGCGAAGTAAAGGTTATCCCAGTCAAATCCGAGCCATTTTACGTCTTCTTTAATAGATTCTACATACTCTGTATCTTCTTTTACAGGATTTGTATCGTCAAAACGAAGATTTGTTTTACCACCGAATTCATCTGCTAAACCAAAGTTAAGGCAGATAGACTTAGCATGTCCAATGTGAAGGTAGCCATTTGGTTCAGGTGGGAAACGAGTAATAATTTCTTTATGTTTACCTGTATTCAGGTCATCAACAACGATGTTTTTGACAAAGTTGGATGTATTTATTTCATTTGACATAAATAATACCTCTCTATTATTCAAAAAGAATTCATTTGTTTATATTATCTCTATTTTAATCCAATCTATAAAAAAAATAAAGGGCAAAAGCCCTTTGTCTTAAAGTTTTTTAGCAGCACAGCGTTTACAAATCTTTGTTTTATCTTTATCCCATAGTAGTTTTACACGTGGTCTACCACAAAGTGGACATGTTCCACGCCAGTTTTTCTCCTTCTTAGCCCATGGACCTCTTTTATTCTTTGCCATATGATTTTCCCCCTTAGTATATAAACGAATTCCTATGTTAAATATATTAAAAAGTGGACAAGATTATGACTGATAAATTTAAAAAATTAAAAGTGGGAATTTTAAACTTTTAAGGAATGAAAAGCCCATCATAAATAAAAAGAAACTGCTTAAAATAATAGTGTAGTTATTCATCATTTTTAGGAGGGATTTGCGATGAACAAAACTCGTTCTGCTATGAAGAATATGGTTAAAGATATTAAAAGAGTGATGAAAAAAACTATTAGGAAAATGAGTTAGTCGAAATAAGATGAAAAAGCAAGCTTAATACAGAAGCTTGCTTTTTTACATTTTTATAACACTAAATAGGAAGTTGTTGAAAATAATAGAAAATATAATATAATAAAATTATTGTTATTTTATGGAAATATTATAGGGGGATGAAAAGATGGGGAAAAACAGAATGAAGCTATGTGTGACTTTTCTTTTTATATTCATACTTTGCTTAAATACTAAGGCAAGTAATAAAGTATTGATAGAAGGTGTGCCACTTATTAATCAGCATCCAGAATTACCTACAGGATGTGAGATTACAGCATTAACGATGCTTTTACAACATCAGGGGGTACAAGTAACAAAAGAACAATTAGCTAAGGAAGTTAACCGTGTACCTGTGCCTTATAGTAATAACAATGGTAAATTATATGGCGGTGACCCTAGTAAAGGTTTTATAGGAGATCCATTTAGTAAAAGAGGTTTTGGGGTCTATAAAGATGCACTTTTACCTATTGTAGAGAAATATCTGCCTGGTCGAGGAGAAGATTTAAGTGGTGGCGATTTTAGTCAAGTTTATGCAGCCTTAAATGAAGGAAAGCCTGTTATGTTATGGTGTACTATCTCTATGCTCAATGTAGATGCTAGAAGAAGTTATTGGACGACACCTGAAGGCAAGACAATAGAATGGAAAACACCGGAACATGCTATGGTGGCAGTAGGTTATGATGACGATTATATTTATCTTAATGACCCTTATGTAGGAAAACAAAGGAAGTACAAAAAACAAGTGGTTATTAATAGATGGAGCGATATGGGCAAACAGGCCATTGCTATTAAACCAAGCAATGCACTAGGAAAGACACCTATTATTAAAAAACAAAGTTTAATGATAGAGGAGATTAAGTACATAGATTTACTTACAGTTGATGCACAAGGATTATGGATAGAGGCAAGAATGTTGCCTAGCTTATTTAAGAATACACAAGTTACCTATGACCCTAAAACTTATTCTGTAATCATTAGTACTACGGGGGAAAAGGGGACTCAAATGGTTCTTAGCCCGTATGAAAGGTACCTAACTACTTATAATAGTAGTGGGCAGAAAGTACAAATGACTTATAAAATCATAGATGGCATTACTTATGTAAATAAAGAATGGGTAGAAAAATTTTATGAACTGCCTATACAGATTCTCGAATAGTAGAAGTAAAAACCGCACAAAATGAATTTGTGCGGTTTTTTATTTAGTTGATATGAGGGCTTTGGAAGCCTTCGCGAGGAACGGAGTGCTTTTTGTTGTTGCGATTATGATTTTGTGCTTCAGCAGTAAGAGGAGTTTGGTAGTTGCATTTTTCCATACGTTTTTGTTTGTTATCTACTTGGCTGTCTTTAGGCATCTTCAAGTCTCCTTTTTAGAAAATATATTGTGCATGTGGATAATATCTAGGATGGTTTTTTAGGAAGAAATGTATACTGGAAATATAAGATAAGGGGCAATAAATAGTATGAAGTCAGAAGGAGTGGTAAATAGTAAATGAAAAGTATAGAAAAAGTGCTTGTCATCTTTGGAGGCTCTTTTAACCCACCAACGAACTCACACTTTTCTTTAGCGGAACAAATTTATTGCAGTTTTGATGAAGTAGAGAAAGTTATTTTTATGCCTGTTTCTGATGCTTATCCTAAAAAGGATTTATTAGAAGCAAAATATAGGGTAAAGATGCTTGAGCTTGTATGTAAGCTTAATCCGCATTTCGAAGTTTCTACCTTAGAGGTAGATTCTCCAGTTTTACTAAGTAGTATAGATACTTTAAGAAGGATGCAAAAAGCCTATGAGGATCATGAAATATGGCTTGTACTTGGAACAGATAATTTAAAAGTAATGACGTCATGGACTTGTTATAAAGAAATATTAGAAGGCTTTAGGTGCCTTGTACTAGAAAGAGAGGACGATATACTAGAGCATATTATTGAACAAGATACCCTATTAAAACCGTACAAAGATCGATTTATTAAAATGAAGGAGAGCATACATAGTGATGAAAGTGCTACTTTATTACGTCAAAAGCTAAGAGAGGGCAAAAGTATTCGCTATATGTTACCTGATGAAGCATACTTTTATATAGTAGAAAAGGGGCTTTACACGGTAGTGCCAACTTCTCATAATAAAATTGGGAATAATAATATACTATGATATAATAAAATTGAAAAACTGTGTACAAAGTATCTTTCTAAGATAAAAAGTGGACAACTTTTACTAAAAAAGAAAGGAATTGTGGAAAATGGAAAATAAACGATTAGAACATAGGCTGAATTGGATTCGTGAACGTGTAAAAGCTGCAGGTTGTACAGGTGTGGTAGTTGGTGAAAGTGGTGGTAAAGACTCCGCAACTGTTACAGCATTATGTGTACGTGCACTTGGGAAGGAGAATGTAGTAGGCATTACTATGCCATGTAATTCACTTAGTACAGATATGGAACATGCTCGTCTTGTAGCGGATGCATTTGGTATTAAGTTAATAGAAGTGAATATTGGCGGTGCGTTTACAACACTTAAGAATACTATTATTAACGAACATGAGCTTAACGAACTTGCTGTAGCTAATATAAAACCACGTTTACGTATGACTACACTTTATGCTGTAGCACAAACTTTAAATTATCTTGTAGTAGGTACAGATAATAAGAGTGAGATGGTAATGGGATACTTCACTAAATGGGGTGATGGTGGATATGATTTTAATCCACTTAGTGACCTTACAATGCAGGAAGTACTTGAACTAGGTAAAGAGTTAGGTGTACCAGAACCTATTCTTACAAAGGCACCATCTGCTGGACTTTGGGAAGGACAAACAGATGAAAAAGAAATGGGTGTAACTTATAAAGCTATTGAAGAATACATCAAGACAGGTACAACTGATCCAGCATCTTTAGAAATCATTGAAAAAACAAATAAAAGAACAGCTCATAAACGTGAGATGCCATATATGTATAAAGGTTATAGCCAAGATGAATTGGATTATTAAAAGATTCGACGACCTAACACCTGTAGAAGTTTATGATATGATTAAGTTAAGATTAGAAGTTTTTATTGGTGAACAGGGTTGTTCTTATGAAGATTTAGATGATAGAGATAAACAGGCTTACCACATGTTTTTATATGATAGAGATAACATCATTGCATACTGCCGTATACTTGATGCAGGTGTAGCTTATGAGGAAATGTCTATAGGTCGTGTATGTGTGCATAAAAATTATCGTAACCAAGGAATAGCAAAGAGTATGATGCTTGAAGCACTTGAATTTGTGAAAAAACAGGTAAGTCATCCAACCATTAAAATTTCAGCACAAAGCTATATTATACCTTTTTATGAAAGTGTTGGTTTTGAGATTATATCAGAGCCTTATCTGGAAGAAGGTATTGAACATAGGAAAATGAAATGGAAATAAGATAATATAGCAAGTAGACATAACATATGGTATGATAGATGAAAAAGTTATTAATGGAGGATACTATGGAACATATTGTAGTAATTGGTATGGCTGGAGGGACCGGATCTGGTAAAACAACTTTAGCGCATAAAATAAAAGAAGCTTTTGGTGATGATGTAGTCATGCTAAGTCATGACTATTACTATAAATCTAATTCAGATTTACCTTTTGAAGAACGTGTAAAATTAAACTATGATCACCCTAATGCGTTTGACACAGATTTAATGATTGAACATATTAGGGAACTTAAAAAAGGTAACGTAATCAGTCACCCAGTTTATTCTTTCGTAGAGCATACAAGGCTTGAGGAAGAAGTAGAAGTAAAGCCTGCTAAAGTTATTATCGTTGAGGGTATTTTAATCTTTGAAAACAGAGAGCTTTGTGACCTTTGTGATATTAAAGTATTCGTAGATACAGATGCAGATGTACGTATTCTTCGTCGCCTTATAAGAGACGTTAAAGATAGAGGCAGAGATATTGATTCTGTAGTCGAACAATATTTAAATACAGTTAAACCAATGCATGAACAATTCGTAGATCCAAGTAAAAAAAGAGCGGATATTATTATCCCAGAAGGTGGCTTCAACTCGGTTGCTCTTGAAATGCTTTTAGAACGCATTAGAACTTTCATCAACAGATAAAGGAAACTTAGAAGCTGTATACTTTAAATTTAAAATGCATAAGCTATATTATATCTAAGAAATAAATTAAGGCTTAAATTAAGACTTAAAAGAACCACATGATATTACACTAGAGTGATAAACTAGAGGAGACGTTAGCGATGCCTAAATATAATATTTTAACAATCAATCCAGGATCAACATCAACAAAAATAGCTTTATTTAAAGACAATGAACTTGAATTTGAACAAGTATTAAGACATCCAGCAGAGGAGCTAAACCAATTTAGCAAACTCATCGATCAATATGAATACCGTAAAGAAAAAATTATTAACTTCCTTGAAGAAAAAAATATAACATTAAAAGATTTAGATGCTATTTCTTGTAGAGGGGGGTTAATTGGACCGATCCCAAGTGGAACATATACAATTAATGACAGCTTATTTACAAGACTTAGCACAGATGTGGTACATGCTTCTAACTTAGCAGGTATTATTGGTTACAACCTATCCAAAGAATTAGGTATTCCTTCTTATATTACTGACCCAGTAACAGTAGATGAGATGGCACCTATTGCAAAAGTAACAGGTATTCCAGGGATTGAAAGAAAAAGTAAATTCCATGCACTTAACCAAAAAGCAATTGCAAGACGTGCTGCAAAACAACTTAATAGAAGATATGATGAAAGTAATTTCATTGTTATTCATATTGGTGGCGGTATCAGTATAGGGGCACATGAGAAAGGTAAAGTTATAGATGTAAATAACGTTATCGATGGTGATGGTCCAATGGCACCAACACGTGCAGGTTCTATTCCAGTAGAAGCCGTAATTGATTTATGCTTTTCTGGTAAATATACACGTACAGAACTTAAAGAATATGTATCTCAACGTGCAGGTCTTACAGATTATCTTGGAACAAGCGATGTAAGAGATGTACAAGAGATGATGGAACAAGGTAATGAACAAGCTAAAATGCTTTATGAAGCAATGGCATATCAAATTTGTAAAAATGTAGGTGCAATGGCTACAGTATTAAAAGGCAAAATTGATGCTATCGTTGTAACAGGCGGTGTAGCTTATTCTAAACAATTCATACGTCTTCTTAAAGAACGTATTGACTTCCTTGGAGAAGTAATTGTTATCCCTGGTGAAGAAGAAATGCTTGCTTTAGCAGAAGGTGCATTACGCGTTTTAACTGGCGAAGAAGAAGCTAAAACAATATAAAATAAAATCCCCCTTTTTATCTTGAAATATTCTGATAAATGTGCAAGTATTAGGATATAAGATAAGGGGGGTTTTTATGTTTAAGAAGAATAGAATTTTAATTGCTATCTTAACATTAGGAATGCTTATAACATTTGTAGCCTGTTCCTCTTCAAAGCAAATGAGCTCATCTGAAAGGCCAATAGAAGCTACCAAAGAAGAAGTCAAAGAGGAGACAAGTATAGTAGTAGATGAAGTAGCAGATCAACAAGGAGGAATACAATTTAATACCAGTAGTCAGCTTAATAGAAAAGTTATCAAGACAGGAAGAATAGACCTTCAAACAAAGACATTTGATGATACAGTACAAAATATTATGGACCAAGTGAATGAAATAGGTGGATTTATTCAGAACTGCTCTATAGAAGGAAACAACTTATATAGTGAATATAATAGACGCTATGCCAACTTAAGTGTACGTATTCCTAATAAAGAATTTGATAAATTTATGAATGAAAGTAGTCAGTTTGGGAATGTAACCTCTAAGTCTATAGAAGGGGAAGATGTAACAGACCAGTATATGGATACAGAAATAAGACTTGAGACACTTGAGATTCAAGCAGAAAGGCTTAAAGAATTACTTAAACAAGCAGGGGACTTAGAAAAACTCTTTAAAATAGAACAAGAACTTGCTGATGTAACTTACCAAATAGAATCTTTAAAGGGAACTTTAAAGAAATATGATAGTCTTATTGATTATTCCACTATAGAAATTAACGTAGAAGAAGCAGAGGTCTATGTACAACCTGCTAAAAAGGTTACTTTCTTAGATAAAATTAAAAAGACATTTATGGATTCGGTAGATGGACTGATTAATGTATTACAAGGTATTGTACTTGTTGTGGTAGCTATGATACCATTCCTTATTATTATTGCACCAGTTGCTCTTGTGGTTGCATGGATTATTATAAGAACGAATAGAAAGAGAAAAGAAAAGTAGAATTTAAAGGCTCCAAGGTTGTGATATACCTTGGAGCTTAATTAAGTTTAAGGTATTCATCAGATATAAGTTGAAATACACTATGATAAAGTATTTTTTCTGAACGTGTAGACGTCATAAATAAAGGATTAAGAAAGTTATAAAAAGGTTTAAGCGAGTAAAAGGAGCTATTCTTCTCATTATAAATATCTTGGATATGGATAGTACCTAAATCAGTAATGGAGAAGTAGTAATGAGTTTTAGGAGTGCTGCTATTCGATATGACACCAATATTGATAACAGTTTCATCATCTCTATACCCATCACCACGTGTCTTATAATAAGTAGGTGTAGTAATGAGATTTAGAAGAGTGTTAGCCAGTTCATTTGGAAGCTTAACCTCTTCCAAAAGAGTATTTTGTAGGGCAGGTTGTTCAATACTAGCATAAACCTTTAGACTTTCACAAGGAATAGCATTAGGGAGTTTAAGACGATTGGCTAAAAAATAGTAAAGAAGTAAATAAGCTAAGAAGAGTAAGATGAGTAGGCACTTAAAGTATTTATTTTGGAGTAAGTTATTTTGCACCTTTAGTGAACACCTCCTTAAAAATTGTATTATAAGTATATTTGATAGAGCATGATGGTATTCAATGAATAAGTGCAATAAACAAAAAAGGTATCACAAATCGTGATACCTTTTTATTTAAATGAATTATGCTTGGTTTACAGAACCGAATAATTCCATTTTTTCTTTTACTGTAGCTTTAATAGCTTCGAAGCCTGGAGCTAATACTTTACGAGGGTCGAATCCTTTACCTTCTAAGTCTTTACCAGCTTCAATGTATTTACGTGTAGCAGCAGCGAATGCTAATTGGCATTCTGTGTTAACGTTGATTTTAGCAACACCTAAAGAGATAGCTTTTTTGATCATTTCTTCAGGAATACCTGTACCACCGTGTAATACTAATGGCATTGTACCTGTAGCATCAGCGATTTTTTCTAATGCATCGAAAGCTAAACCTTTCCAGTTTGCTGGGTATTGACCGTGAATATTACCGATACCAGCAGCAAGCATAGTTACGCCTAAGTCAGCGATAGCTTTACATTCGTTAGCATCAGCGATTTCACCAGCACCAACAACACCATCTTCTTCTCCACCGATTGAACCAACTTCAGCTTCTAAAGAAAGACCTTTTTCATTTGTTAAGTTAACTAATTCAGTTGTTTTAGCAATGTTTTCTTCGATAGCGTAGTGTGAACCATCGAACATGATTGAAGAGAAACCAGCAGCCATAGCAGCTTTAGCACCTTCGTAGCTACCATGATCTAAGTGAAGAGCAACTGGAACAGTAATGTTTAATTCTTCAAGTAAACCATTTACCATACCAACGATAGTTTTGTAACCACCCATGTATTTACCAGCACCTTCAGATACACCTAAGATAACTGGTGAGTTGTTTTCTTGTGCTGTTAATAATACAGCTTTTGTCCATTCTAAGTTGTTGATGTTGAATTGACCAACAGCGTATTTACCAGCACGAGCTTTATTAAGCATTTCTTTAGCAGAAACTAACATGATATTACCTCCGTCAAATGGGTTATTCTATTTTAGAGAAAAATAATAAGAACTACCAATTTTCCCTACCTTCAATTATTATACCCTAAATGTCAAGTTGTGAAAATATAAACTAGTAATTTTAATAGGCCAAAAATCAAAGAAAAATAGAGAATTTACTAGAAAAAATGACTATATTTATTTGAAGGTTTAGAAAAAAGGAGTGTATAATGAGAAATAAAGAGGGCAAATGGGAGAGAAAATATGAATACAGTTTATAAATGGATACCATATGATTATTGGCAGGCTACAGAATATGAAAATTGGCTTAAAGAGCAGGCTGCATCAGGATTAGAAATTCAACATGCAGGAAAGTATTGGGGGCGCTTTAAAAAATCTTCTCCTAATCAAGTAGAATATAGAATAAGCATTAGTAAAACAAGATTAGATGAAGATGATATGATAGATTTAGATTGGGTAAAGGTAGATAAAAATAGTGACTTTATACTCTATCGTTCATCTATGGCAGAGCCTGATAGTGCCTTATACAAGTACAAAGAGGAATACTTAGAGGACGTGGCGGAACGTAAGAAACAGCATGCAGGAAGAATTTCTGGATTTAAATTAGGTATAGGACTTATTATAGGATTTTCTATCATATTATTTATAATCAAATACATTTTTATGCAAGAAGAAGTTAGTGTCATAGGGCTGATTAAAGGAAATAATAGTACTCTTGGATTTCTATTGTTTGTATATGGCGTAGGTTTTTATAGAGATAAAAGAGCTATTAATGGGTTAAATAGGTTACAAAGCAGGATAGAATCAGGGGATTCTTCTAAAGGGCAACAGCCCCATACCTTACAAAAGATAACCTATATCATATTACTGATAATGATGATAGCTTTATTTTTTACAACATTTACTTCTATATCTGGAGATGAGCATAAGTTACCACTAGGGGATACTGAGTTGCCTATAGTAAGTCTAGCAGTATTAGAAGAGGAGAGTCATCTTGTAAGAGCTCCGGAAGATGAAAAATATAAGTGGATGAATAGCTATAGTGAGCAGTGGAGTATTTTTGCAAAGCGTATGTATTGGGCCGATGAACGCGGTTATATAACGGACAGAGAAGATGAAGAGAGATATCGAGACCTAAAGCAGGAATTCTATGAATTGACTTTTAAATGGATGGCAGAACCTTTAGCACAAGAGTTGATGGATAAGTATGGTTATAGAGAAGCATTTAAGGAATTAAAAGTATCAGAATTAGATAAGGCCTATGTAGTAGAAAACAATAGAGGCATACAGCTTGTAGTCATTAAGAATAATCGCGTCCTATATGTGGAGTATAGAGGCGATATAATACTAGAAGAATTATTAGAAGAAGTAGTTAGAAAAATTACTTTATAGGGCGAAAAAAGAGGTTATCACTTTCATGCGTATAAAGTGATAACCTCTTTCCGATTAGAATAATAAATGTCCTATAAGTGCAATCACAGGAAGTGTGATAACTGTTCTTTGTAAGAAGATAATAAAGAGTTCTTTTAAATTTACTGGAATTTTAGAACTAAGTAAAAGTGCTCCTACTTCTGATAAGTAGATAAGCTGTGATACAGATGCACAAGCTACTACAAAACGTGTCATATCCGATTCTACCCCTGAAATAAGGATAGATGGAAGAAGCATGTCGGCAAAACCAGCAAGAAGTGTACTAGATGCTGTTAATGCTTCAGGTACACCAAGAACTGCAAGCAAAGGATAGAATGGTAAACCTAATATTTTAAACACTGGTGTATATTCAGCAATGATAAGAGCAATTGTTCCTACACCCATTACGACAGGAATAACTGCAAACCACATATCTATAACATTTTTGAAACCATCTACTAGAATACATTGTTTAATGCTTTGGTGCTTAGCTTTATCAAGTGCTTTCTCAAAACCGTATGTGAAAGAAGTGTATCCTTTTGGTAAGCTTTCAGTGTATTTTGGAGCAGAACCATCAATAAGTAAATCTTTTTTCTTAGCTAAAGGTCCGAATTTAGGTACTAAAATTGCTGCTATAATACTTGCAAGTGTTACTGTTAAGTAAAATGGAATAAACATATGGCTAAGGCCTACTGTTTCAGCAATAATAAGTGTGAAAGTAATTGAAACAAGTGAGAAAGTAGTTCCGATTACACAAGCTTCTCTTTCTGTATAGAAACCGTCTTCATATTGTTTACTTGTAAGAAGTACACCAATTGTACCATCACCAAGCCAAGAAGCAATACAGTCAATTGCAGAACGACCTGGAAGTTTAAATACAGGACGCATAACTTTTACAAGTAATGCACCTGCGAACTCAAGAAGTCCGAAGTTTAATAATAAAGGAAGTAAAAGTGCTGCAAAGAAGAAAATAGTAAAGAGTACAGGAAGAAGATCCGCTAAGATAAGACCACCTGTAGCTCCACCATAGATAAATTCTGGGCCGATTTCAAATACAGCACATGTAAGGAATATAACGCTTAATAAACGGATAACAAACCATACAGGTGTTACATTGAAAAGTGTATTTAAAAACTCATTTTCTAGAATGCATTTAGGTTTTACTGTTTTAGCGATGATACTTCCTATAGCTGTAATTGCAGTAATGACTAATAAAATATAAGGAAGAAAATCACTAAGGATACCTTGAAGTCCTTTTGATAAAATAGCTACTGGAATAGTAATGCCACTTTCTGTAGTAATTGGTATCATAAATAAAAATATCCCGATTAGCGATGGGACAATAAATTTAATCATAGATGTGAATGAATATTTCTTCATTTTTATGTTCCCTTCTTGTGATGATATTTCGTTCTATCAAATCTTGTAACAGTATAATTTATAAGTTATAAAAATGCAATGATTAATTTACATAAATATGTATAAAAATTAAAATCTGAAATATACTAAAGACCTAGTAGAGTAGAGAAGTTCTTGTTATAATAAAGAAGAATATTTATTAAATAAGTATTTAGTGAAGATATAAAAGGAGATTCCACATATGTTACATGCTTTTCAAAGAACAGAGATGCTCTTAGGTTCAGAAGCACTGGAAACACTTAAAAATAGTACAGTAGCTATCTTTGGGGTAGGTGGTGTAGGTTCTTATACAGCAGAAGCTTTAGCAAGAACAGGTGTAGGCCATCTAGTGCTTATAGATAGCGATACTGTTTGTGTAAGTAATATTAATAGACAAGTTCATGCTACTACAGAGACGGTAGGTAGACCAAAAGTTGAGGTAATGAAAGAGCGTATTGCGCTTATTAATCCAGATGCTAAGGTAACAACTTATCAAATGCTTTATAATGCAGAAACTGCAGAAAGTATGCTTAGCGAAGAATATGATTATGTAGTAGATGCTATTGATATGGTAACTTCTAAGATTGACCTTGTAGTAAGATGTAAGGAGAAAAACATACCTATTATAAGTGCTATGGGAGCAGCAAATAAAATGGATCCTACGCGTTTAGAGGTAAGTGACATTTATAAGACAAGTGTGTGCCCACTTGCAAAAGTTATGCGCCAAGAGCTTAAAAAAAGACGCGTAAAAAAACTTAAAGTAGTTTATTCAAAAGAGACGCCTCTTAAACCATCACAACCAGAACCAGGTGAAATCCCAGCTTCAGGTTGGACAAGAAGACAAATTCCAGCTTCAGTAGCTTTTGTACCTTCTGTATCAGGTCTTATTATTGCTGGGGAAATAGTAAAAGAATTAATAGGATATAAAGCTTAAAAAAACACCCTTTTAGGGTGTTTTTTTAGTGGATTGGGTGTATATTTTTTTATATAAGCTATTTTAATAAAAGGTTAGAGGAGAGGATAAAATGGTTAAACATATTGTAATGTGGAAAGTAGCAGAGCACCCGGTACATGGGAGTAAGGAAGAAGTCATGGCAAAGATTAAAGCTGGACTTGAAGGGCTTAAAGGGCAAATAGAGGGGCTTGTAGAAATAGAAGTGGGGATGAACTTTAATCCTGCAGAAACTGCTTATGATGTAGTACTTTATTCTGTATTAGAAAGCAAAGAAGCACTTGCTTTCTATCAAGCACATCCAAAGCATTTAGAGGTAGCCAATAATCTTGTAAGACAGGTAGCTACATCAAGGGTCGTTGTAGACTACGAACAATAAGAGAGGTTACATAGGATTTCATTAGGCAAACTTTGAGGCGGACTTTACGCCATGCATTGTATAAAAGGAATGGATTAAGACAATCTCATAAAGAGTAGTTAAGAAAATTTGAAATCGAACATATGTTTGAATTTGCTCAAACGCCATGTTATAGTAAAAGAAACAGACAACAAAGGAGAACATCATGATTAATCAAATTGGTAAAATTACACTTTATGTGAATGATCAAGAAGAAGCAAAGAAATTCTGGACAGAGAAAATGGAATTTGTAGTAAAGTTTGAGGCACAGATGGGGCCAAATATGACATGGCTTGAAGTAGGTCCAAGTGAAGAAGCTTTTACTACTTTTGTGTTATATAATAAGGCATTAATGCAGATGCAGAAACCAGATATGGCTTTAACACATCCTAGCATTCTTTTAAGCACAAAAGATATTGAAGTCGCACATATGAAGATGAAAGCAAATGGTGTGGAAGTGCAAGATATTATGATTATGCCATATGGCAAAATGTTTAGTTTTAAAGATCAAGACGGTAATGATTACTTATTACGTGAAGATAAATAAAAGCAAAGATAAAAAGCCTTTAAGTACGTTATTAAAGTACTTAAAGGCTTTTCTTTATGTAATGATTTTTAACGATAAGGCTCTTAAGGGAGTGATAAAATCATTTAAAAGGTCCTATCATAACTATAATAATCCCTATAATCTCTAAAAGATGAAAATGAGAACTATTCAAAGAGTCTTGTAACACCTACTAAAGTACTTAAAGAAGAATCTAGGCTTAATGTAACAGTAAGATCGGGTGCTACTTTCTGTAATTGCCCTAAGAAGCTATCTTTAAAAAGAGGGAAGCTTTTAGCAATTTGCCCGCCCAGGACTAGGGTGTTTGGTTGAAAGGTTTGTAAGAAACATGTAATAGCCTGAGCAAAGCGGGCGCCAAAGATATCGAAAGTTTTAAGAGAAGATTCACAACCTTCTAAGGCTAAATCATAGATGGATTTAACATCATTTACAAGGACATGATGGAGGCTTTCATGTAGTTTAAGAATACCTCTAGCAGAAATATAATCATCAATAATACTATCAAGAAAAGGAGTATCATAAACCCAGCCATTAAGTGGGACATTAGGATGATTTGTAATAAGCTTGCCATCTTCTAAGAAGGCTGAGCCAAGTCCTGTACCGATGCAAAGACAAAGAACCTTACCTTGTATAAGGTCTTGGTTTAATACAGTTTCTCCTAAAGCATATAAGCTAGCATCATTTTCAAATTTAATTTTACAGCTATGACTTGCAACCTCATTAAAAAGTTTATTTTTTCTAAGTCGTAATAAGATTTCTTTACTCAGACAGATGCCGTACAAACTATCGTATTTATTAATATTTTGCATAAGAGAAATACCTTTTTCATAATCAAAAGGACCAGGGAAAGCCATACCTATACCTGTAACATGTATAGGATAAGGTGCTTCTTTAATTTTATCTAAAATAATATGAGTAAAATGATTTAATAAGGTTTCCTTATCTTCTTTTGCAAGAGAAGGGGAGTGGGTAATACCCGGTGTAAGGAGTGTACCATTAGGCGTAATAACACTTGTTTTAATAGAAGTTCCACCTACATCTAAGGCGATAAATGTATTCATAAAGTAATCCTTTCTAAAATATATTATAATATGACATTAAACATTATAACATATTGAAATATGTTATAACATATGATAACATCAAAATAGATTTAAAAATTCCCATGAGGTTATTAGGAGGGCTATTATGCTTGATCGTAAATGGCAGGTTTATGTTATTCATCATTCTCATACAGACATAGGTTATACAGATTTACAAGAAAAAATTATGTACAACCATATCGATTATATCCGCTCAGCAGTTAAAATGACTGAAGAAGTTCCAGAATTTAGATGGAATTGTGAAACATACTATTGCGTAGAAAAATTCCTTGAAGAAGTAGATGAAGAAGAAAGAAAAGCGTTTATAGAACGTATCAAGGCAAATGGTATTGGTTTATCAGCAACTTATTTAAACTTTACAGATTTAGTAGATAAAGCAGTATTGACAAAACGTACAAAAGAGATGGTAGATTACTTCAAGCAATATGAAGTACCTGTTAAAGTTGCTATGAATGCAGATATTAATGGGATTTCACTTGGAGCATTAGATGCACTTTTAGATAATGATATTGAGTTCTTGTACATGAATATTCACTGTCACCATGGAATGTACCCGCTTTATCAAAATCAAAAACCTTATTATTGGCAAAATAAAGCAGGTAAAAAATTACTTGTATGGAGTGGTGAGCATTATAACTTAGGGAATGCTTTAGGACTTGTACCTAATAAGCATGCTAACTTTATGACACAAAATTATTTTGCGGGAGCAAAACCAAAGACGCCAGTAGAGAGCTTAAAAGATAATCTTTATGATTACCTTAAAGAATGTGCAGACAATGATTACCCATATGACTTTATCCCAACAAGTGTATCAGGCGTATTTAGTGATAATGCACCACCAAACATGGATATCCTTACTATGATACAAGAATTTAATAAGGCTTATGGTGACCAAGTTGAAATTAAAATGGTAACAGTAGCAGAGCTTTATGAGGCTATTAGGGATAGATTAGGTGAGATTCCAACTTACGAAGGTGATTTAACAGATTGGTGGGCACACGGTGTAGGGAGTACACCATATCCTGTTAAACATTATAAAGACGCACAACGTATGTACCACTTATGTGAAAGGCTAGACCCTGAACATAAAGTAATGAAAGAACAGTTTGTAAGAGATGCAGAAGATAACTTACTGGTTTATTCAGAGCATACATGGGGGCATTCTTCAACTATTACAAATCCTTATGATACGATGGTACAAAACCTTGATATTCGTAAAAATAGTTATGCTTCTAAGGCACATGAAGCGGCTGCTAAGAATCTTAACCGTATCCTACACAGCAGGGGGGATAAATTAAGATACTATGATAGAGATGGTAAGATTAAAGCGATCAATACTTCAGACCGTGCAGGTAAAAAAGTAGTAGAATTCTACATTGAAGTATGGGGCTATGATGATGTAGAAGTTGTAGAGGTGGCGACAGGTAAAGTAATGGATATACAAATTTCAAGCCATCCAAGAGGGGTACTGATTAGCTTTATTGACGACTTCAATGCTTTTGAAGAAAAAGTTTATACGTTTAAAGAGGTACCTAAAGTAGCCCTAAAAAATAATTCACGTGTAGCTTACATGGGCTCTGAAAGAGTTAAAGATATCATTAATAGCTATGATCCAGTAACTTATACACTTCCATATCAAATTGAAAGTGATTATTTTAGAATTGGTTATGAAATGGGTAAAGGGGTTACTTCCTTCTATAATAAAGTAGAAGAAAGAGAGATGCTTAAAGAAGGAGATGCAAAATTCTTCACACCAATCTATGAAAATACAGAAATTCGTACAGATATCTATGAAGAAAGACGTCTCCTAGGTAGAAATATTAGAGGACTTCATGCTAAGAAATATATAGGAGAATTAACAGAAGTTAAACTTATCGATAACGGTAAAGTTTTCAAAACCATAGAGCTTATTTATAAATTAGAAGGTACCTATTTCAGCTCTGTAGTGATTAGAATGTACAATGAACTGCCAAAGATTGAGTTCAAGTATAAAATTGCTAAAACACTTTCAGAAGACATTGAAAATATCTTACTTCCTCTGACATTAGATCTACCTGGTAGAACACTTTATATGGATAAGAGTGATGTTACCTTTAAACCAGGGGTAGACCAGCTTCCAGGAACTTGTATGGAATACTACCTTATCGACAATGGCCTAGTCTATGAAACAGAAAAGAGCAGTATTTTAATCCAAACAAAAGATGCCCCAATGATTTATATGGGAGAACTTAAACATCATCCAATTTTATTATGTGATAACAAAGAAGAAAACAACCAACGTGATGTATACTCTTGGATTATGAATAATATCTGGGAAACAAACTTCAAAATGGATTTATCAGGTATTACAGAATTCTGCTATAGCTTAAATATGATAGAAACAGAAAATGTTACTGAAAGCTTTAAGGCTATGAAGGATGAAGATTACGGTGTTGTTACATTTATGATTGACTAGGAGAGGAACAGATTATGACGAGATATGATAAATATCCAGAGGTTAAAGTAAAAGGTTATGATAACTGCGCATGGCAAGGTTATGACCAGATTACAGCAGTATTAAAAGATAGATTACAACCAAGTGCTAAAAATGTAGTGGTAGTAGACTGCTACCCAGGTGTAGATGTAAAAGAGGTTGTAGAAGGACTAAGTGAACTTAAGTTTGATAAAGTGATTTATTCAGATGAGTGTGCACTTCAAGGGGAAGCTTTAACAGCAGCCATTGATGCGTATCTTACAGAAGACCGTGTATTTGGTGTTCTTACAACAAAGAATTTCCAAGATGTTTTTAGAGCTGAAAAGATAGAAGAAGCTAAAGTACAACTTGAACAGGCCGAAGGGAATGTACTTGTATGCGGAACGGGAGCAGGGCTTATTACAACAGGAGATATCTACATCTTTGCAGACCTTGCAAGATGGGAAATCCAGATGCGTTACCGTAAGGGAATGTCTAACTGGAATGTAGAAAATAGTGATGCACCTATTTTAACCAAGTACAAAAGAGGTTTCTTTGTAGAATGGCGTATGGCAGATAGACACAAAGTTGCTAACTACAAGAACTTTGATTATGTGCTTGATACAAATGTAGCAAATGAACCTAAACTTGTAAGTGGTGAAGCCTTCTTTGCAGGACTTCATGAGACGGCACATAGACCATTTAGGGTTGTTCCATACTTCGATGCAGGGGTATGGGGTGGTCAATGGATGAAGGAAGTATGTGACCTAGATAGAGAAGCTGAAAACTTTGCGTGGAGCTTTGATGGGGTACCAGAAGAGAATAGCTTATACCTTCGATATGGTGATGTAAGAATTGAAGTACCTTCTACTAATGTTGTGTTCTATAGACCACAAGCTTTATTAGGGACTAAAGTTCATGCAAGATTTGGTACAGAGTTCCCGATTCGTTTTGACTTCCTAGATACAATGGGAGGACAAAATCTATCTTTACAAGTGCATCCTCTTACAGAGTACATCCAGCAAACCTTTGGTATGCACTATACCCAAGATGAGAGTTATTACATACTAGATTGTAAAGAAGAAGCGAAAGTTTATCTAGGTGTTAAAGAAGGTATTAAACCCGAAGAGATGATAGAAGACTTAAAATCGGCTCAAAGGGGTGAAATGAGCTTTGATGCTGAGAAGTATATTAATACTTTTGATGTGAAAAAGCATGACCATTTCCTTATTCCAGCAGGAACTATTCACTGCTCTGGTAAAGATACGATGGTACTTGAAATTAGTGCAACACCTTATATCTTTACGTTTAAGCTTTGGGACTGGGATAGACTTGGTCTAGATGGTCTGCCACGCCCTATTCATATTGAGCATGGTGAAAAAGTAATCGACTGGACACGTACAACCGCTTGGGTAGAAAGAGAACTTGTAAACCCAATAGAGCAAGTGGCAGAAGGTGAAGGCTATATAGAAGAACGTACAGGCCTACACGAGCGTGAATTCATTGAAACACGTAGACATTGGTTTACAGAAACTGTACACCACACTACACAAGGCAGTGTAAATGTGTTAAATTTAGTAGAAGGTGAAGAAGCTGTTGTAGAAAGTCCTACAGGTGAGTTTGAACCGTTTGTTGTACATTATGCAGAGACATTTATCATTCCTGAAAGTGTTAAAGCTTATACTATTAGACCACATGGACCATCTGTTGGGAAAAAACTTGCTACAATTAAGGCTTATGTAAGATAAGAAAGTAGAAGTAGGAGGACTTATATGTTAGTAAGAAGTAAAGGCGCACCTACGCTAAAAGAGCAGTTAATCAATATTATTAAGTCAGATATTGAAACTGGTGTCTATAAAGAGGGTGAACTCTTACCTAGAGAGATTGATTATGAAGAAAAATATGGTGTAAGCCGTATTACGGTAAGGGCAGCCATTGGTGAACTAGAACAAAAGGGATATGTTGAGCGTATTAAAGGTAAAGGCACTATCGTACTAAAATATAGGAAATCCGAACCATTATTAAAGATAGAAGGCTTCACGGATGAAATGAAGGCAAAAGGGATTATCCCTACCACCGCCTCTGCTGTAATTAAATTGGTAAAGGCTGATGCGGACTGCGCAGAAGCGTTAGGTATTGATAAAGGCATGCCTGTTTATGAATTAATCAGGGTGAGGTGTATTAATGGTATTCCTATTGTACGCTTTAAAACCTATATTAAAAGTACAATAGATATGTCTTTAGATTCTAATTTATACTATGAGTCTCTTTATGAATATTTAAGAAGAGAACAAGGAATAGAAATCTCTAAGATTAAACAGCGCATTACCGCAGGTCTTGCAGATGAAGTTCTTGCTAAAGAATTAAACTGTAATAAAAAAGGACCTATGCTTATTTTAAAAAGAGTAGGCTATGATCAAAATGATGAAGTCTTTGAATATACTGAAGGGCAGTATGTGGCTTCGCGTTATGAATACTATATGGAACTTACAAAATAAAACAAGATGCACATGCTAATCGGCATGTGCATCTTGTTTTATTTCCCAATGAATAATAAGCGTCATAAGGGCACGTAAGAGTATAATAGCACCAAGGATGATAATCTCATCTAAAGTACGAACGAGCACAGTTTTAAGAATTTCGGCAGCCAACTTAAACTCTAAAGACATGGCCATCGAGTTAGCAAAGTGGCTTTTGGTAATAGTGAAATTGTTATGTAAGAGGCCTTTAAGGTAGCAGTAAAAGCCATCAAAAGCCCCTACGGCAAGGACAATGATACCCATTGTTTCAAGCAGATGAATAAGGGTAGGAAGATATTGGTTAATGAGGTGTTCAAGCATTTAAAGACCTCCTTTCTAAGTAGCTTGGCCACGTTTCAGGTCTATACAAAGTATGTTATGATAAGAAGAGATAGAACTAAAACTTTAAAGGAGTTTATATAAATGGCAAAGAAATTAGTATTAGCAGAAAAGCCAAGCGTAGCACGTGATATTGCACGTGTTCTAAAATGCAGCAAAAAAGGCAATGGATATATAGAAGGTAATGATTATATTGTAACTTGGGCATTAGGTCACTTAGTAGGACTTGCAGACCCAGAAGCTTATGATGATAAATATAAGACTTGGACAATGGAGTCTCTTCCAATGCTTCCAAAGCAAATGAAATTAGTCGTACTTAAAGGCGGCGGTAAGCAGTTTAATGCTGTTAAAGAGCAGATGAATCGTAAGGATGTAGATGAAATCATTATTGCTACAGATGCTGGACGTGAAGGCGAACTTGTAGCAAGGTGGATTATTGAAAAAGCTAGGGTGAATAAGCCCATGAAACGCCTATGGATTTCTTCTGTAACGGACAAGGCTATTTTAGATGGATTTAAACATCTTCATCCTGCTAAAGAATACGATCACCTTTATGAAGCAGCAGTATGCCGTGCAGAGGGGGACTGGGTAGTAGGGCTTAACGTAACACGTGCTCTTACTTGTAAGTATAATGCACAGCTTTCAGCGGGACGTGTACAGTCAGCAACTCTTGCTATGATTGTAGCAAGAGAAGAAGAAATTAAAAATTTCAAACCAGAAGACTACTTTAACCTTAAAGCAAAGGTTAAAGGCTTCACTCTAGATTGGCAAGGTGCAAAAGGGCCTCATATTTATAAAAGTGATGTAGCTAAGAAAATTACTGATGAAGTAGAAGGTAAGACACTTAAAGTCACAAAGGTAGATGAGACGAATAAAAAAGCTTATGCACCTGCTCTTTATGACTTAACAGAGCTTCAAAGAGATGCCAATAGACTTTATGGCATGAGCCCAAAAGAGACCCTTTCTATTATGCAAAGACTCTATGAAAACTATAAAGTCCTTACTTACCCAAGAACAGATTCACGTTATATTTCCCAGGACATTGTGCCAACACTGAAAGATCGCTTAGAAGCTGTTAGCGTGGGACCTTATAGAGCAGCAGTAAAGAGCATTCTTCAAAATGGCATTAAACCGAGCAAACATTTCGTAGATAATAGCAAAGTATCTGACCACCATGCTATTATTCCAACAGAGGAAAGTGTCATGCTATCAAACTTAAGTAATGACGAGCGTAAAATCTATGAGCTTGTTATTAAACGTTTCTTAAGTGTTCTTTTACCACCATGTGAGTATAAACAAACAACTATTGAGGCTAACGCAGGCGACCATACTTTTATTGCAAAAGGGAAGGTTATACTTAAACAAGGTTGGAAGATGGTATTTGATAAAGACGAAGATAGCGAAGAAGGTTTCAAAGAAAACTTACCAGAAGTTAAAGTAGGAGATGAACTTAAAGTACTAGGTGTAGAATGCTTAAAACTTCAGACGAAAGCACCAGCACGCTTTACAGAAGCTACGCTTCTTTCAGCTATGGAAAGCCCACATAAATACGTGAAGGTAAGTAAGGAAGCAGCTAAAACACTTGGAGAGACAGGTGGTATTGGTACAGTTGCTACAAGAGCAGATATTATAGAGAAGCTCTACAATATGTTCTATATTGAGAAAAATGGCAACAGTATTATACCAACTTCAAAAGGGAAACAACTTATTGATCTTGTGCCAGAAGACTTAAAGTCACCACTTCTTACAGCTAAATGGGAAAGAGAACTGGACTTAATCAGTAAAGGCAAACAAAATCCAAAAGACTTTACTATGCGTATGCGTAAGTATAGTGGTGAGCTAGTAGACGCTGTAAAGGGCAGCACAGATAAGTTTAGACATGACAATATAGTCGGTAAACGTTGCCCAGAGTGTGGCAAAAATCTACTTGAAGTAAAAGGCAAACATGGCATGATGTATGTATGTCAGGATAGAAGCTGTGGTCATAGAGAAAATATTAGTAAGTTTACGAATGCACGCTGCCCACAATGCCATAAAAGACTTGAACTACGCGGTCAAGGTGATGGACAAATCTATGTATGTACAACGTGTACATTTAGAGAAAAAGCAAGTGCCTTTAAAAAGCGTTTTGAAGATAAACCAGGTAAAGTAGATAAGAAATCCGTACAAAAATATATGAAACAACAGCAGAAAGAGGATGAAGGTAACTTTGCATTTGCAGAGCTCTTTGCTAATTTAAATAAAAAATAAGAAATAGGGAAAATGAGAGATTATGCGTATAACGGAAGGGATTGTAAATATATCAGTAAGAGAACTTGTAGAGTTTGTCATGCGCTCAGGTAGTATTTTTGCTGCCTTTGTCAGTAGGGCAAGAGCTGTAGAGGGGACCAAAGCACATAAGAAAATTCAAGAATCTATGAATGCAAACTATGAGAAAGAGGTTAAACTTGTCCATGAATGTGAAGCTTCTGGGATTACCTTTATCGTAGAAGGCCGTGCGGATGGAATTATGATGGACCTTATTGCAGTGACTATAGATGAGATTAAGTCTACCCGTACAAGTCTTGATGTAATAGATGAAGACTACAATCCCCTTCACTGGGCGCAGGCTAAGTGTTATGCTTATTTCTATGCAAGTGAGCATCACTTAAAAGATATGAATGTACGCTTAACTTATTACAACCTCGATACCAAGGAGACTAAGCATCTTCTAAAAGTTTATACCTATGAAGAACTTGAGGACTTCTTTAAGGGGGTTATAGAGAAGTACGCTCTATGGATTCGTTTCTATATGGATTGGGGAGCAGAGCGCACAAAATACTTAAAGGCATTATCTTTCCCTTTTGAAAATTATAGGGCAGGCCAAAGGGAGCTAGCGGTTAATGTATATAAAAGTATTACCAATGAGGCTAAGTTATACGTTAATGCACCTACAGGTATAGGTAAGACCATCTCTACACTCTTTCCAGCTCTAAAAGCTATGGGAGAAGGGCACGTAGGTAACATCTTTTACTTAACGGCTAAGACCATTACAAGAACAGTAGCAGAGAAAAGTATCAAGATGATTTATGATAAAGGGACACGTGTAAAGGCCATCACCCTGACAGCTAAGGATAAAATATGCTTCTTAGATGAACGTAATTGTCACCCAGACTTTTGTAAATATGCAGATGGTCACTTTGATAGAGTAGATGAAGCCGTATATGATGCTATTACGCATACAGACTTATTTACAAGAGAAGTGATAGAGGCGTATGCAAAGAAGTATCATGTATGTCCTTTTGAATTAGCTTTAGACTTAGCCATATATGCAGATGTGGTTATTTGTGACTACAATTATGTTTTTGACCCTACAGTTGCGCTTAAACGCTTTTTAGACCAGAGGGACTTTGTGATTTTAGTAGACGAAGCCCATAACCTAGTAGAAAGAGCAAGGGAGATGTACTCCGAGAGTGTGTCTAAAAATCAGTTTCTAAGTGTGAGAAGTTCTATTAGCAAGCAGTATCCCACAATAGCTCAGTCTTTAAGTAAGCTAAATGATTATATGCTAAGTGTTCGTAAGGATTATATTGATTTGACTGGAAGTATGATTAGTAAGGAAGAGCCTACTAAGCTGTATAGACTTCTTAGAACTTTTATTAATGAATGTGATAAGAAACTACAAAAAGGTGCTATGCATAAGTTACCTCAAGATTTGCTAGAGCTGTATTTTAGAGCTTATAACTTTAATAAAATCTACGAGTTCTTTGATGAAAGATATATTATGTATGCAGACCAAGTAGAGGGAGACTTAGTGCTTAAGCTATTCTGTATGGACCCCTCTTATTTAATTGGTAATATGATTAGTACCTGCAAAAGTGTTATTTTCTTCTCTGCTACCCTTATGCCTATCGATTATTATAAATATATGTTGGGTGGAGAGGGGGAGCGTGCCATTGCCCTTCCTTCACCTTTTGATAGGGAGAAGGCTCTAAAGCTTATTGCAACAGATGTATCCACTCGGTATCAGCATAGAGAAAGAAGCTATGAGAAAATCTGTGAGTATATTAGAAAAGTAAGCGAGGGGAAAGTAGGCAATTATATGGTCTTTTTCCCTTCTTATAAATATATGAAAGATGTACATGCCTACTTTATAACCCATTATGAGGGATATGATATTTGTATGCAGGACACAAGTATGGATGAAGAGTCAAGGGAAGCATTCTTATCACAGTTTGAGGTAAATCCCGTAAAGACAAAGATAGGTTTCTGTGTGCTTGGAGGAATTTTCTCTGAAGGCATTGACTTAACAGAAGATAGACTTATAGGTGTTCTAGTGGTAAGCGTAGGATTGCCACAGATAGGGTTAGAGAAAGATTTAATTAAGTATCACTTTGAAGAACAAGGCAAAGATGGTTATCACTATGCCTATACTTATCCAGGTATGAATAAGGTACTTCAAGCAGTAGGAAGGCTTATTCGTACGGAAAAGGATGAAGGGGTTATTGTGCTTATCGATGACCGTTTTAATAGTCCACTGTACAGTAGCTTGATGCCACCAGAGTTAAGTGATAGAAAGTGTGTGCATTTAGGGCAGGTGGAGGAAATAGTAGAGAAGTTTTGGAGACAAAAAACTCCCTTACTATAAAATAGAAGGGAGTAAATTAGCACTCTGCAAGAGTAATTCACCATAATCACTATTAAGAATATATTGCTGCCCTTCTATAGCAAATACACTTCTTAGTAAACTGCATCCATCACCTTGTTTACCCTGATGACAGTTAATAATCTTGCCATCATGATATTTCTCCGCATTACAGGCAGGAATAACTTCGAGTGATTCAGTAGTGTTCTCTCCGGTGCCTCCAAATAGAGTAACCTCTATATGGTGGTCCTTTAAAAGGTGAGCCTTAGCATTAAGGTCATCTAGAAAAGGATTTGTGAGGGACATATAATGCTGGGGGATGGAATAAGTTCTATTTTTATAGGTATAGAAGAGATAATCTCCATAGTCACCAGAAGGTATAAATTGGGCAAGTGAAGGGAAACTATTGCGTAGAAATGGTGTATGCATTCTATTAGATTTTGAAAAAACTTGCAGGTACAAATTGAGGTTTAAAGAAATAAAGTCAGGGTTAGACATACAAGTGATCGGAATGCTACCGTTATTTAAGTAGCTGAAAGCAGGGATCAAACCAGCATTGGGGGTTCCGATAAGAATCATGTGATTAATACTATAGTCGTAAGAGTCTGATTGTGCATAGGTTCTGGCAATAAGGCCACCTGTACCATGGCATATAAGATTGACTTTAGGAACGCCTGAAGCTTGTTTGACTTTATGAATAAGAGGACCTAATGTATAAAGAGCAAGGTCATCGACTTTTTGACGCCAATCATAAAACATAATAAAAAGGTCAGTGTTCATAGTATATCCATAATCTAGTAGCTGTTTTACAAAGCGTTTGCCTGTATAATGAGATGGGCCGAAGTGCCAAGATCCCATACCAGGAAGAATTTCTGTGCCTAAGGAGCCGAATAGTCCAGGAATATAAATTAAAGGTGTTTTACTTTGCATTCACTCACCTCCTTCTTATATAGTGTATGCATAGACAAGCGGGGTGTGATAAAATCCTTGAAGTGAAAATAAATAAAATATATGATTGAAACAGTTAATAAAAAGGGGTGTGACAACATGAAAAAGCCAAAAGTATGTATTATTTTTACCGGTGGAACCATTTCAATGACAGTAGATGAGAATATCGGAGCAGCTATTCCAACCTTATCAGGGGAACAAATTTTATCAATGGTTTCAAATATTGATAAATTAGCAGATATAGAAGTTGTGAATTTATGTGAGATTCCTGGTCCTCATATGACCATTAGTAAACTATTAGAACTTAAATCACTTATTAAGAAAACTTTAGATAGAGAGGATATAACAGGTGTTATCGTAACACATGGTACAGATACTCTAGAAGAAACAGCTTACTTTTTAGACCTAACAATCAATCATACAAAGCCGGTAGTAGTAGTAGGTGCCATGCGTAACAGTTCAGAACTTGGTTATGATGGTTCAAGTAACTTAGCAGCAGCAGTATGTACAGCTATTTCTCCAAAAGCAGTTGGTAAAGGTGTGTTAGTTGTCCTTAATAATGAAGTTAACATTGCAGCAGAGGTTACAAAAACGAATACTTTATCACTTAATACTTTCCAATCACCTTATGGTCCATTAGGAATTATTGATACAAATGATTTGATTGTTTACCGTGATATTGCATATAGACAACATATTGATACAGATAAAGTAGAACATAGAGTAGACCTAATTAAAGCTGTACTCGATATGGATGATAGGTTTATTAGACTTGCAGTAGATGCAGGGGCAAAAGGCATTGTAGTAGAAGCAATGGGCAGAGGTAACTTACCACTTAAAATGCTTGAAGGGGTTAAATATGCACTTTCAAAGGATGTCGTTGTAGTCATTGTTTCAAGATGTAGTTCAGGGCGCGTATTTGAATCTTATGGCTATGAAGGCGGCGGTAAAGAGCTTTCAGATTTAGGTGCTATTATGGGCGGAGAGATGAGAGGGCCTAAAGCAAGATTAAAACTTATGCTTGGTCTTGGTAAAACAACGAATATAGACGAAATCCGTAAACTCTTTACAGAAGAGAGCTATATATTATAAATGAAAGAAGGGCAGTCCTACAACACATGAGTGAGTTGTGGAACTGTCCTTTTTCCGTCTTATTATACAATCTATTTACTTATTTTAGATTGTAGTCCTTCCCAATCGGCTAAAAATTTCTCTATACCACTAGAAGTAAGAGGGTGATGAATCATTTGGGTAATAACACTGTAAGGAATAGTAGCAATATGGGCACCAGCTTTAGCAGCTTCAAGAACATGAATAGGGTGACGCACGCTAGCGGCAATAATCTCTGTAGAGATACCATGAATTTCAAAGATTTCAGCAGTGTCTTCAATAAGTGACATGCCATTAAAACCAATGTCATCTAACCTACCAATAAAAGGACTGACATAAGTGGCACCGGCACGTGCAGCAAGAAGTGCCTGTTGAGCGGAGAAGATAAGTGTAACGTTGGTTTTGATGCCTTTTTCAGTAAGTTGCTTTGTAGCCTTTAAACCCTCTTCACACATTGGAATTTTGATGACAATATTAGGGTGAATTTGAGCAAGGGTAGTACCTTCTTCTACCATCTTAGAAGCTTCTAAGGTAATGACTTCTGCGCTGATAGGTCCATCTACTATAGAAGAAATTTCTTTAATAACTTCTTCAAAAACAAGTCCTTCTTTGGCGATAAGAGAAGGGTTAGTGGTAACGCCACAAATAACCCCTAGTTCGTTGGCTTTACGAATATCTGTTACATTGGCTGTATCAATAAATAATTTCATAATTCTACTCCTTATACTTTATAGTTATTAGTAGCATGTGTATGATGGAGTAAAATTATGAGGGAATGGGTATATTAAGTGGAAGATTATAACACAAGTGGGGAGTAGGGCTTATGAATAATGCAACGATTTCAGATGAAACACTCATTCTTATTACAACAGCCATTATTATGGGCACATTAACGAGACTTATTACACTTAAACTAGATTATAGACAATATCCAAGTTACCCTAATGGCTATTTTACACATTGTGTACTGGGATTTATAGCAGCCGCCATAGGTGCTGTAGCTATGCCAGCTATAAAGACCAAAAATTTTGTAGCGATGACTTTTCTAACGATTGCTATTCAGCAATTTAGAGATGTAAGGCGTGCAGAAAGAGAAAGCTTAGTATCCCTTGAAAATACAGAGTTTACAGTAAGGGGAGATGCTTATATAGATGGCATTTCTAAGACTTTTGAATCACGCAATTATATGGTGCTTATGGTATCACTGGTTACAGGGATTGTGATGCAATTATTAGAAGATCATAGTATCCCTATGCAGGTTGGAGCAGGAGTATTAGCAGGAAGCATTACTTTTACTTTTCTTAGGATTTTTACAAGAGGTCAGACCGTAGGACAAGTAGCTGATGTAGCTATTGGAAAGGTAGAAGTAAAGGGAGCAGAACTTTTTGTAGATGATATTTATGTATGTAATACATTAGGAACAGAAAATGCTCATAAGATGATGGCGGAAGAAGGAATGGCCGCAGTAATTACACCCAAGGAACAACATTATCGTATTACATTAGATAATTTTGGGCAAAGGCAAGCCATTCTATTTGAGGTATGTAGAGCGCTAGGAGTAAAGCGGTATCATTTTACGCGTAAGGAATATAAGGAAGGTAAAATTGTAGTAGCTATTGTACCGATTATAAGAGATGAAATGTTTATGATGCAAGTTATTAAAGAGACGCCTTTACTTGAAAATGTAACCAAGTATCATGGTATTATGAAGCATAAATATATCAGTAGAGGAGAGTAAATCATGCATGAGAGAACGAATTATTTAGAATATCTTGGGTATGTTACAACAAAGAAAGATAGAGTACTTAATGGTGCAGGGCTTATGCTTTATGCGAGTACGCCTGAAGAAGCCAGTGAACTTAGTCTAGACGTTGCTAAAGCCATAAGGTGTGATGTGGTACAGCTAAAATGTGGGGATTATTTACTCGTAAGTGTCCCTAAGTAGTAGGAAAGATGGGACAAGCAGCATAAATTTTTATATAATGAAACTAAGAAGAAACGCAAGGGGGGAAGTTATGAAAATACTTATTGATGGAGATGGATGCCCAGTTATAGACCTTACCATTAAAGTAGCTAGAAAATATGGTATAGAAGTAGTTATTTTTTGTGATACAGCACATATGATAGACAGGCTTGGAGTTAAAACAATTATTATACAAAAAGGCATGGATGCAGTGGATTTTATGATCGCAAACAATGTTCATAAAGAGGATATTGTCGTTACTCAAGATTATGGATTAGCAGCTATGATTTTATCTAAAAAAGCAGCAGCTATTAATCAAAATGGTTTTATTTATACAGAAGGAAATATTGATCAGCTTCTTTTTAGAAGGCATGTAGTAAAGGTTGCGAGGAAATCAGGTGCGCGTCTTAAAGGGCCTAAAAAACGTACAGAAGAGGATAATATTAAATTTAAAGAAGGTCTTATAAAATTATGTGAAGCAAAGCTCGCACAAGAAAAAACGACCTTGTAAATTGGTAGCTATAGCTACAGAAAAATAAAAAAGGGGACGCTATAATAAGTGTAAGAAACTTATATATTAAGAAAGCAGGTAAAGAGATGAAAGCAATAGAAATTATGATGAATGAACATAGAGCTATTGAACGCCTTATTATAGTAGTACGTCAAATTTGCAAAGGCATTATGAATGGGGAACCTATTTGCTATGAGGACTTTGAAAAGATTATAGATTTTATAAGGGTTTACTCAGATGAACACCATCATGGGAAAGAAGAAAAGTGCCTTTTTAACCAAATGCTTATCCATTTAGGTGCTTTAGGTGAAAAGCTGATAAAAGGCGGCATGTTGGTCGAACATGATTTAGGTAGACTGTACGTGAAGGACCTTGAAGAAGCACTTGAACGTGTCAAAGCTGGGGATGAGGAAAGTAAACTTGATGTGATAGCTAACGCTATTAGCTATACACATTTACTTACAAGGCATATAGCAAAGGAAGATGAGCTCATTTATCCATTTGCACTAAATAGGCTTCCGCAAGAAATCGTTGAAGAGGTTAATAAAGCATGCTTAGCTTTTGAACAGGAAGCAGCTCAAAAGAGTGTACAAGATTCTTATTTAGAAGTGCTTGGCAAATTAGAGGAAAAATATAAATAATATCACAGAGAAAACAGACCTCTTATAAAATGGCCATTTTAAAAGGACATGTTATACATTTGAAGAGGATGGAATAAATAGAAGAAGAGGGCTACCTGAGGGTAGCCCTTTTTGTATTTTCAGTAAGGGATAGGTAGGCTACTAGCGTCTTCCAAAGAAGCCAGTGCTGCGGGATGGGGTAGTGGACTGGATGACGCCACAGGCTAGGCGGAGGCCGGAGTTACCAGCAGGTTGAGTCATAAAGTCATCGGCTTTTTCGTGCAGGATAAAGGACTTTCCTATAACGTCTCTTACATTAAATGCACTTGTATAGACAGACATCATCGCTGTTCCATTAGTAGAGAGGATAGGTGGAAGGTCTCCGGCATGGAAGGGATGAGGTTGATTGGTTGGATTCCAGTGACCACCAGCTGCTGTAAAAGGATCAGCAGGATTTCCAACTGTGCAGTTACCAAACTCATGAATATGGAAACCGTGGAAGTCTACTTTTTGCCCTGTAGTAGTGTTAACGGGGATACCTACAATATATGTTCTAATATAAACGCCATCAGATAATTGATACAGTAAGATACGTCCTCTAAGGCTAGGGGCCAGTGGACCACCTTTTAAATTAGCGAAAGCATCAGGTTGAAGTTCATCAAAATCAGAAAAAATTTCGTAACTGGTTGGAAGAATTGAGTGATTATCCATAGATTAAACTCCTTTTTTATTCATTAATAATAAAGCTGTTAATAACATATTATGTAAAAAAATGTAATCTGTGATAAAAATAAAAGGATTTATTGAAGTCATAGTATACGGTGTTGTCCACATATAATAAGCATGTAGAAATAGGACAAAGTAGGTGGTACTGTGAAAAAACAAGGATTAGCGATGAGTGCCTATATTTCAACGATAGGTTCTGTTGCAACGAAAACATTAGGTATGATTTCAACAGTGTATATATCGAATAGAATAGGGGCAGAAGGGGTAGGTCTTTATCAATTGGCTATGACCATCTATATGATGGCCTATACCATTGCATCAGCAGGTATGAGTACCTCTGTATCTAAATTAGTAGCAGAGGAACTTGGAAAAGGAAATCGTAAAGGCGTAAGAAAAATCATGAAAGTCTTTTTCATTATTAGTATAGCGGCCAGTGTGACTATATCGGGGTTAGTCTTTATTAATGCACCTTTTATTGCAAACCATGTGATAAAAGATAGCCGAACCATACTAGGACTAAGAATATTATCATTAAGTGTACCTTTTATGACAGTATCGTCTTGTTTAAAAGGATACTTCTATGCTGTGAAGAAGATGATTAAGCCAGTAAGTTCAGATGTATTTGAGCAGATCGTTAAGGTACTTATGGTTATCGTTTTTCTACAAAGGTGGGGGAATGGTTCACTTGCCCATGCTTGTGGGGCTATCAGCCTTGCGATGACATTAGGAGAAGTATTTTCTTTCTCTTATATGGTATTCCTTTATACAACAGATCCGGATAGAAGGCATAATAGAGGGATATCAACAAGTAGAGGTATAGATATCTTCATTCAGATTATTAAGATCCTATTACCTATTACTTTAACAGCTTATTTAAGTTCAATTATTACTTTGTTGCAAAATGTGCTAATACCATTAGGTTTTAGAAAATCAGGTCTAACCCAAATGGAGTCTATGAGTATGTACGGTATGATAGAAGGAATGGTACTACCCATTTTATTTTTTCCGGTAGCACTACTTACAGCATCTTCTACAGTACTGACACCTGAAATAGCAAGGGCAAAAGCTAGGAATATGTCAGAGCGTATTGAAAGTTTATCGGGAAGGACTATACATCTTATTATGGTGCTAGCTATGATTGTAGTAAGTGTATTTGGGAATTTTGGAGAGGAGCTGGGCTTACTGATTTATAACAATAGGCAAGTAGGGCATCTCTTACAGTTCTTTGTCTTTATAACACCGTTCATGTATATAGAAATTGTAATAGATGGTATTTTAAAGGGGTTAGGGGAGCAAAACAGTTGCTTAATTTATAGAATTATAGAAGCTATTTTAAGTGTAGTTTTAATTTATTATTTATTACCAATCAAAGGGGTTATAGGATTTATTGGGTTAAATATTGGAATTAATATTTTAACGGCGACTTTAAAAATGAGACGACTCATTAAAGTAACAACTATTAAAATTAATGTTTCAAAATGGTTTTTCTATCCAGCACTTGCGGCTACAGCAGCGGGTATGACAGCAAAAGTTATTGTGATTTATTTGTTGCCACAGCATTCAAGCCTTTTGACACAAGTTACATTAGGTGTTGCCATTGCTCTTAATATTTATTACATAGCTTTGCATTTGTTAGAAAATCTAACAGCGCAAGACTTGGCAGGTTTAGACATTCGAAGAAAAGTATAAATTCATTAGACTAGGGCAAAATCTTATTAAATACTTTAAGTAGGAGGCATAATAATGGCAAAACAGAAAACTGAAGAAGCAAAATTACAAAGTAGAATAGATAATACAAGAGATGCGATGAATGCAGGTAATGGTTTTAAAACGGCAATGAGTTCTGGTGTACATGGTGCTGGAGATAGCTATAGAAACAAAAAATAAAGAAGATAGAAAGAGCCCTAAGGGCTCTTTTTATTTGCTCTTATTAAAGGATTAAATTTGATTATAAAAAATGCTAATCTTAAGCCATATGAGCCATATGAGCGCCACGTATTCAATATCTTTTTTTGTGTCAGAGGGATTTAGGCGTTGACAATTTCGCCGCCATTAACGTGGATGGTTTGGCCAGTAATATAGGAAGCAGCATCGGATGCTAGAAAGACATAAGCACCTGCGCATTCTATAGGTTGTCCAGCCCTGCCTAGTGGTGTATTAGAACCAAAGCTAGTAACTTGAGTAGCATCCATAGAAGATGGAATAAATGGTGTCCATATAGGACCTGGTGCTACAGCATTAACCCTAATACCTGATTTAGATTTAGCAAGAGACATAGCAAGAGAACGGGTCAAGGCAACTAAGGCTCCTTTAGTCATAGAATAATCAATAAGTGTTTCATTACCATGAAAGGCTACAACAGAGGTGGTGTTAATAATACTAGAACCTTGTTTTAAATGAGGAAGAGCTGCCTTAGTCATATAAAAAGCACCATATACATTAGTCTTAAAAGTTTTATCAAATTGTGCATCAGAAATAAGTTCAAACTTTTGAGTAGTGTATTGTACGGCTGCATTATTAACGAGAATATCAAGTTTATTGAAGTGATTGATAGTCTTACTAATAGCCATTTCACAATTTGCCTTATCTGTAATATCTGTTTCAATAAGAAAGCATTGTCTACCTAGAGCTTCAATTTGGTTTTTAATAGTATTAGCATCTTCGGATTCGTTAAGATAGACAATACATACATTGGCACCCTGTTTCGCAAAGGCTAGAGCAACAGCTCGCCCGATACCACTGTCACCACCTGTAATAAGAGCGACCTTATCTTGAAGCATAGTTCCCTTGCCTACATATTGATCATCATCATACACAGGGAGTGGATTCATCATATGTTCTAAGCCAGGGTGCTGACTTTGATGTTGTGAGGGAAAAGAAGTTGGGAATGACATAAGAACCTCCTAAAATTAAAATTTCAGAGATTAGTATGTACATATACACAAGATTTATGTTAATAACTAGAGCATTTGTGAATAAGACAAAGGCTAGAAAAGCCAAGCTGTGGATAAATAGAAGGCTAATGTGCTATAATTAAGGCAATACTATTTAAACAAAGATGAGAAAGAGGAACAAATAGTGAAGGAACATACTCAAATTCCAAAGGATGCCTTATTTATAATAGATACACTTGAAAAGCATGGTCACGAAGCTTATGTAGTAGGTGGATGTGTGCGTGATATGATTATGGGACGTGAGCCAAATGACTGGGATATTACAACCTCTGCCAAACCAGAAGAAGTGAAAGCTGCTTTTAAACGTACTTATGATACAGGTATTCAGCATGGGACAGTAACAGTTATTGTGGATAAAGAGCATTATGAAGTAACTACCTATCGTATAGAAGGAGAATATAAAGATTCTAGAAGACCAGAGCATGTAAGCTTTGTAACAGATATTACTTTAGATTTATCTCGTAGAGATTTTACCATGAATGCTATTGCCTACCATCCAGTAAGAGGTTTTGTAGACCCTTATAATGGGAAGAAACACATTGAACAAAATCTTATTAAATCTGTACGTGATGCTAAAGAACGTTTTACAGAAGACGCCTTACGTATTTTAAGAGCTGTTAGATTTTCTGCTCAATTAGGTTTTAAGATAGATGATAATACAATAGAAGGCATTAAAGCGTGCAAGCACCTTCTAAAGAATATTAGCAAAGAGCGTATTCGTGATGAATTCCTTAAAATCTGTATGTCAGATAGGCCAGAGGCTATTCATACACTTTATGAACTAGGATTGTTAGAATATATATTACCTGAATTCATTCCGACTTATACAACTGCACAAAATCATCCGCATCATTTATATGATGTGGCACATCATACAATAGAGGCCATGAGACATACACCAAAGGATGAAGTACTAAGACTTTCTATGTTACTCCATGATATAGGAAAAGCTAAGGTAAGATCGACAGATAAAAAAGGAATAGACCATTTTTATGGGCATCCTGAAGTGAGCGCAGAGATTGCAAAAAAAGTACTTAAGGATTTAAGGTTAGATAATCAGACCATTAAAGAAGTTACACTTCTTGTAAGTTACCATGATTATCATCTTAGACAGAAAATCACTAAGGTGTATATTAAAGAGATCCTTAAAGTAACAGGTGAAGTGCTATTTGATCAATTACTTTTAGTGAATGAAGCAGATGCAAGGGCTCAAAGTTTAGATAAATTACCTATGAAACTTGAGCAAATTGCTTATGTAAGAAAGTTAAAAGAAGAAATAGTAGTAAATCATGAATGCTATAACTTAAAGATGCTTGCTATTAATGGGGGAGACCTAATTAAAGAAGGTATAGCACCAGGTAAGGCGGTAGGTGAAGCTTTAGAAAAGGCCTTAAAGTATGTAATAAAGTATCCTGAGAAGAATATAAAAGAAGTACTTGTAGAGTACATTAAAGAATAGAGGGAAAGGGATGCTCTACCACTTATTCATAAGTGGTAGAGCATCCCTTTTATTAAATTGAAATATGGAAAAATGGTACTTTATAAATGTTATGATTAGACTGCTCAAGAACATAGTAAGCAAGGCCATCTTCTGAAAGCTTAAAGGAAAAACTTTGTGTATTTCCAGAAGATTGATAGAGGGTGATAATAAAATCAGGTGTATTAAAACCATAGGATGAAACAATATGGGATGGTGCATTATCCATAATAAAGTTAAGGACCTTAGAACTGGATAAGAAAGAAATAATATTCGTAATTTGCGCCATAGAGAGTGTACTAGATGTATAAGTTTCTTTATCACCACTTGGTAAAATCGTATGTAAGACCCCTTTTTTGGATAAGGCTATTTTGGAAGTATGATCTGTAGAAAAGCCTAAGTAATCTTTTGTACGCCATAGAGATAGGTCTGTGGAGACATAATCAAAGATTTCTTTCTTTATGGTATAAATACATTTTGTAAGTGGACTATAGGCATAATAAGTTGTTTCATCAGCAGCATTGCCTGCAATAAGTTTATATTCCATATTATTTAAATCGTATAAAGAAATAGAAGGTGAATACTCATAAATCCCAAAGGCTGTTGGGTCTTCAACTTCAGATGCAACCGTGTGAATTAGACCTGGGCTGACAAAGCGTGAAATAACATTATAAACATATGTAGGATCTGCCATAACTTCTAAGGGTTCTATAAGGAACCAGTCATTTTGTGTTCTTTTAGCCGTAATGACCGAAGAATGGGCGGAAAAAACTACTTTTTCAATTTCAGCACTTTCTTTATCCCAAGGAAGTTGTGCTAAGTTAGAAGTTTGTGCAAGATAGGGCTCACTTGTACTTTTTTGATAAACGATAAGAAGCCATGTACAAACGAAGAATACTAAGATAGGAATAAACCAGCCTTTGCGTTTCATAAAATCACCTCAAAAAAATATGTAATGCTTAACGGCATTTATTGTATCACATAATTGTGAACGAATTCGTACAAAAATAGATATTTTTTTTTAGGACTGAACATATACATAAGAGAGATGAGATAAATCAATGTTTAGAAGGGGGGATAGAGATGAAAACGATGGGGAATGAGCTCTTTGCACAATATGATATGAGTATAAAAAAAGTTCAATATAATCGTAGTAATTATTATTTAGACACTAAGCAAGGTAGCCTGATGCTTAGGAAAACCATTGTGCCAAAAGATCAAATCTGCTTTCAATATGAAGTGACACAACAACTTCTCCACAAAGGTTTCACAGAGATTGCAAAAATCTATTTAACAAAAAAACAAAACCCTTATGGACTTTATCAAGATCGGTATTATATATTACAGTCTTATAATAAAACAATTGAAATAGATTTTACCAGTGAGAAGGACCTTAAGGCAGTTATAGAAGTACTGGCAAAATTTCATAAAGCAGCTAAAAATATAGAGTCTAAAACGAGAGATGTAGAGAATGCTAGTATTAAAAATATTTATGAGTATTTCCAAAAACGTGTAGTGGATGGAAAGCATATGAGAAAGAAAATTTCAAACTTCTCACAAAAAACGAAGTTTGAGATCATGTTTCTAAATGATTATAAAGCATATGAAGCACTTCAATATATGGCACTAGATTTGATTACACCACAAATTGCGGCTGAACTTATTAATAAGGTGCGCCTAGAAAAAACTCTTATTCATAATGACTATACCTATCATGCAGTAGGACAGATTGAGGGCAGTGACTGTTATATGATTAATAACCTCGATACATGCACATATAATATTCAGCTTATAGACCTTGCGAATGTACTGACGAAAATCATGCAGAAAAATAACTGGAATATAGTACTTCTTGATAAGCTTATTACCAGTTATAATGCGATTCATACTTTAAGTTATAATGAAATTAACGTACTTAAAGCGATGTTGATTTTTCCAGAGAAGTATGCAGGCATTTGCTATAAGTATACAAACTCCAAGCACCGTAATAATTATAGTATGTTTGAACATAAGTGGGAAAATATGCTCGTCTATAAAGAGGCTCAATGTTTGGCCGCTAAAGAACTTGCAAAGGAACTTTAAATAGAAGAAATAAGTTCGCAAGTTACAAAGGAGGTTAAAGGGTGAGAGGGGATAAAAGGTTTATAATAGCAGTCATTATTATCTCATGTATAGGACTTACTGGATTGTTAATGTTAATGTTTAAGGGGATTGAGTATTTTTTAGCGACATCTATGCCACCTATAGAAGAAGAGCACATTACTATAGAAGAAGAGGATGAGGAATCTTATATAACAAGTATAGGTGTGGTAAGAGAAATTAATGAGGAAGAAATTCATTTTTTAGATATAGGGAGAAAAAAGATTAGGGCACATAAAATTAAACCTACAACCAAGATAACCGATAAAGAAGAGAATGCAATATCTGTCTCAGAGATTGAAGTTGGGGAAATAGTAGATATTATCTATCAACCAGAAAAAGAAAGTTTAATAGGTATTAAGCCTACAGCTAAGGCTTTTAAAAAGACTAATAGGACCAATCTTCAAATAGATCATTCCAACAGAAAGATTGAGCTTGAGGGACAGATTTATCACTATACAGGACATACACTTATATTTAATGAGCAAGGTGAACTCACCAATATGCATAATGTAAAGGATCAAGATGTACTTGAACTAGTAGGACTAGGGGATAATCTTTATACCATCAGAGTTCTAAAGCAAGGGGCTGAGGGTGACGAGTGAACGTATACCAGCCTGACTAAAAGAGTAGAGATATGAGTATCATATGTCTACTCTTTTTTGCTTTAAATATTGTGAAAATTATAATATAATTAGGAAGTGTAAAAAAATGGAATATATGTAAGGGGGCAATACAGATGAGTTATATGCATAAGTATCAAGAGTGGTTAGAAGGAGATGCCTTCGATGAAGCAACTAAAGAAGAGTTAAGGGGAATTAAAGAAGATCCTAAAGAAATTGAAGACAGGTTCTATACAGAATTAGAATTTGGGACAGCAGGGTTAAGGGGTATTATTGGAGCGGGAACCAATCGTATGAATATCTATAACGTTAGAAAAGCTACGCAAGGACTTGCTAATTTTCTTAATAGGCAAGCTTTAATAGATCCTAAAGTAGCTATTGCTTATGACTCAAGAAATTACTCAGATGTTTTTGCCAAAGAAGCAGCACTTGTACTTGCGGCTAATGGTGTTCATGCTTATTTATTTGAGGCTTTAAGGCCCGTACCAGAGTTATCTTTTACAGTACGTCACTTAAAGTGCGATGCAGGTATTGTAGTGACAGCAAGTCATAATCCACCAGAATATAATGGTTATAAAGTATATGGAAGTGATGGGGCACAGGTTATAGCACCTTATGATCAGATGATTATAGAAGAAGTTAATGCTCTAACAGACTTTAACTTAATTAAGACTATCTCGAAGGAAAAGGCCTTAGAAAGTGGATTTCTTACTATTATAGGTAAAGAAGTAGATGAAGCCTACATAGCTTGTGTAAAAGAACAAGTATTAAACCAAAATGTGATTGATCAAGTAGCGGGGGACTTTAAGATTGTTTATACACCTATTCATGGAACTGGCAATATACCCGTTAGGACGATTCTTAAAGAAGTGGGATTTAAAAATATTTATGTTGTAGAAGAGCAAGAAGCGCCAGATGGGAATTTTCCTACTGTTACAAGCCCTAATCCTGAAAATAAAGAAGCCTTTAAGTTAGCAATTGGCTTGGCAAAAGACGTACAGGCAGACCTTATTATGGGGACGGATCCGGATGCTGATAGAGTAGGTGTACTTGTTCGTAACTATGATGGAGACTATGAGGTATTAACAGGCAACATGTTAGGCGCTATGCTGACAGAATATATTCTGTCCCAAAGGGCAACTAAAGGTATGCTATCTTCAAAAGGTGTAGTTATTAAGACCATTGTTACAACAGAAATGATTAGGCCAATCTGTAAGGCCTACAATGTAGAGGTAATGGAAGTATTAACAGGCTTTAAATATATAGGAGAGCAGATTAGATTATTTGAAAGTCATGGAGATAAAGCGTATCTCTTTGGATTTGAAGAAAGTTATGGTTGCTTAGCAGGCACTTATGCAAGAGATAAAGATGCAGTAATAGCGTGCATGCTTGCAGCAGAAATGGCTGCTTACTATAAGACAAAAGGTATGACTTTATATGAGGGACTTATTTCTTTATATGAGAAATATGGCTTCTATAAAGAAGAAGTACAGTCTATTACCTTAAAAGGGATAGAAGGACTCAGTAAAATGAAAGATGTTATGAAAAATCTGAGAGAGGAGGGTTTAAGTACTATTGGTACGTATACAGTCGTTCGTACAAGGGATTACGAAAAGGGAGTAGGTCATTTGCCAAAATCCAATGTACTTTACTATGAGCTTACAGATGCTGCATGGTTATGTGTACGCCCTTCAGGAACGGAACCCAAAATTAAGTTCTATATTGGTGTAAAGGGAAGTAGTGAAGAAGATGCTACTTGTAAGGTTCAAGCAATTAAAGAGGCTATTAATGTTTTAATTGCACCTTGGATAAAGTAAAAAATATTTGAAAAAAATTTTTGAGATGTTTCAATGGCTAAGAGCCGATGAAGCATCTTATTTTTTACTTCAATATTCCCATTAATTGGAAGTGTGTGATAGGATAAGTCCAAGCAAGACAGCTGAAAAAATAAACGATGAAATTGAGGGGGATAAGTAATGTTTAAATTACGAATTTTAGAAAAGGTTATGCAAGTGGTTACAACGGTCAGTAAAGTAGCACATACTGTTAAAGAGAAGATTCATGAGGTGACTGAGCAGGTCGAAGCCCGTTACCAAAAAGCTAAAGAAGAAAGGGCTAAAAAAGCATTATCAGCGGAAGAAACCACTATAGAAGAATCAAGCATGGGAACTGCCAAGAGTATTTCAGAGCAAGCATCACAAAAAGGAACTAGAAAAAAACAAACTACCTTTGCTATGGAGCGTCTTAAACATAAAACGGATATGAGAAGACATCTTAGTGTATACAAGAAAGAAAATAATGTGATCTACCTAACAAGTGCCTTTAAAAAACCACGTCCAGTGCTTAAAGCATATGAGGATGTTTACATAGATTTAATGAGTGTTCATTCTAGAGAGCCAACATTAGAAATATACAGTCCTTAAGTAAAAGCAGCTGTATAGCACCTACATAAGGTAGTCATAGGACTTCCTAGTCTTGTAATAAGATATAGAGAGATAGATAGTCTAGGAGCGAAGATCTATGATGATTCAGGTTGGAGATTATGTCGTGCGTATCTCTTACAATCGTGATGTGCTATTTAAAGTATTGGAAATAAAATCTGACGGTATTGTAAAATTAAAAGGGATATCCTATAGAATTATAGCAGATGCACCAATGGAAGATTTGGAGCTAGCAGGAGGGATGCGATTTACAAACAAAGAAAGCTATTTGATGGAACAGATCCAAGAAAGAGTAAAAATGTTAGTGGCTGAGAAGAAAATACTTAAGGACCAAAACAAACCCGTGCTCCAAAAAACAGGGAAAGTACTGCATATAGATGGAGACTCATTCTATCTTAATTTGTGTATGAAGTACTATGAGACATTGGGGGTGCCAGCGGTTGGTGAGAATGTCCTTGAGTTTGAGCAACCTAAAAAAATAGGAGGTTTACTACAAAAACATAACCCAGATATACTTGTTTTGACTGGACATGACTCTTTAAATAAAAATTACAAGAACCTTTATGATATTAATGAGTATAAAAACTCAAAGTACTTTATTGAGGCTGTTAAAGAAGCCCGAAAAGCCCGCCAAAATAACAAGCAACTCATTATATTTGCAGGTGCCTGTCAGTCCTACTTCGAGGCATTGTTAGAGGCAGGTGCAGATTATGCAGCCTCCCCTGCAAGAGTGCTTATTCATGCATTAGATCCTGTGTTTATTGTCGAGCGTATTGCCTATTGTCCATTTAATGAAGTGCTCCCCATAGAACATGCCATAAAAAATACATTGACCCAGTTTAAAGGGATAGGAGGGTATGAAATTCTAGGGGTAGCACGAAAAGGAGGACCAGTGGTAGGTTTAGTAGACTCATTATCCTAACGGCGCAGGAAATGTGTTTACTTAGTGTGTTCGTTTATAAATAGAGAAAGGAGGCAGCAATCCGCCAGCTGTCTCTTTTATTTTATGCTTAGAAAAAATACATATTTCTATTTCAGAATGAATATACATGAAATAGAAGTTGGATAACTCATACTCATATACATAGGTATAGTGTAAAGGTTAGAAGAGGAGGAGCGTAAAAATGGCATTAGAACTGGTAAAGAAACAAATTGGACTAAATGAAATGACAAGAAAAGAAGCAGTACAAGTTGTCAAAGAAAGAGACATTATTGTTCCAGATGGAAAACCTGACATGCAAAGAGTACTTTACTTAGACGGAGAGATTAATATTGACCAGATAGATGTACAAGAGGATCGAGTAGTTTATAAAGGGCAATTAGATACAACAATTTTATATGTACCTGAAAATAATTCAAAAGAAATTTATACGATGAAGGGAAGTATTCCACTTGAAGATTTCGTTATCTTAGAAGGTGTAAGCAATAATCAGCGTGTAGCTTTTAACTATAATATTGAGCATATGCATTGGAATATTTTAAATGAACGTAAGCTTAACGTGAAGTCTATTATAGGGGTTTGTGTGGAAGCTACAAAACCAAAAGAAATGGAGCTTGTGACAGAGGTTAGAGGCGATGTTGCTGTTCAAACGAATACAGGTACATTAAGTGTTATTAAGCCTTCTCAAAGTGGGACAGAAAAACTTGTAGTAAAAGACGAACTTACAATTCCACAAGGCAAATGTAGCATTGGTGAAGTTCTTAAAATGAATACCTGTATTAAAGAAGAACAAACGAAACGTACAGAAAGCGAAATTCTTTACAATGGTATTGTAGAAGTCAGTACAATGTATAAAACTCAAGAGCCTGATATGCCAGTTGAAATTGTTAAACATCGTATTCCTTTTGCAGGAAGCACAGACCTTCCAAAACCAAATGAAGAAGCTTACTGGAACTGTGACTTGAGTGTTAAACCTATCTATATGCAGGTTTGCCCTGACTTTGATGGGGAAGACCGTGTCATAGAAGTAGAATGTATTGTAGAAGCCAAATACAACACATTTGATGAAGATACAGAGACAATTATAGATGATGTCTATTGCCCAGGTAAAAAAGTTAAGATGACGAATACATCTGAAGACTATATGACACTTGCTTCAAAAGGCGTAGCTAAGGCATCTAAGAAAGATGTCATTACACTTGAAAACGGTGCACCTATGATCGACCAAATTTTCAGTGTAAACTTAAAGCCTGTTATTGATGAAAAGAAAGTTGAAGGTGACAAGCTGACAATTAACGGCATGCTTGAAGCTAAAGTTGTTTATATTGATCCAGAAAGTGTAAACATGATTCAAACGGCTATGGAGATGATTCCATTCAGCCAAGATCTTACACTTGAAGGGCTTAATGAAGATTCTTATGTAGAAGTTAAAGTACAACCTAAAGATGTTGAAGCTGGCGTATACAATAAGAATGATATTATGCTTGAATATGGACTTGATTATATGGCTAACGTTTATAATAAAGGTAACATTCAAACGATTAATCAAGTAGATGTAGCAGATATGGATAAGGAAGAGCTTAACAGCTATCCAAGTATTACTGTTTATATCGTTAAAAAAGGTGATACCTTATGGAATCTTGCAAAACGTTTTAATACAACAGTACAAGACATTGTAGAGATTAATGATTTAGATGAAAATGCACCAATTAATATTGGTCAGAAACTCATTATCCTTAAGAAAACAAAATTCTAATAGAAATTAAAGGGGCGGCTGCAAAGTGGCTCCTTCTTTTTCGTTCTGACTGTCCTTCCATGCACCTAGGTTAGAGGGAGAGCTACGGTACACTCATGAAGCAGCTAGTGAGGTAAGCATATAATAGCTTCTTTTGTTTATTGTATACACGAAATACATTTTTATTGACTAACACTTTTTTAAAAGGGTATAATATAAAAAACGCTAAATCACGAAGGAGTTACACATGGATACAATAGTACTTAAAGCAAGAGGTAAGATTAACCTTACGCTAGATGTAGTGGGCAAACGAGATAATGGTTATCATGACCTGAGAATGATTATGCAGACAATTAATCTGTATGATACTATTACCGTTAAAAAGACTAAAACTCCAGGTATTCGTATTAATAATAATTTAGCATGGCTTCCAAAAGACGATAGAAATATTACGTATAAAGCAGCAGAGAAGTTTTTAAAAGAGGCGAATATAACAAGTGGTGTTTATATAGATATCTTTAAACGTATACCTGTAGCAGCAGGTTTAGCTGGTGGAAGCAGTGATGCAGCAGCAGTTCTTGTAGGGCTTAATAAATTATTTGAGACGCATTTTAGTAAGAAGAAGTTAATGGAGATAGGACTTGAAATAGGAGCAGATGTACCATTTTGTATTTTAAGGGGAACAGTGCTTGCGGAGGGAATAGGGGAAGTACTTACACCATTACCTTCATTGCCAAGTATGCATATTTTACTTGCAAAGCCTAATATTAGTGTTTCTACAGCAAGTGTATACAAAGCATTAAAGGTAGATGAAATTACAAAGCATCCTAAAACAGACGAGTATGTAGAAGCTATTAAAGCACGTAATATACAGTTTATTACAAACAATATGGATAATGTATTAGAAGACGTAACCATTAAGATGCACCCTCAAATCGAACAGATTAAACAAGATATGATAGAGTATGGTGCATTAGGAAGTATGATGAGTGGCAGTGGGCCTACAGTATTTGGTATTTTCCCAAGTAGATATAAAGCAGCAGTGGCAGCAGAATACTTTAAAAATCAATGTGGACTCAGAGAAGTACATGTGACAAGTACATTTTGTAAAGCCAAAAGAGAGGGGAAAAGACGTGAGAGAAGAAAGTTCAAACATGAAAATTAATGAATATTTACCATTAAGGGATATTGTATTCCAAACTTTACGTAAGGCAATTTTAAATGGGGAGTTAGAGCCTGGCGAAAGATTAATGGAAACACAACTTGGTGAGAAATTAGGTGTAAGCCGTACACCAATTAGAGAAGCGATTAGAAAACTTGAGCTTGAAGGTCTTGTTATCATGGTTCCACGTAAAGGTGCACAAGTTGCACAGTTTACAGGAAAAGACATTCAAGATGTATTAGAAGTACGTGCTTCTTTAGAAGCATTAGCAGCAAAACTTGCATGCAAACATATGGACGAGCGTTCTTTCTTAAAACTTCAACTTATTATTGCAGAGTATGAATATGCAGCCAAAGAAGACGATATTGAAGTGATGATTCAAAAAGATATTGAATTCCATGATACTATCGCAGAAGCTTCTCGAAATGAAAAGCTTGTTCAGCTTTACAATAACATGAGAGAACAGGTACAACGCTACCGTATTACGTATCTTAAGAATACAGAAGAAAGCAGTGCTGTTATTGCAGAACATAATGCAATGTTAGAAGCACTTAAAAACAGAGATAGTGAGTTAGCATCTCAGTTAGCGACTAAACATATTGAGACACAATGTAGTTCTATAATGAAATTTATACAAAGTAAGAAATAGTAAAGGAGTTGCCTAGGCAACTCCTTTTTTGCATCCTAAAAGCAAAAAGATATTTTACATATTATTACTTAAGATACCTAAAAATAAATAGTTTACGATATTTAAGATACTAGCCATATAACAATAATTAAAAAAGATAAAATGTGTTAAAAATATATAAAATAATTATGTATATCTATTGAATTTGTATAAAATGAGTGATAGTATATATTTTAAATTAATAAAAATATAAAAATTAATTTAAAAATTATTATTCGAAATTTAAAATATAAATTCGAACAATAATTTAATAAGCAACTAAAAATAAGAAGAGGAGGATTTAGTGTGAAAAAGGAAAATAAAAGAAACAGGTTTAAAGTAAGTCGCGATGATATAGAACTCACACTGTTATCGTTACCAACTTTTATCTGGTATGTAGTATTTAGTTTTTTGCCTATGATAGGGATTTTAATTGCTTTTAAAGATTTCAGAATGATTCCAGGACAAGGATTTATCACAAGTCTTTTTAAAAGTGAATGGGTTGGTTTCACTAACTTTGAATTTTTATTTAAAACACCAGATGCAGGTATTATTATTCGTAATACCATTTTGTATAACACACTCTTTATTATTTTAGGAACGGTAGTGCCTGTTGCATTAGCAATAGGTATAACACAGCTTTATAGCAGGAGATTAGCTAAAGTATGCCAGACAGCTATGTTTTTACCACACTTTTTATCTTGGGTAGTAGTAAGTTACTTTGTATTTGCATTCTTAAGCTATGATAAAGGAATTGTCAATCAAATCCTTGTGACTTTAGGTAAAGATCCAATTCAGTGGTATATGCAAGATCAGTATTGGCCGTACATATTAGTCTTCATGCAAGTTTGGAAAACAGTAGGTTATGGTATGGTTGTTTACTTAGCAGCTATTGCAGGTATTGATCAAACTTATTATGAAGCAGCAGTTATTGATGGAGCTACGAAATGGCAACAAATTAAATATGTAACCCTCCCTCTTATTAAACCAATTATCATTATTATGTTCATTATGGCAGTAGGTAATATCTTTAAATCTGACTTTGGCCTATTCTATCAAGTGCCTAAAAATGCAGGAACACTTTTCAATACCACAGCTACTATTGATACATATGTTTATAAGGCTATTGAAGGTACAGGTAGCATGGCGATGAGTTCAGCAGCAGCTTTCTTCCAATCAATTATTGGATTTATTACCATTCTAACAGCTAATACCATTGTCAAGAAAATTGATGGTGAAAATGGATTGTTCTAAAAAGGGGGGACATTAAATGAAGAAAAAACCAGTACTTGAAGGTATTGAAAAATTTAATAGAATTTCTAAAACAAGTAACTTCTTACTTTCAGCTTTATTTATATTCTTTGGATTAATTTGTGTTTTACCAGTTATATTAGTTTTTATGATTTCAATTAGTTCAGAGCAAGCTATTGCACAGTATGGATATCAATTCTGGCCAAAAGAATTTGCTATAAATGCTTATAAGTATTTATGGGAGGGGCGGGCTTCTATTTGGGCTTCTTTAAAAATTTCTCTTATTGTTACTGTAGGTGGTACCATTTTAGGTTTAGTGCTTAACACAAGTATTGCTTATGCACTATCTAGAAAAAACTTTAAGTTTAAGGGATTCTTTACATGGGTGATTTTCATTCCGATGCTCTTTAGTGGAGGTATGATTTCCTTTTATATTGTAGTTGCTAATATGCTAGGCCTTAAGGATAACATTTTAGCACTGATGCTTCCTATGGCTGTGTCATCTTTTTATATTATTATTCTAAGAACTTTCTTCACGACAACAGTACCAGATGCGCTTGTTGAATCGGCTAAAATTGATGGGGCCAGCCAGCTTCGTATCTTTACAACAATAGTACTTCCAATTTCATTACCGGCTATTGCTACAGTAGGGTTATTCCTTACATTTAGTTACTGGAATGACTGGTATAATGCTTTACTTTTCATTGATAATGCAAAACTTGTTCCGCTACAAGCTATGCTTAATCGAATAGAGCAAGACATTCAGTTCCTCAACCAAAATGTAGGTTTGATAGGAGCTTCAGCAGCTGATGTTATTGCAAAGCTCCCAACAGAAAGTGTTAAGATGGCAATTGTAATGCTTGTCGTACTTCCAATTGCATGTTCTTATCCATTTTTCCAAAAATACTTCATCTCAGGTTTAACTGTAGGTGCAGTAAAGGAGTAAAATGAAATTAAATTCTTAGGAATTTAATGATAGACTCACAATCACATATTAAAAGGTGAAAATGAAAGGGGTAAAGTAAGTCATGAATAAAAAAATGAAAGCACTAGCACTTTTATTAGTGGGCATTATGTCAGTAGGAACAATGACAGCATGTAGTGGGGAGCCAGCAGCAGAGACTCCAGCAACAGATGATAGTAAACCAGTAGCAGAAGAACCAGCAGATGGGGCAAAAGAGGAAAATAAAGAAACAGTTAACCTTGTATGGTGGACTATTGGTGGTGAACCAAAAGAATTAGCAGCTGTTGTAGAAGAAGCTAATAAATACACAGCTGAAAAAATTGGTGTAACAGTAGATATCAAATATGCAAGCTGGGGTGAATACGGCGAAAAACTTTCTCAAATCGTACAAAGTGGTGAAAGCTATGATATGGCATTCGGCGCAGGTATTAATAACTATCAAGATTTAGCTTCAAAAGGGTACTTCGCAGATTTATCTGAACTTGTACCAACAGTAGCACCAGCACTTTGGGATTTCATCCCAGAAGAACTTTGGCAAGGGATGACAATTAGTAATAAAATTATTGGTGTACCAGCTTACAAAGATTCAGCTCAAGCTCAATACTGGGTATGGGATAAAGAACTTGTAGAAAAGCTTGGTATTGATTATGAAAATATCAATACTTTAGAAGAACTTGAACCAGCACTTAAGAAAATTAAAGAAAATGATCCAAGTAAATATCCTCTTATGTTACAGGGACTTGAAGGTATCAATGGTTTCATGGTAACAATCAATAAGATGGATGAGCTTTTAACAAAACCATATGTAAGTGTAAGCTTTGATGATCCATCTGCAACAGTTGTTTCACCATGGGAACAAGAAGGTGTAATGAATAATTTAAGAACCTTACATAAATGGTTTAATGAAGGGCTTATTAACCCGGATGCAGCAACACTTACAGAAACTCCTAAATACAAAGCCGTTAATGCAGCACAGGGTTATCCACATGCAGATGCTGACTGGTCAAGATCTGCTGAATATCCTGTAGTATCACATAAATTCTTTGGTCCTGGGTACTCAACAAGAACAATTCAGGGATCATTTATTGTTGTTTCAGAAGGATCAAAACATAAAGAAGAAGCAGTTAAATACATCGAACTTATTAACACAGATAAATACTTAAGAAACCTTCTTGCATTTGGTATTGAAAATCAACACTACAAGAAAACTGGTGAAAACACAATTGAAGTATTAAATGATGGATACGGCGCACCAGCTTATTCACAAGGTACCTTCTTCAATATGTATGTAACAGATCCAGCACCAGCTGAAAAATGGACAGATCTTCAAAAACAACTTGAAGAATCATTCTCTTCACCAGCTTTAGGTTTCACATTTAATACAGAAAAGGTAAATAACCAAGTAGCTGCATGTGCAAATATTCAAGCTAAATACGAACCATCACTTATTACAGGTTCTGTAAATCCTGATGAAGTAGTGCCAAAAATGTTAGAAGAGCTTAATAAAGCAGGTTACCAAGATATTCTTGCAGAAGCTCAAGCACAACTTGATGATTATTTAGGAAAATAATAATTAATAAAATAATAATTAATAAAAGGAGTAGAAGGGCGATCTTCTGCTCCTTTTATTATCATTGAACTATAGAATTTTATACTATACTAAAAAGTTTAAAAGTTTTAGAATGATATATAGATAGGGGTAATTCAATAAATCCCACGAGACAATAAGGAGAGAGGTATGACAATGAATAAACTAAAAGTAGTAACTTATAACATGCGTTATGATTGTAAAGAGGATGGAAAAAATAACTTTGAATATCGTAAACCTTACATAATTAGAAAAATTAAAGAGAAATCACCTGATATTATAGGCTTTCAAGAAATGCTGCCTCATATGAAAGCATGGTTTGAAGAAAGCTTCCCAGAATATAATCTTGTAGGATGTGGAAGAGCAAAAGATTATACAGACGAACATAATGCGATTGCTTATAGGAGAGATACTTTTGAGTTATTTGGATTAGAAACGTTTTGGCTTTCTCCTACACCTTACTTACCAGGTAGTAGATTTGAGGAGCAAAGTATCTGTCCTAGAGTATGTACAGTAGCATTATTAAAACATAAGAATGGGATTAAACCAATACGTGTTTATAATACGCATCTAGATCATGAAGGAGAGCAAGCGAGACTGCTTGGTATAGGCCTTGTGTTAGAGAGAATAAAACAAGATTATGAATGTTTCCCATTACCAAGCTTATTAATGGGTGATTTTAATGCAGGTCCTGAATGCAAGGAAATCCAAGTTATAGAGGAAGATGGCATACTTGAAGATACGACAAAAGGGATAGAATATACTTTCCATAATTTTGGGAAACCACAAGATTTCATTAAAATTGATTATATCTATAAAAGTAAAGAGTTTATATGTGATCAAATAGGAGTATGGGATGATGTAGAAGAAGGCATTTATCTATCAGATCATTATCCTGTAGAAGCACATTTAGTATTAGAATAGACCAAAAGGGCTGCCTTATTATGAGGCAGCTTTTTTTACAAAATCTCTAAGTTTATATAAAAAGAGCAAACCAAAGAACTGTAAAATATGTAAAATTTGAGACTTCAAAATCCATATAAATTTCAAATAAAAAATTAAGCTAATAATATATAAAATACACAAAATTATAAACTTATTTATTGAAATATTAGAAAATTAACTGAAAACAAGTTATAATAAAGTATATAAAACGTAAAAAGAATTTGATAAAAATGTAAAATAAGAAAACTTATTTAGAGGGTAATTGGTGAATTCGTGAAGGGGGGGAAGTGAAATGAAAAGAATAGGTATAAATGATATTGCAACCTATTTAGACATCTCACGTAATACGGTTTCTAAAGTAATGAATGACAGAGGAAGGGTTTCAGATAATATAAGAAATAAAGTAATAGAAGCAGCCATTGAGTTAGGGTATACAAAGTTACCAGAGCATTTATTAGAAGAGCATAAAATGAGTCAGGGGCATCAAAAAGTAGAAGTAAGTAAAGCTAAAAATATTCTTGTTCTTGCTATTGCACCAGACTTTTCAACCTTTTGGGGAAACATTATTAATGGAATTACGAATGAATTAACAGATAAAGGATTTACTTGTTTGTATAATTTCTTGAATTTTGATCAGGAAAAGGTATTTGAGGTCCCTAGTATCATTAAAGAAGTAGATATTGCAGGAATTATTGTCATGAATCTCTATAATAAAGAAGCCATGGAGAAGTTAGCAACAACAGGTATTCCTGTTGTCTATTTTGATATACCCCTAGGGGTTGATATAATAGAAATGAATACAGATGTGGTTGTATTAGAAGGTAGAAAAAGCATTTATAAGATAACACGCCAGCTCATCGAACAAGGAGATGAGATACTTGGTTTTATAGGAGATACAAGCTATTGTAAAAGCATTAAAGAAAGATGGTTAGGCTTTGTAAATGCACATGAGCATGCAGGATTAAAACTACATAATGAATACTGTTTTACGAGTCATAGACAAGGACATTTTTACTTTGAAAAGGAAACAGAAGGGGCAATAGAAAGCCTCGTACATGATATTAATTTGCTACCTGATGCCTTTGTATGTGCCAATGATGTTATAGCCCAAAAGGTTATAAAAAAGCTGGCTAATTATGGTGTAAGGGTACCAGAAGATATACGTATCTCTGGATTTGATGATATTTTTAGAGAGGATGAAGAAAGCCAATTAACTTCTGTTTATATTGATATTCATCAAGTAGGCAGACGCTTAGCAGAGCAAGTTGTATGGCGCATTAATAACCCAGATAGAGAGCATGAAGTGATTAAAATTTGTGGTAAGATACAGTATAGGCAATCTACGAATCGACCCACTTCGTTATTACTGGGATGAGTATATGCAAAAAGAACTAGAGGAAATGCCTGTATGCTCACCAGCTAGAAGCTCATTAATGTTAGGGAGCTATCCTTCTAAAACAAGTATGAAGGCTAATCTGTATCAATCAGGCTGTAGCAACCTAAGCTATACAGGAAAATGACACTTAGAATTAGGTGCGGATAAAACAAGCAGTAGCGAAGCAAGTAAAGAGCTTTATTATTTAGCAGACAATAACCTAGAAGTAAAGATGATTAATAAAGGTAATGGAGCAGGAGAAGATCAGTTCTTCGATCTTCAAACTGATCCTTATGAGATGAATAACCTTATTTATAAGGAAGATAAACAAGAACTTATTTTAAACATAAAAAATAATCTTGCAGACTGGATAAGTGCACATGGAGATATAGCGCGCCATGCTTTTTGTAAGATCAATAGAATTAAAGAATGGAAGTGATAATATTATGCCACCAATTCATTTACTGATTAAGCCTGCTTCAAGTGGGTGTAATTTAGCTTGTAAATATTGTTTTTATGCAGATGTCAGTGACCATAGAAGTGTAAAAAGCTATGGGAAAATGACAGTAGAAACTTTAGAAGTCCTTGTAAAAAAAGCAATGGAAAGAGCTGAAGGAAGCTGTACTTTTGCTTTTCAAGGAGGAGAGCCTACATTAGTAGGATTAGGGTTTTATGAAGAGCTTGTAAGACTTGAGAAGAAGTATGCTAAACCTGGTTTAACTGTACAAAATGCTATTCAGACTAATGGAACACTTATTACAGAAGAATGGGCTAAGTTCCTTGGTAAAAACCGTTTCTTAGTGGGACTTTCTGTAGATGGTACAAAAGAAGTGAACGATGGATTAAGATGTTTTAGAAATGGAGAAGGTACTTTTGAGAGACTTATGGAGACAGCTGCCTTATTTGATCAGTATAAGGTAGAGTATAATATCCTAACCGTTGTCACAAAACAGGTTACGAAGAATATTAAAGAGATTTATGATTTTTACATAGCACATAACTTTAGATACTTACAGTTCATTCCTTGCCTTGATGATATACAAGATGAAAAAGGCAGCAAAGATTACTCACTTTTACCAGAGGATTATGAAGTTTTCCTTAAAGACCTTTTTGATAAATGGTATGAGACCCTTAGAAAAGGTGAGTTTATCTATATAAGATACTTTGAGAATTTACTTCAAAAGATGTTAGGTTACTATCCTGAAGCCTGCGGCATGATGGGAACTTGTACACATCAGTACGTTATAGAAGCAGATGGAGGGGTATACCCTTGTGACTTCTATGTAATGGATGAGTATAAAATTGGAAACCTCCTAACAGATGATTTTGAGACACTAGAAGTAAACCGAACAGCCATTAACTTTATCCCTCAGTCACAAGCTAAAGACTCAGGATGTATGAAGTGCAAGTGGTACCGCTTATGCCATGGCGGATGCAGACGTGATAGAGACCAATTTGACAATGGCAAAATGGGACGTAACTACTTCTGTAGAGCTTATAAGACATTTTTTAAATACAGTTACCCAAGACTTGAAGAAGTTGCAAAAAGGATTCTAAGTAGAAGATAGGGGATAGGGGACATGAAATTATATTGCACACTCGTAAGTGAAATGTACAAGTATAGTTATGGGAATTACAATCCTTGGGAAGTGCCTTTTAAGGAAAGAGAAAGTATGAAGTTAACCTGCGCAAGAAATGACAGCGCAGCGGCTCAGCTTCTTCTTTATAGTGAAGAAGAAATGATGGTAACAGTAGACAAGGCGCCAGCACTTTATGAGACTTATCCTGTGAAGACAGTGAGAGTGAAGACAAGCTTTGAGGGGCTTACAGGTCATGAAGTAACAATGAATCTTGTAGGACTTGTAAGAGATGATGATGGGAATTACAAATCAGAAGTCATCCTTAGAGAGCAAAGAAGGTTTAATGAAAAACTTAAAGTGCAGCCTGTATGGATAGAAGTTAAGACAAGTGAGGAGACTCAGCCTGGTGAATATACAGGTAAGGTTAAAGTCTATTATTCGGACCTATTTGGTGATGAAGTACTTCATAAAGAGATAAGTATTCAGCTAGAAGTAATGCCAGCAGTACTTAAACCTTTACATGAAGGAGACTTTTATCTAGATCTTTGGCAACATCACACTTCCATTGCGAGAACTTATGAAGTGGCGCTTTGGAGTAAGGAGCATTTTAGACTCCTTGAAGAGCACCTTAAAGTCCTTAAAGAACTTGGACAGAAGGCCATAACGGTTATTGTATCAGAAGCACCTTGGTCTGAGCAGTGGTCTTCTTATTACCGTACCAATGCTTCAGATTACTTTGAGTACAATATGGTAAGTATTAAACGCACTTTAGATGGTGAGTGGCAATATGATTTCACAACTATGAACCGCTACATTAACTTATGTTTAAGTTATGGCATTAATAAAGAAATAGAGATTTTCGGTCTTTTAGGCATATGGACGATGACTGATGCAGGCTATGGTAAAGTCATAGAAGATAGTGAAGATGCTATTAGAATACGTTACCTCGATGAAGCCACAGGGACTTATAAATATATACGTCATAAGGCAGATTTAGAAGGGTATATCCGAGCTATTGATCAAAATATTGCAGATAATGGATGGCAAGGCCTAGCTAAAATCGTATGTGATGAGCCAGGAGATATTAACCTCTTTAAAAATACATTAGGTACCTTATCTAAGCTTACACCACATATGAAATTTAAAGTAACCATCTGTAGCCTTCAAGTTGTACTTGAAGACTTTGAAGGTATTGATGATTATGTCATTAACTTGCCGCTTATCTTATCAGAAGAAGAGCGCATTAAAGAAATGAGAAAGCACAATGATAGTACTATGAGCTACTATGTAGCCATTGACCCTAAAACACCTAATACTTTCTTAAGCTGCCATTTAGCAGAGAGTAGAGTGCTCCCATGGCTTTCTTATTATATGAATATGGATGGTTTCTTAAGATGGGCAATTTGGCTATGGCCTAATGACCCCTTTCACTATGAATCTTACCATTATCAAAAATTTAGAGCAGGTGGTACACACTTTGTCTACCCGGGTAAAAATGGAAGGCCCCTTTATAGTTTAAGATATAAGAACTTAAAGAAAGGTATCCGTGATTACATGATTTTCAAAGCTTATGTAGAGAAAACAGGAGATAAAGAAGCTGTTTATGAGGCCATTAAAGGCATTATGAAAGTCGATCATTTAGAGCAGATGAAAGGTGCTTATCGAAGAGAAAACCATGAAGTACTTTCCCTTAACTATTGGGATTACGAGGAAAGAGTCAATCATTTCTTAAAAGCGCTTTAAAATACTTTACAAATAGGTTTACAAAAAGATACAAAAAGCTATTCTAATGACCTAAAATCTTGTATAATACACATATAAAAATAACAAATTGGAGGGCTTACTCATGGAAAAACAATTACCACAATCAATGCAAAATCTCCTTGAAGAAGTTAGAGCAAAATTAGCAGGCGACGACAAACTTATTAAAATGTTTGAAAACTGCTATACAAATACTTTAGATACTACAGTTAAAAGAATGGACGATGGTACTACATATGTAATCACAGGTGATATCCCAGCGATGTGGCTCCGTGACTCTGTATGCCAGCTTAGACCATACTACGTATTAGCTGAAAAAGATCCAGAAATCGCTGATATGATTGAAGGACTTGTAAAAAGACAAATGAAATACATCTTAATCGATGCTTACGCAAACGCTTTCAACGAAGAAGAAAACGGTAACTGCTGGGAAAAAGATGAAACAGATCAATGTGACTGGATCTGGGAAAGAAAATATGAAATCGATTCACTTTGTTTCCCAATTCAAATGAGCTACTTACTTTGGAAAAACACAGGTAGGACAGGTCAATTCGATGAAGAATTCGTAAAAGCGATGTACCGTGTTATCGAAGTATTTAGAACAGAACAAGACCACGAAAACAAATCACCATACAGCTTCGTAAGAAAAGGCTGCTACTACACAGATACTCTTTCAAGAGATGGTAAAGGTGCTTTAGTTAAATCAAACATCGGTCTTACATGGTCAGGATTCAGACCAAGTGATGATGCTTGTATGTACGGATACCTTATCCCATCAAACATGTTCGCAGAAGTTGTTATGGGTTATGTAGTAGAAATCGCTACAGAAATTCTTAAAAACGAAGAACTTGCTAAACTTGCAGCTGAACTTAAAGCTGAACTTAGAGAAGCAATCGAAGCTTACGGTACATTAACAAACTACCAATACGGTAAAGTATACGCTTATGAAGTAGATGGTTTCGGCCAATACAACATCATGGACGATGCTAACCTTCCAAGTCTTCTTTCAATCCCATACATCGGTTATGTAAATGAAGATGATGAAGTATACCAAAACACAAGAAAAATGATCCTTAGCGAAATGAACCCATACTTCTACAAAGGTTCTGCAGCACAAGGTATTGGTAGCCCACATACACCAGTAAACTACATCTGGCACATTTCTCTTGCTATGCAAGGTTTAACATCAAATGATATGGAATACAAAAAACAAATTCTTGAAATGATGAAAAACACAGATGGTGGCAAAGAGTTAATGCACGAAGGATTCAACGTAGATGATCCAACTCAATACACAAGAGAATGGTTCTCATGGGCAAATGCAATGTTCTGTGAACTTGTACTTGACTACTGTGGATATAAAGTAAAAAGATAAATAATGTAATAAGGAGCTGTCCCTATGGGGCAGCTTTTTTGCATTTAGGAGGTGATGGGGGGCTGGGCAATGCGCCACCTTCTGGTGAAGTGCTAGGTTGGCTGATAAACTCCCCACCTTCTGTTTCCGTCTTTGAAGAGTTTCTAAGCTCTATTTTTTCCACAACGCTACAAACTCGCTAACGCTCAAACAGTGTAGCTAAGTACGTTTCAAAAATTTCACTAAGAAACTCTATTCAAATACTCCAAAGGAAGGTTCTGCATTGCCTCAGCCCCCCATCACTAACTTCGGGAAAGAGATGAAAGAAGTTTGCGATTTTCCTTGTTATAGCTCCTTTGAACTGTTTGGAGAGCTACCTTGTTAGGGCAATTGGGGGGAGGGACGAGCTCAAACTTTTAGGGAGGTAATGGGCGGTTTCCTAAACCGTACGTCGTAGGTCGTGTTCTATCAGGTACACTAAATAAAGCCTTACAATTACTTGATTTTCAAGTATTGTAGGGCTTTTTGTTTTGGAATGAATTATGGAGTAAGTTTTAATTAGTCATCGTCACTACAACGTCAAACAGGCGACTTAAATAAATGGATGGAATTAATGAAGAAGGAACTTACCACAAATAGGGGAGGCTTTTAGTTGTAGCAATGATATAAAGAAAAGAATGTGAAGAAGGCAAAATACAAAGACAAAGCCAAGTTAAATAAATAGGCGTGATGCACCTAGGATGAATTTACACAGTAGGTGATTATAAATAGGAAAATGTATATGTATCAATGGAAATTAAGGGGATGCTTTACATGAAAAAGGGGCTGAAAATCACAGTAGGAAGGGGGAAAGGGAAAAGGTTCAGCAAGATAAGATTTTTGAAAATCATCAACCATCATGTGATGATGAAAAAGTGATTATGTATGATGCAGATAGGATGAAAAATGATTATGCATGATGATGGATGATGGCTGAAGGATGAAAGAAAGATGCTGTTTGGAGTGGGAATAGATGAAAAGAAGATGAATTAGGATGGGGTGTAAATAAGTGGATATTGATAAAGGGATAAAACTTCTCTTATAATAGAAGGAAAGAACAATTATTTTAAGGATAAGAGGAATAGGATGGAGAAGACAATTACAATACAACAGGCAGCAGCAGAACTTTTATCTGAGTATAGAAAGCCTCTTAAATCTAAAGATTTAGCAAGAATGGCTCAAGAGAGAAAAATGGTAGCACCTAGCATGGCAAAGGACCCAATTCAATCTTTGTCACAGACGCTAGAGCGTAACATTAGGTTAGACAAGGGTAATAAACCAAGATTAATATTTGTAGAAACAGAAACTGGACGTTGCATAGGTATACCTGAATGGTATGAAGAGGTTAAGGTAGAGAAAAAGGTAGTTAGTGAAAAGGTAGAAGTTGCTTTATCAAGTGATTTGCTTAATAAAGTAAAACTTTATCAAAGTAGCTTTAAGATTATAAGTATGGAAGAAACAATGATTCAGCTTATCAAAAAAGGTTTAAGTGCAACAGCAGAAGAACTTATCGATAGATTAAAGCTGGAACTAGACCATTTATAGAGTGAATACGCCAGTAATGGCACTATGTCAATACATTTAATTTCGTAGGAGGAGTAAGTGATTTTATAATATGAGGTGTTAGGCTTACTTTAACTATTGTATTGTGGTATATAAAGATTACATTAAAAAGAAATAAAAGTACTTGTCATACATGGCAGTTCAGTAGTTTTCCTAAGCTGTACGTCGTAAGTTTAAAGCTTATTAGGTGCAGTAAATAAAGCCTTAACATTACTTGGGTTAGTTTACAAGGGGTGTTAGGGCTTTTTGTTTTACGCAATAGCATGATTATCTCATGATAATATAATCTTAGATTGCATGGAATTTAATACCTCTTTCTTTATAAACAAAAATAGATATCTACAGCATAATAAAGGTTGGGATAATGTGGTTAAAAGAACATTTTTTTTCAGAATGAATATAATATAGAGAGACTACTCAAAAGGAGACTCTTAATATGCCATTTGAAAGAACACCAGCAAGTAGACAAAGACCACCGCAAGGCCCATCAGGATTCCCACCAGGATTTCCATCAGGAGGGCAACCAGGATTCCCACCAGGATTTCCAGCAGGAGGGCAACCAGGATTTCCGCCAGGATTTCCATCAGGAGGACAGCAAGGAGGACCACCAACTGCATCAAGTAATACACCACCATCAGGGCCACCTCCGAATTTTATCCCTAGTGAAGCACAAGCAACTACACTTAGTGCTGGGCCAGGAGGAGACGTATCAACCTTTGCAATTGATGCAGGAGCAATTTTTCCTTGCCGCTTTCGATTTACTTATATATGGCTCAATAATGGAAGAAGTTTTTGGTCATATATTGTCTTTGTAGGACGTAATTCGATAGCAGGTTGGAGATATACAGGTAGAAGATGGGTGTATTTCGGAATTGATTTAAGAAGAATAAGAAGCTTTTATTGCAGATAAAAAATATAAATAAACCTATAAAAAGCGCGCTAGCGCTTTTTGTTTTGATTACATTAAAATGTTTTAACTAAACTATCCTAAGCTAGATGTTTACAGTCTCAATGCTCTCCATGGTCTCTATAAGGATTAGATAAGACAGTTTAAAGGCATATCTAGTAAATTCCTCATGGATTACCTCTATTGATTCAAATGGCTTCAGTTATTTAACGCTGAAAAAGGTGTAGTTAAAGGAAACAATATCTTAGTACACTCTACAGTTCCTTGTGTAGCTACACCTATTGAGGCCTATAACGAGGCTGAAAGTAATCAGAAATTTATCTATAAATACATAGAGTTGTGCTATACTCAATACAAGAAATAGATATTTTATAAGTCAAAAAATATAAGGAGAGCTTTAAAATGGGAAAAGTTGTTGCTATTGGTGGAGGGGAATTAAGAAAAGGGGAAACCTATATTTTAGACAAATATATTGTAGAGTTATCGGGTAAAAAGGAGCCTAAACTATTATTTATACCTACAGCCAGTCAAGATGCCCTAGGCTATATTACATTAATTGAAGAATATTTTGGTGAATTTGGATGCTGTGTTGATAGCCTTTGTCTTATTACAGATATATATACTAATGAGGAAATACAAAGTAAGATCTTAGAGGCTGATATTATTTATGTCGGTGGTGGTGACACAGTCCGCATGATGGAAACATGGAAGAAATATCACGTAGATACTTATTTAAAAGAAGCTTATCTACAGGGGACTGTATTGTCAGGACTTAGTGCAGGTTCCATTTGTTGGTTTGAATTTGGCTATAGTGACAGTGATTCTTTTGTGAATAATGGACAGTGGGATTATGTCAGAGCATATGGATTAGGACTTATACCTGCTGCCCATTGTCCACATTATAATGAACCTGGTAGAGAGGGATTTGATAAGATGATGTGTGGTGAATCTATAGTGGGGATCGCTTTAGAAGATAATACAGCATTGATAGAAGAGAATGGGCAATATAGCATACTAAAAGCTGATAAAGAAAGAAAAGCCTATATTTTTAAAACCGTAGATAGTGAGTTGAAAAAAAAGAATTAGAAGAAGGTAAGATAAATCTTGAGTTTATAAAATAGTTATTTTATTCCCATTTTAACATGGCTTAAATGTTTTACGCGTTCTTCCTGTGTACTGCACGTCGATATATTGGGTGATAGGGTATTACGAAGAGATAAAATCAAAGAGCGATAAGAAATGAGAAATAGGTTAAAGGTAAGAAATCTGAATAGGAGTAGAAATGGATTGAGGAAGTATTAAAGAGTATTCAAAGATAGGTTGAGGAGAATGGCATAAAACTAACCTAAGCGGTTATTTAGTTACAGAATTTTATGAGCTATAATAAATCCAAGAGGTACTTCTAATAAACATTATATGGAGGAAGAAGAATGGGGATAGATGCTATACAAGTAGGGAAACAAATAGCTCAATTAAGAAAATGTAAGAAGTTAACACAGAGTGAGTTAGGGGAGCGGCTTAATATTTCATTTCAAGCAGTTTCAAAATGGGAAAGGGGAGAGAACTTACCTGATACTACAATCCTTGTAGATTTAGCAAATGTTCTAGAAACAACAGTAGATTATATTTTAACTGGGGGAATGAAAATGGCAAAATACAAGGGCAAGATTACCGTGGAGGACATGAAAGAAGGTCTTAGATGCTTAGAGAAAATGGGGGAGTTATTAGGAAAAAATACTCATATATATAGATCTGCTATAGAAGGAATAAATGAAACAATGATTATTGATGTGGAAGAGATGCTAAATGATGAAACCCAATATGAGTGCCTACTAGCAGAGGTTATTATTCAAAATTTGAAGCAGGGTTATTATATTGATTTATTGGATATAACTAAGAATTTGAAGCAGGAGCATTTTATTAAAATTCTTTATGAGTATGCTGAAAGATATGGAATTAAATAAAGAAGTATCAGAAGTAAGGAGCTATTCTTTTTGGGATAGCTCTTTTGTATTTAGAAGAGATTATTTGTTTGAAGATTAAAAACAAAATTAAACTAAAAAGAGTTGAGTCTAAGAAGTTTATTCCCTATTACTTGAAGGGAGAGAGTTTTAAGGCATATTATGAATGCGACATCTAGTTTAAAAGATGATGCATCAGTGGAAGAAGTTATTGAGTGTATCACCTTAAGTCAGGAACTTCCTTATAATGACGCAGAAAACGAGCAGCTTACTGCTTTTTTTACAAGCTATTATAAGGATTACCTAAAGGAGTATTTAGAGGTTTAGGCACCTTTATTTGAAGAAAAAGCTCGTAGGTTAAATGAGCAAATTGCTAAGCATCCTTCGGATATTATGGGATTTGATCAGCCTTCTATTAAAATATCTCTTATACAAAGAGATATAAATGATACCAGTAACCTTTTTGGTACACCGTTCCATGAATTTGGACATGCCTTATTCGATACCTTTACAAATAAGAGAGCATTTAAGAATGTGGCTAAGAAACTGAGTAAGCAAGATACCGATTTTAGGAGAGAATGGGAATCTAAATACCAAAGTCATTATAACTGGATAGGGTGGTGTGAAGAAAACTTGGTCGAAGGTTTTGCTACGTATTTGAAGGAACAATATTATGGCTATGTGAACTCGGGAGATCTTTATACATATGATTTTGCATTCTATAAATACTTAAAGGAGATTAACTTTAATCCAGGAAAAATGGGCTTAGAGGATGTAAGTATTGATTTTTATGAAAGTATTTTAGAGGCAGGGGATTCTCAAAAAACATTGTGAGAAGGAAATAAATATTATTATAGCAACCGAGTTCATTTCAGATTGGTATATAGGTTATTATTATGAGAGTGGGCCTTATGGGTATCAAGATAGTCGGTACTGGGATGAAGAGCATGTAGATGATTTTAAGACGTGGACTCATGATGTTATAGATTGTAGAGAAGATGAATAGATTGAGAATAGGGCGTTAAAAAGTCTGAATAGAAATATTCAGATTTTTTTATTGACTAATATATCGGGTGATGATATATTTAATATATCGACAGGTGATATATTGGGGGATGATAGATTTGGAAAATAGTACACCATTAACAGAAGCCATATTTTATATACTATTAGCTTTAAGAAATCCAAACCATGGATATGGCATTATCCAAGAGATAAGTGAGATGACAGATGGAAGAGTGCTACTTGGGCCAGGGACTTTGTATGGTGCCATTAACTCTATGGTATCTAAGGGATGGATTCACTTATATAGCGAGGAGAAAGAATCTAGAAAGAAGAAGGAGTACCTAATTACTGAAAGAGGGATAGAGGTTTTTAATCAAGAAGTTAAAAGATTAAGTGAGTTATTAGAAAATAGTAAAAGAATGGGGAGGTAGCTATGAAGAAAGTAAGGTTTTATTTAGATAAAGATGAAGAGCAAGTTTGGATACAAGAGATGGCTAATAAGGGATGGGCACTAAAAAGTTTCTGTTTAGGTGTCTATACTTTTGAACCATGTGAGGCAGGAGAATATATTTATCAAATTGACTTACTGGATAACTGGAATGGAGATAAAAGAAACTTTGCTGATTTTATGAGCGAGATGGATGTAGAAGTGGTATCGCAGTGGTATCGCTGGGTCTTTCTTAGAAAAAGGGCAGAAAATGGGCCTTTTGAAATGTATACAGATATAGAGTCTAAAATAGAGCAATATAAGAGAATAAAAGGATTCTTAACAGCGGGGTTAGTAATAGAGCTGATATGCTTCTTACAAGAGCTTAATGTAGCTATTAAATTGAGGGAATTTGAAATATGGGCAGCTACAGCCTTAATAGGTATGCTCGTTTTAGGACTTTTACGTGTGGTATGGAAGTGCCAATGGAAAATTAAGCAGTTGCAACAAGAAAGATAGTTAAATAGAAGGACATAAAAGAGAGTATTGAAATGCTATGTAAAGTATTTCAATACTCTCTTTTATTTATAAGAATTAAAAGTATCCTTTTAAATTTTCTATAGGTTCTATTTGACGAATAGGGTTAAAGCAGATTTTAGAAAAGTAGTCTTCATAGAGTTCCTGGCAGAGGTTACGTGTATCGGAAGTATCTTCTTCGTCCTTGTTAAAGACTAAACCTTTTATAAGGGGTGAAGTATGCATAGTCACTCTAGAAAGAGATTCATAACTTATAGCAGCATTGGCAGCAAGCCTTGCATGATACGTAGCTTGTTCTAACTGGTTAACATCAAGGTAAAGTTCAGATAAGGTGGCATGGATACGAGCTTGGGTGTAGAACTGGAAGCCATAGTCCTCATTCTGATAGATAGTCTTTTCGATATGCAGAAGAGACTGCAAAGCATTTATTTTCTCTTCTGTTTCATTACTATGCATAGCTAATGCCCATATAGCCCATGATAGATGATTGGTATAGACACTAATACGTTCTTTAAGGTAGTGCATACGCTCATCACCTTCTAGTAACCAATAGATATTCGTTTCTTTTGAGGCATTTTCTTCAGGCAAAGTATCTACTATGCTACGGGCTTTTGGCTTTCTATTGGTATCACAGTAATGACGAAAGAGAAGGCGTTTAGTTTCCATGCGGATACTATCTTCATGACAGTAGTTTAAGATACGCTCACCTATGGAGATGATTTCTTCGTCATAACGCTTACAAAGGGTTTCATCTTCTGAGGCTACATATAAGGCATACATAAGGTTAGAGAGAAGAAGATAATTGTTAGGTAGCTCCTTAAGGGCTGTGCGCATAAGTTCAATACAATCTTGAATATGCCCTTTACTTATTGCTAGCTGAAACTCAGACATATAGTAGTCTACGCGGGCCTTGATTTTGTCCTGGCTACTGCCAAGTAAATCATCTATTGATAATCCAAAAAAGTCAGCAATAATAGGGAGAAGAGTAATATCAGGATAGGTTGAACCTGTCTCCCATCTACTAATGGCTTGAGGTGATACATTGAAAATCTCTGCCATCTGTTCTTGAGTTAAGTTTTTATCTTTACGTAGAGCTTTAAAAGTCTCACTGAAATGAATCATGTTTATCCTCCAGATTTTTGATTGAAGCGCTTCTAATAGTAGTATAACAACTTCCTATAGAAAAGCTATCAATCAAAGTGTGAGGATTTTGCAACTAAAGTGAGAGTAAAACTTATAGAAGTAATAAGCGTATTATTTATAAGAAGCTTGTAAAATAGCTAGTACATCTTCATCACTAAGTGGAGCAGGGTCTACTTCAAATAAACCGCCCATGGTCTCTCTTGCATTAGTCACTAAAGCCGGAAGTTCTTCTCTAGTAACACCATAATCGCTCATTCTAATATCTGCTACGTCACAAGCTACTTGTAAGTCTCTAAGTGCTTCTACAAAGTCCATAGGACAAGTTGCATCTTTCTTGCCTAGTGCCTTAGCCATTTGAATCATACGGTCATCACATTTGCCGCTTTGAGCAAAGTGAGTATAGTATGCAATACTGATGCTGATAAGGGCAGCGCCGTGTTCGAAGTTTGGATGGTAGGCGCTGATAGCATGAGCAATACTATGTTCAGAGGTGCAGCCAGATGTAGATTCAACCATACCTGCTAAAGTATTTGCAAGTGCTACATTTTCCCTAGCATCTAGATTAGAGCCATTTTGTACAGCAGTAGCTAGGCTTTTGCCAATAAGGACGATAGTTTGTAAGGCGTATAGGTCACTCATCACATAGTTCGTTGTATTAAGATAGCCTTCCGTACTGTGGAAGAGAGCATCAAAGCCCTGATAAGCTGTAAGATGTTTAGGAACGGTGAGCATAAGTTCTGGGTCTACAACGGATAAGACAGGGAAAGTTTTATCATAGCCAAAGCCGATTTTTTCGTTCGTTTCAGATTTAGTTGTTACAGTCCAAGGGTCAGCTTCTGTGCCTGTACCTGCAGTTGTGGTAATTGCAACGATAGGAAGTGGATCATTTGGAACAGGAAGACCTTTACCTGTGCCACCTGAGATATAATCCCAGTAGTCACCTTCATTGGTCGCCATAACAGCAATCGCTTTTGCAGCATCTATACTACTGCCACCACCAAGGCCTACGATAAAATCAATACCATTTTCTTTAGCTAAAGCAGCACCTTCCATAACATGCTCTTTAATAGGATTAGGGAGAATCTTATCAAAGAGAAGATAAGTAGCACCAGCTTTTTCAAGTTGTCCTTTCACTCTATCGAAGTAACCATATTTCTTAACAGATGTCCCATTAGATGTAACAATTAAAGCTTTTTTACCAGGCAAATTTTGATCTCCTAGTTCATTTAATTTACCTCTGCCGAATAAAATTTTAGTTGGAATGTAATAATTAAAATTCATTTTGAACCCTCCATAATTTATATTGTTGTATTAAATTTTCTGATATAATGAGAGTATAAATCTTAGAGTAAACTCTAAGTCAATGGTTATTTTAGGGCGAAGATAGGAGGAGCAGGGATGGCTTATACGCTTATAGAAGTGACGGAAAGAACAGGACTTACAGCACATACAATTCGATACTATGATAAGGAGGGGCTTTTACCTTTTATTCATAAAACAGATTCAGGTAGAAGGATCTTTGAAGAAAGTGATATAGAGTGGATTGAACTCATTACTTGCTTAAAAAGTACAGGCATGAAGATTAAGGATATTAGAAAATTTATTGAATGGTATATAGAAGGAGATTCTACCTTGCAGGATAGGCTAGCTCTATTTAAAAGTCAAAAGGAGCAAGTAGAAAGGCAGATTGAAGACCTTTATAAACATATGGAGAAAATCAATCATAAGATTCATTATTATGAAGTAGCCTGTGGGGTAGGAACAGAAGAAAAGGCAAAACATTTAGGTGTTCAGAAAGAATGCTAACTATGCATACCTTTTATTGATGCAGGACGCGTAGCAGCAGCTCTTTTAACGAAGGGTGGCAACATCTACACAGGTGTGTATTGATACATCTTGCACATTAGGTATGTGTGCGGAGAGAAATGCTATAGTCAATATGATTACCAATGGTGAAAGCTAAATTGAAAAGTTAGTTAAACTAAGTACTTTAATCCCAGACTGGTGGGGTACAAGTAGATTTGAGCAAGACAAGTACATGACAACAGCTTTTTAAAATGTTTGGCCATAGAGGTAGCTATAGAGAAGGAGGAAAGAAATGTTAGAACAAATTAATTTAGAAATAGAAGCGCTACTTAAAGATTATACGCATCCAGATAGTCTTTATAAGAAGATAGATGGAACTAAAACAATGTTAGAAAATGCGCGTTATGAGCTGAAAAAGCTAGAAGGCATTATGGAGAAAGAGCAACTAGACGTGGAAAAAATGAGCCAAACAAGCTTAAAGACACTTTTCTATAAATGTTTAGGTACCCATGATAAGCAGGTGGCAAAAGAAAAAGAGGAAGCCCTTGCAGCGGTACTTAAATATGAGAGCTGTAAGAAAAGTGTAGACGAACTAACGGATAAGCTAAGTCAATTAACCAACAAGCACTATGAAATGAGCAAAGTTCAAGATAAACTTGACGCCTTATATGAAGAAAAACGCAGGGTTATGGCAAGCTTGAATATGCCAGAGTATGCTAAGATTGGGCAGCTTGAAAAAGAAATGAGCTTTATCAGAAGGGAAATAAAGGAGCTTAAGGAGGCCATCACACCAGGGAATATGGCTATTAATACACTGAATGAAGCAATAGAACTGCTGGATAGTGCAGGTGACTGGGGGACTTGGGACCTTCTAGGCGGGGGCCTTGTTGCAGATATGATGAAGCATGATAAAATTGATAAAGCTAAACAGGCTATTTTGAATGCCCAGACTTATGTGCAAAGGCTTCAAGTTGAACTTCAAGATGTGAACATGAGTCTAGATTCGAGTATTCACATTACAGGAGGTGCAGTATTTGCTGATTTCTTCTTTGATGGTCTTATTGCGGACTGGTATATGCAGTCTAAAATCAGTCAGTCAAGAGACAATGTAGTAGCTACCTGTGGTAAAATAAGAAAAATAGTAAACACTTTATCGACTCAGCTAAGCCATAAAGAAAAGGATTTAGAGGCAAAAGAGCGAGAGATTAAATGTATCATAGAGCAGGCATAAGACATACTTATGCAGCGTATGCTTTATACGGAGTATACTTGAAAAAGATAATGTATCATAAGAGGGGATTTAAGTAATGGAAAAGAGTAAAGTAAAAAGTATGACAGAAGGATCTCCAAGTAAGTTAATTTTGAGATTCTTTATGCCCTTATTGTTAGGGATGATATTTCAACAGTTCTACAATATGATGGATACCATGATAGTAGGACAATTTTTAGGTGCGAAAGCACTAGCTGCAGTAGGCGGGACAGGATCCATTAACTTCATGATTATTGGTTTTTGCATGGGAGTGTGTAATGGATTTGCCATCCCTGTTGCAAAAGCATTTGGTGCACAAGATGAATCTTCTTTAAGGAAGTATGTAGCCAATAGTGTATGGCTCGCTATTCTCTTTTCACTTGTAACGACAATCATAGTCTGTGTGCTTTGTCGTCAAATACTTATGTGGATGGGTACACCAAGTGATATATTTGAAGATTCGTATGCTTATATTTTTGTAATTTTCTTAGGCATTCCAGTCGTTTATTTATATAACTTATTATCAGGTATTTTAAGGTCGTTAGGAGATAGTAAAACGCCTCTTTATTTCCTTATTATCTCCTCTTTACTCAATATCGTACTAGACTTAATTGCAATTCTAGTGCTGGATATGGGTGTAGGTGGTGCTGCATGGGCAACCGTTATTTCTCAAGGCATTTCAGGTATACTATGTTTATTGTATATGATGAAAAATTACAGCATTTTAAAGATAAAGAAAGAGGAGTGGGTACCTAATGGACAATTGATGAAAACACTTTGTATGATGGGTGTACCTATGGGGCTTCAATATTCCATTACAGCAATAGGAAGTGTCATTTTACAGACAGCAGTTAACTCTTTAGGATCTATGGCTGTAGCAGCTATAACAGCTGGGAATAAAATTAATATGATATTCTGCTGTCCATTTGATGCTATGGGTTCGACCATGGCGACCTATGCAGGACAAAATGTAGGTGCAGGCAAATTTGACCGTGTAACAGATGGGGCTAAAGCATGTAGTATCATGGCAATCATCTACTCCGTAATCTCTTGTATTATTCTAAGTGCTTTCGGAGAGACGCTAGCTTTGATTTTTGTAAATAAAGCAGAGGTAGAGGTCATTAAAAATGCAGCTCTATTGCTGAAATATACAAGTCTTTTCTTCTTCCCATTAGCATTGGTGAATATTGTAAGGTTCTCTATTCAAGGTATGGGATTTGGGAACCTAGCCATGTTTGCAGGTGTATGTGAAATGATTGCACGTGGCATGGTTGGATTTGTTTTTGTACCTATGATTGGTTACACAGCAGCTTGTTTTGCTGGACCTGTAGCATGGATTATGGCAGATTTATTCTTAATTCCGGCCTACTTCTATGTATTAAAGAAGCTCAAGACAAAATATGAGCAGGATTATGCAGGTATTGTACTAGAAGGCTAGTAGAAGTAGTATGCTTCATAGGCCATAGATAGAAATCATGAGCATGATAAAAGGGTACCACAAAACGAGAGCATAAGTTTTGTGATACCCTTTTTATAATACGCATTACCAAAGGGAATCTAAGCAGAAAGATGTGAAGCAAAATCCACTATAGGTGTAATGGATTTTTGATCTAAGAAGCTTACTTGCTTGCCATAGGTTGCAAGTAAAACTTTATCCTCATCTGTCAGTTCTTCATCTGATTTTTTGCTTAGAACATGCTTAATCATAGCCATCATAGCTCTATGAACAAAGTTCAATTTGCTATAATCCATGCTACCTCTTAGGTGGAAGAAAGTGAGATGTTCCTTCACTCCTGGAGGGAAGATTTTGTCTGTAGCTTTAAGGATATGTGTAACATTGTCTGGATTCTTAGGATCAGCTAGCCCTACTGTGAAAATAATAATATTTTTATTTGTTAACTTATCAAAGTTTTGGGTAATAAGAGAGGCGCCACTAATACCCCCTGCATAGAGACCGCCTCCATAAATAATAGTATCGTACTTTAAGAGGGTATCTCCTTTTACTTTTGAATGTTCAAGTAAATCTGCATGTAAAGCTTTAGCTAACCATGTAGCATATTCCTTAGTAGCACCATAGTGTGATTTGTAGACAACAACAACTTTCATAAAATTCCCCTTTCTATTTTTGCTCGTTTGCCATATCTTCTAGGGCATCATAAATCTTAAGTAGAGAAGTCATAGTGACTAAAATTTCTTTCTGAGTTAAAGTGAAGAACATTTGATTAACGAACTTAGCATTATTCTCCTGATTGGCTAGTTCCCATTCGGTACATTTAGCTGTGGCACAAATACGCATAGCACGTGCATCTTTAGGGTCTTTAGTAACTTCTAGAAAGCCTTTAGATTCTAATTTAAGGACAAGCTGCTTGGTATTTTGATGAGAAGTATTACACATCTTAGCAAGCTGTTTAAGTGTAGGCGGTTCATCAAACATACCTAACATGGTGAGTACTAGCCACTGCTTAGCTGTAAGGCCTTCCATTTGACTATCCATAACAGTTTGTAAGCGATTAGCTACTAAAAATAAGTTTCCAAATATGATGAGTCTTTTATCCATTGTTTCAAAGTTGTACATTATTCATTCCTCAATTAGGTAATATATTATCTATATAGGTAGTATATTACCTAATTGGATTACAGTAAATACTTTTAGAAAATAAAAATTTTTAAAATCTATTTTTTTAGTAGCGTATCTAAGCTATTTGATGGTGAGTATCTATTAAAAAAGCCTGCAGGAAAGTATGTGGTACAGCTCCATAAGGGAAAGTACCATACCTTCAGGCAGGCTTATGATAATTTATTAAAGTATATTGCAGATAACTTTTTAATGGGCTATTCAAGCCCAGTAGATGGGTTAAATAAGTGTTTCAAGACGTTTGATTTCTCGCATAGGTGCATCGACTAATTCACCAGAAACGATGTTGTAATCTTGTTCAAGTATTTTTATAACGCGTTGATGTGTTTCTATAGCCTTTGCATAATCCCCATTAAGTTCATAGGCCTTAGCCATGAAAGTTAATGGGTCTGTGTAACGTGGTTTTTCCATAAGAGAGAAGCACTTTTCGTAATCTGAGATTGCTTCTTCATAGCGGCCTAGCTTTACAAAACCATCGCCACGAGAGAGATAAGCTTCCCAAGCATTAGGGAATTCTGTAACGGATGCATGCCATAAAGTGAGGGCTTCTTCTTCATTCCCCTTAGCAAAGGCTATATCACCCTCATAGATGGCATCTAGACAGGAATGCTTAAGCGTTTTAACTTGCTCAAGGACTTCTTTAGCTCGCTCAAAATGTCTATCTGCAATAAGCTGGTCAAGTAGATAAAGATAAGCTCTTCTATTGGTAGGATGTGTTTTAACAAAATTCTCATAGTAGTCAATAAGAGCATCGTGTCTATTGTAATAATCATCACTTGCCACACCGCCCATGGCTTTGTTGAAGATATTATGGTGTGCTTTATCATCGGGTGCATAGAAAAGAGCAGACTTAGCATATTCAGAGGCTAAGTATTTATCACTTTCTGCGCGGTGATAGTGAAGGGCAGCTAGGAGATAGTAAGCCCTTGCACATTTAGGATCTTCATCTAAGATGCCTTTTAAGTACTGCTCGGCATAGTTAAAGTTCTCAGTGCTCATTATACGTTCATTATCAATCATTTGGTCAATACGATCGAGATGCACTTCATGAGGCATTTCGAATAAATCATCTATAGTAACACCAAAATAAACAGAAAGAAGAGGCAGAAGCTGAATATCAGGTGTACTGATGTTATTCTCCCATTTAGATACAGCTTGATAGGAAAGACCTAAATGATTGGCAAGCTCTTCTTGTGTAACACCTTTTTCAATACGTAAACTTTTAATACGTTGTCCGATTTCGATTTTCATTGTTTAAAAACCCCCTTTAGAGTAGGCTGATGCATCAACTAAGTTTATTGTACTTAAGTTAAAATATCAAAACAATAACTTGATTTTTTAGCTTACTCAACTCATAAGTGAGAAATTGTCATGAGGATGTAAGTATTGATAATTGCATGACATCGGTCGAAGTGATATCCTATCAATAGAATAAATAGAGGTTACGTAGATAATAGGGAGTAGGTGTATCCATGAAAAAATAATGATTATTGGCTGTTGTGGTAGTGGAAAAACAACTTTAGCTAAAAAACTGTCTAATAAGTTAAACTTACCTTTGATACATCTTGACAAACTTAATTGGCGAGATAACTGGCAAAATATATCTAAAGAAGAATTTGATGATTTACTATGGGCTGAAGTTGTAAAGCCGACATGGATTATAGATGGAAATTATGAACGAACCATACCATTAAGATTGAAATACTGTGATACTGTTATTTATATGGATTATTCTCGTATAAGCTGTCTTTATGGTGTAATAAAACGAGTTGTAACAGGGTATGGTAAAAGTCGTCCTGATATGGGAGGATATTGCCCAGAAAGATTTGATTTTGATTTTATAAAATTTGTTTGGAATCTTAATAAAAATAATAGAAAAAGGTATTATGACATCTTAAGTAGAGAAGAAGATATTCAAGTCATTATTTTACGAAACCGTAGACAAGCAGCGCATTTTTTACAAGGATTATAAGCTTAATTCCTATTAAACCCAATAATTATTTTATGAATTAAAAAGCCGTTCCAAAGAGACTGCCTCCCCCTTATGGCAGCTCTTTGAAACGGCTTTTAGTGTGGTAGAAGTATTAAGTAAAGTTAGAGCTTAGCCTTGATGCCGTTAAGCCTTTGGTGTAACCTTTAGAATAGACAGGCCCTATGCATAGCCCAGGTATGCCGAACGAGAAAGGGATGCCACTGCATATATCACGACGCCCATACTGGCACTAGCAAAGGCACCTTCGTACGCTGGTAGGCATAGCCTTAGCCTGTAGGCATAGAAAGAAAAGCCTTACTTTAGTCATAAATCTAACAGAGAGCAGCTACCACACAGCTAACTGTTAGGGCTAAGAAAAGGCTCATTATTAGAAGGGGGGCTAACTAAGAGTCTTTTCTTAGAAGTGTAAAAGTTCAAACTACCTAGGATGTGTTTTAGCTTTTACATCTTATATATAGTCCCAAGGTATGAAAATTCCCCGAAAAATTTTAGGAAATTGATAAAATAATTTGAAATATATAGAGACAAGTGATAGTATGAAGCTAAAAATGGCATATAGGTGATAGTATGATATATTTAAAATCCTTTACATTTCCTAATGAGGATAGGGAGTTTAGATTTATTCTTTCGATAAAAAGAAAATGCTACGACTCGTTTTATCCTTTTAGAATATTATCAAAAAATGATTTGAGACAAATAGATTTTGAGCCCATCACTATTCTTTATGGTGGAAATGGTTCAGGAAAATCGACTGCACTAAATGTCATTGCCGAAAAGCTCAGCATTACAAGAGAATCCCTTTATAATAGAACAAACTTTTATGGGGACTATATTGATATGTGTGATATGGAAATAGTAGAGGAAATTCCAATGGAGAGTAGGATTATCACAAGTGATGATGTCTTTAATTATATGCTCAATATCCGTACCATTAACGAGGGGATAGATACGAAACGAGAAGATTTATTTGTAGAGTATTTGGATTTGAAGTATTCCCAGTTTAAGATGAAGTCCTTAGAGGATTATGAACAGCTTAAAAAGGTGAATCAGTCAAGAAGTAGGACCCAGTCTAAGTATGTAAGACGCAATCTTATGGATAATATTCGTGAGTATTCTAACGGCGAGAGTGCTTTCAGATATTTTACTGAAAAAATAGCTGAAAATGGTATATATATATTGGACGAGCCTGAAAATAGCTTATCTCCACAAAGGCAGCTAGAATTAATTAAGTTTATCGAAGACTCCGCTAGGTATTTTGGGTGCCAATTTATTATATCCACCCATTCCCCTTTTCTGTTAGCTATTAAAGGTGCCAAGATATATGACCTAGATGAGTATCCCGTATCTGTGAAAAAGTGGACTGAATTAGAAAGTGTACGCTGCTACTATAACTTTTTTAAAGGACATGAACATGAGTTTTAGATAGGGTGTATAGTACAACGATAAAGGCAATTAATACCTCAAATTTTTAGGGGTGTTAATTGCCTTTAGTAGTTAATAGTCTATTTTAAGAGGATGGCTTTATAAATCACGCTATTTACTGCGCTAAAGCTCTAAGAAGGTTTTGGTCAAGGAACTTAATTTGTGTAATCTTATGATTCACTAGAGTAGCATGGCCTAGGACTTTAACAGGTATAGCTTGATTAAAGTGATCCTCTATTTCCACGTGTGCTTCGAAGTTATAAGATTGAGGAGTTTGTTTGTCTTGAGTTACTGTAATAGCTTTAATGTTAATAAACTTACCAGTTTCATTAGCTACTACATGATATTTATCACCATAACGTATTTGGATAAAACGCTTGAAGGCCTCTTCAGTGAAGTAGTCAGCATAAAGCTGTTCAAGTACATCAATAAAACCATCTAAGTCTAAGTTCGGTTCAAGAATATCTTCATTTGGGGTATCTAGTACTTGTTCACATACCATTTCAATGATCTTTTCATCCCATGTTTTTGCTTCACTTGCTAGACATTTTATAAAGACTATCACAACAAGCATCCATACTAAAATAAAAATAATCATGATCACTATTCCCCCTCACTTCCCTTAGCAGGATGTGTATTACTACTAGTTTATGAAGGAAGTACCACACATAGTGCAAGATTATGTTATTTCTTTCGCCCCACATCATACCTGTATTCACTCACCCTATCGGAGTACTAGAAATCCCTCCGAAGAGTCTGGGGGAGAGCGCAGTGTTTTTTGCCTCCTCCATTCTAAGCGAAGCACTAGGATGCACCTCCCAAAAACAAAAGGCGTGGAGAAAACGCTGTAATACTCTTTCTGCCCTATCCCAAGCAAAACGAAACGCTAGGCTATTCCTTCCAAGAACATGAAAAGAGGGAGAGGGGCTCTGTAATACACCTTTGAAGCTTTGGGGAAGAACTTCAGGAGCTAGATAGCAAGATGTACTTAGCTGCACTGTCTGAGCGACAGCGAGTTTGCAGCGTTATCTTGTTAGATAGCGACTAGAAGTTCTCCAAAAGCGGAAAGTAGTGTATGGAAGAGTCACTCTCCCGCTTTTCACTTACCCTATACAGAGTATAAGGACACCCTCCCCAAAGAGCTAAGGGGAGAAACGAAACCCTAGGCTATTCCTTCCACAAACAAAGAGAGGTGGATGGGACTCTGTAATACACCTCTGGAATCTTTGAATAGAATTTCAGGAGCAAGATAAAGAGATGTACTTAGCTGCACTGTCTGAGCGAAAGCGAGTTTGCAGCGTTATCTCTTTAAATTGCGACTAGAAATTCTTCAAAGATGGAAGTTAGTGTATGGAAGAGTCTCATCCACCTCTCATGTAAGTTGAAGGTAGCTTATGCTACGCTCTAAGCAATTCATATTGTGTTGTATAAAGATGACAATAGCCACCGCCTTTAGCGATAAGTTCATCATGTGTACCCATTTCTAAGATTTGACCATCTTGGATGTAAATAATCTTATCGGAATTTTTAATAGTAGAGAGTCTATGAGCGATAACGAATGATGTTCTACCTTTAAGGAGCTCATCAAGTCCTTGTTGAAGAAGTACTTCAGTTTGGCTATCAATACTAGAAGTGGCTTCGTCTAGAATAAGGATTTTAGGGTTAGCAAGAAGTGCTCTTGCAAAGGAGATAAGCTGTCTTTGACCTACTGAAAGTCTATCTCCACGCTCATTAACGACTGTTTCATAGCCGTGTTCAAAAGTCATAATAAAGTCGTGGGCTTTAACCACTTTAGCAGCTTCAATAACTTCCTCATCTGTCGCATCCAGTCTACCGTAGCGGATATTTTCCATAATTGTACCAGAGAAAATGAAAGAGTCTTGCATCATAATACCCATTTGGCCTCTAAGAGAAGTAAGGGTAACTTTGCTAATATCGTGCCCATCAATTAAGATGCGACCATCGTTAATATTGTAGAAACGACTAATGAGGTTGATAATGGTTGTTTTACCTGAACCTGTAGGTCCTACAATAGCTACACGTTCACCAGGTTTAGCTTCAAAGCTAATACCTTTTAGAATCATTTCATCCTCTTCATAAGCAAATTTGACATCTTCAAATTCTACATGACCTTCGATTTTAGGAAGCTCAGTTGCATCATCACAGTCATGTACAGTTGGTTTTTCATCCATAAGTTCAAAGATACGCTCAAGGTTTGCCATAGCATTAATAATGGTGTTATAGAAGTTACCAAGGTTGGTAATAGGACCCCAGAAACGCCATACATAAGCTACGAAAGCAACAAGAAGACCAACTGAAATATCATCGACAAAGATAAATACAGCACTGAAGTAAACAAGTGCAACAGTAAGTGTTGCTACGTTATCCATAATAGGCCAAACTAAGAAGTTTAGTTTAACAGCGCCTAGCCAAGCATTACTGTATTCCTGACACACGTGTTCATTCACACGCATACTTTCTTCTTCATGGGCAAAGGCTTGTGTAACACGCATACCATTAATACTTTCACTTACATAAGCATTCATATTAGATTGCTTCGTACTAAGTTTTTGATGCGCCTTTCTTTGAAGCGCTTTAAGTGGGTACATGATACTCATAAGAATGGGTACACCAATTAAGCTGACAAGTGCAAGCCTTGTATCAAGTACAAACATAAACACCATTGTTAAGATAATGCTGAAAATATCTGCTACTAAGTTAACAAAACCGTTACTTAATAAATCACTTAAAGAGTTGATGTAGTTTACAACCCTTACGAGAATTTTCCCGTGAGGACGGTTATCGTAATATGTAAAAGGTAATTTCTGAAGGTTTACAAATAGGTCATGACGCATATCAATTAAGATATCTTGACCTACACGCCCCATCGTTATAAGACGGTTTTTCATAATCCAGCTAATGCCTATAAGAGATAAAATAAAGGCTATTGTAGCGATGCAAAGTCCTGTTAAATCTTTAGCTGGAATTAAATCATCTAAAGCTATTTTAATAATATAAGGGCCTAAAAGGCCAAGTAAACTTGAAATAACCATGAGGAACATACACCATATGATAGGTTTTAAATAGGGTCTCATATAATCATAAAGGCGTCTCACATGGTACATGTTAAAGCCTTGTTCTAACGTTTCATCTTGGTCGAAGGTATTACGTGCCATCTAGTTCGCCTCCTTTTGTGTAAGCTCAGCAAGTTCTTCATCAAAGTCACCAAACTGTGTATTAAATACTTTGTAGTATTCACCTTGAAGTGCCATCAGCTCATCATGTGTACCTTGTTCAATAACGCGTCCACGTTTAAGTACAAGAATAAGGTCCGCTGCTTTAACAGAAGAAATACGGTGTGCAATGATAAAAGTTGTACGCTTACGTGTCGATTCGTTAAGTTTTTGTTGGATTTTCATTTCTGTTTCCATATCAAGAGCAGAAGTTGTATCATCTAGGATAAGCACTGAAGGGTCTTTAATAAGGGCACGCGCAAGAGCAATACGTTGTCTTTGCCCACCAGAAAGACCTACCCCTCTTTCACCTACGATGGTGTCATAGCCTTCAGGCATGTTGCGGATAAAGCTATCGGCTTCAGCCATAGCGGCGAATTGTTGAATTTGGCCTGATGAAGCACTTGGTACACCATAGCGAATATTAGCTTCAATGGTATCAGAGAAAAGGAAGACCTCTTGCATAGCCATAGCAATGCTTTCACGTAGTGTTTTAATATCATAGCTACGAATATCTTTGCCATCCACAAGGACCTGACCACTAACAGGTTCATAGAAACGACAGATTAAATTAATTAAAGTAGATTTACCAGCACCAGTATGACCGATAATACCAATGGTTTGGCCTGGTTCCGCTTTAAAGGATACTTTCTTAAGCGCATCGGTATCTTCAAAACTGAAAGATACATTTTTGAACTCGATTTTACCTTTAATACGCTCAGGGGCATGTGCGTCTTCATGGTTCTGAATTTTAGACTCAGTCGCTAAAAGTTCACGGATTTTAGCTGAAGCAGCAATGAAGCGCTGTGAGTCATTAATTAAGTAACCAGCAGAACGCATAGGGTTATTAAGTGCCCAAAGTAAACCGTTAAAGATCATAAGGTCACCTATTGTCATTTGATCATAAATAACTAAGATTCCACCTACAAAAATCATAACAACAGTCAAGAAGCTTGCTAAGAATTCTAGAATAGGTAAATAGTGCTGTGTTACATGAACAGTGTCCATATTTGCTTCTTTATAAAAGGCATTTTGTCTATTAAATTTTTCAATTTCATAGTTTTCCTTAGAAAAGGCTTTAACGATACGGTTACCACTGATATTTTCTTGTACAACAGAGTTAAGTCTAGAGTAAGCTTCTCTGGCTTTGTGGAAAGTAGGCCCAATACGTTTACTCATTTTCATTGTAAAAAGTACAATGAATGGGCAAACAAGAAGCATGGCTAAAGTGAGTATAGGGTTAATAAACCACATACACACAATCCCGATTACAAATACACTTACATTGTATAAGATATTATAAACAACCCAGGCAATAAAGTGTCTAAGCAGGTCAGTATCACCTGTCATACGTGCCATAAGGTCACCCGTTTTCATTTGTTTGTAAAAGTCTACATCTAAAGTTAGAAGCTTATCAAATAAGTCCTTTCTAATACGTAACAAGATGTTTTGAGAGATACGCTCAAAGTTCATTTGGTAAGTATACGATACGATGTTTTTAACAAGAGCTGTTGCAATTGTTACAAGTAGAATAGGTACTAAGATATTTGTTTCGCCACCTTCTAATACGCGGTCAACAATAGTACCACCTAGGATAGGGTTAATCATACTGATTAAAGCTGCTATAAGTACTAAAACAAGGCATGCGCCATATCTAAACTTATAGTCTTTCAGATATCCCCATATCCATTTAAATGTCTCCATATATGTCCCTCCTAATAAGTTAATTCAAACTAACACAGTTCATTATATAAAAAATGGTAGAAATAAAAATGTATTATATTAACCTATTGCTGTATTTTCTTATCATGGTATACAATAGTTTTAAAGTATAATATTAATGGAAGTAAAAGAGGGTTGTTATGTTAATTCCCATACAGTGTATAGATTCGTTTAATCCGCATGTTATGTTTATTATTCATGCAGTAACCAATAAAGATAATGTTTACCCAACTACCTATCATACGCATGATTTTGTAGAAATTTCCATAGTCACTTCAGGTCAGGCTCACTATACCATTGAAGGGGAACACTATGTGCTTAAAAAAGGGGATGTCATGGTATTTAATCCGGGTGTACATCATCAGGCATTAGTAGATGCAAGTATAACATGTACAGAGTTACATATTGGTATAGGTAATCTTAATATAGACTGTAATGCACCTAATTATATGAAATCCTTAAGTTGGCCACCTATTGTAACCATTGAGAAATATAGAAATGAATTCGAGCAGTGCTGTAAAGAAATAGAGAAAGAACAGAGATTAAGAGAGCTTGGACATAGCTTTATGCTTAAAGCATTAGTGATGAAGCTGATTTTAATTCTTTACCGTGAAATGGATGAATGCAGTCAACCACCATCTTTAGAAGCTTCACAATTTGCAAGCAGAGATAAGAAAGTTATCGTACAAAGTCTTATTGACTATATGAGTTCTTATTATATGGAAGATATATCTCTTGATAATATTTCAAAAAATATGTATTTAAGTCCTGTTTATATTTCTAAAATTTTTAAAGAAGAAACAGGAACTTCCCCTATTAATTATCTCATTCAAATTAGACTTGAGAAGGCTAAGCAAATTTTAGAAAACAATACCATACCTATTAATATGGTAGCTAAAGCGGTAGGCTATGAAGATGCTTATTACTTCAGTAAGCTTTTTAAGAAATACTATGGTATGTCCCCGTCAACATATGGGAAACAAAAGATTGCCCAGAAAAAATAAACTTTTTAGGGATTAAATACCCCCTCATTTTGCTGATTGCGAAGTGAGGGGGTATTTTCAGCATTTTAATCCATGTTATCGTTATCCCAGTATGTATAAAAATGAATAAGTTGTTAATAACAAGTTGCCAGGCAGTTAAGAAAAGGTAAATTTTTGCTTGTCATATGTATATAGAAATGCTAGTATAGTAAAGAAAAAAGATTAGATGATAATTAATATTTTTAGTAGCAACTATAAATATGAAAAGGAGTGAAAGAGTGCCAAAATTAATTCGAAAAATGGCAATGATTTTATCATGTGCGATGATGGTACAAACATTTACACCATTAACAGCAGTATATGCACGTGAGACCGTAGATATTAAGGCCCAAGATGCTAATGCTAAGGGTAATATATCTACTTCTATCAGATTTGACTATCCATTTGCTTATAAAAAAGTAAAGAGTCAAGATATTAAGGTAAGCTTAAAAAAAGGTAATAGTAGTATAGTAGAAATACAACTTGGAGCTAAGCCAGAAGTAACTAAGAATCTAGGGAATTACCCTGTAGAAATCGTTGCTAAGAATGTTCACGATGTGGAAATGACTACAGAAGATGTCATAGGTTCTTACTACATCAATATAAAAGATCTAGAGCTAGGTACATATAACTTCGTATATGAAGGTGAAGGCTATAAAACTTATACCTCAGAAGATATCATCATCAGCGATTATTCAAAAAATGTAACTGTAGGGACAGGTGATGCTACTTTTTCTTATGGAGACATTAATGGAGATCAAAAGGTAACAGAAGATGACCTTAAGGAAATAGAACAAAATATAAAAGATGGTATTCATGATCATGATATTAACGGAGATGATAAAGTTGATATTGTAGAATTAACATATGTGAAACAACAGCTTGAAGCTAAAGGGGAAGAAGTACAAACGGATTTAGCGGCTATTATTTCACAAAGTGTTATGGTATCCGTTGATGAATCCATTAAAGATGCAGGGCTTGAAATTGCTGATGGAAATAGTGTAGCAGATTTATTCACAGGCGAAACTCAAGTTAAAATACAAAAAACTTCAGATGAAGGAAAACTTGAGATACCCATTAATCTAGGTGATAAAGGTATAGAAGCACAAGTGATTGAGCTTGTATCCCCTGTAGCTGAAGGTGGACTTGAAGGTGGAACTGTCATTGTTGAGTATGAGGAAAATGGCGAAACAAAAAGAGAGATCCAAACTTTTGGTTCATCAGTAGAAGGCTATAAAGGTATAAGATACACTGGACGCTCAGAAGATAAAAATAAGATTGTTATTAATCTTGGAAAAAGAGTTCCGGTGAAACGAGTAACCGTTTCAGTAGATAAGGTAGTTGGGGAAGATGGAAATCCTAGCTATGTTGTAATGGAAGAGGTATCCTTTGTTAAGGATATTGCATCCAATGTATCCCCTAATGATAAGACTGCAATTAAAAATGTTATATTAACTGAAGAGAATGAAGCTATTACCCTTGAATGGGATCCAGTTCCAAACGTAGAAGGCTATAGAGTATTTTATGGGGAAAAATCAGGCGAGTATACAGGTGAGTTAAATGTAGATGAAGCACGTGCAACCGTAAAAGGGCTTGAAAACTTAACACCTTACTACTTCATGATTAGAGCTACATCAGAGGAATGGATGGGAACACCATCAGAGGAATACAGAGGTATTCCACAACCTTCAGAAAAACCATTACCTCCAGATTTCTTAAAAGTAGAAGAGATGAATGGTGGGCTTAAACTTAACTGGGGAAAAACAGACAATGCTACTTATTACAAAGTATTTTATAAGGAAGCAAGTGCAGATGATACAGCCTATAAACAATTTGTACCTGCAGGAAGTGCAGATGGTAAAATAACAGCTACTTCAGCCGTTATAGGTGGCCTTACAAATGATGTAGAATATAACTTATATGTTGTTGCAGGTAATAGCATAGGTGAGAGTGGACGCTCACTAGTCGTGACAGGAACACCAGAGAAAGTTACACTTGAAGGACCTATTTTACCAACTAAAAATAGAATAAGTGTAGATGAGATTATAGATGTACAACTTGCAGATCGTAACAATGTCGATATGCAATTCTATCCAAATGGATTTAATCAAAAGTATGATTTAACAGATACAAAAGATGGTATTAAAAACGTAGTAGATGGTGACTATGCATCACACTGGACAGCAAGAATATGGTGGGAATCTGGTCAAATCAACTTTACTTTTGCAGAGCCACATGAGATGAACTATGTTGTTTATGTACCAAGATTAGATGGCAGCTACGCAGACGTTGTTAAGAGGTACCATATTACTGTATGGGAAGAAGGCGATGATTTATCAGGACCTGGAAAAGAAATTGTAACAGATAAGTGGTATAAAGTTAGAACAGATAAAAATGGACAACAATATGCTATCTTTGAATTCCCAAAAACAAAGGTAAAGAAAATTGGTGTAAGAGGTAGAATCTTTGATGGAGCAAGAGTAGAGGCTAGTGCATCAGAAATCGCATTCTATGACTATTATAGTGTAGATGGGGAAATCAGAGCATTATTTGCAGATGATGCCCTTACAACTTTAGCACCAGGTGTAACACAGGAAGATATCGACGCTATTCGAGCAAAATTAGATGATGAAGATTCTTATTATGTAGATTCTGCTATTTTAAAGGATGAACTTGATTTAGCAGAGGCCTTACTTGCAAAGGATACTTCTAAGTTAGGGATTATTAAAAATAATTTTGTATCGATTGATGCAAGTGGTGATGTGAAACGTATTAATGATTGGAGCCCATTAGGTATAGTAGGATTTGCAGGTAAGAAAGTAGCAATCTATGCAGATATTCCAGAGGGAGAAACATTACATCTTATACCAACTCAGTATTATTCAGAAGCAAACTCACTATCAGGGGATGCTATTGAGCTTACAAGGGGTAGAAACATCATTGAAATCGAAAAGATAGGAAACCTTAAAGTGACAGCTGGTGGTTCATTCTATTACAGATACTCAGGTAACAAAGGTGACCAAATTAAGTTACACATTCGAGATACTGAGGGAGCAGTAAAAGAAATCCCAACTTTAGAACTTTATAACTGGTATGAATTAAGCGAAACAGAAAGAAAAGCAAGAATATCAAAATATATTGATGATCTTGTAGCATATGCGCCTAATAAACTAAACAATAAAGATACGAACCCAGCAAACTCTACAGAAATATCAGGAAGAAATATCCTGTTATCTCTACCAGCAGATCAAGTACTTGCAGGTATTACAGCTGCTACACCAGATAAAGATGCTCAAATCGAGAAACTTTACAATAATATGCTTGCTTGGGAAGAAGTGATTAAGATCACACATACTACATATGGACTTGATAATCCATTAGATGTCCTTAAGAGCAGACAAAATATAAGATATATGAGAATGTTCGCTAATGCATTTATGTATGCAGCAGGTAGCCATATTGGTGTTGGATACGGTTCAACAGGTGCATTAGTACAAGGAAAACCAACATCTGTAACAGGTGAAGGCAATGCAAATGGTCTATTTGGATGGGGAATTGCCCATGAAATTGGTCATAACATGGATAGATTAGGCAAGGCTGAAATTACAAATAATATTTATTCACTTATGATGCAGACTTATGATGGGAAAGATAATATGCTTCCATCAAGATTAGAGTTATCAGACAAGTACCAAGACATTTATAAAAAAGTCGCAGTAGGCGATAAAGGAATGTCAAACGATGGATTTACACAGTTAGGTATGTACTGGCAATTACATCTTGCCTATGACAATGGTGCAGATGATAAAGACAATGGACCATTAAGTTTCTATAATAAATTATTCAAGGTATACGATAGTGGTAAAGTAAATGGCTTTACTGGAGATGATAAGTTCGCAGTAGCTGCAAGTATGGCGGTAGAAAAAGACTTAACAGAATTCTTCACCAAGTGGGGTATGGACTTATCAGATGCTGCAAAAGCAGAGATGAAAAATTACTCTCAAGAAGAAAGAAAGATTCAGTACCTTACAGATGAGTCAAGAAGATATAGATTAAATGGTGGTACGGGAATCCAAGCTATGGAATTTGATGCAACGGCATCTGTTGCAGACCTTTCCGAAGGTGAATCAAATGCAAATAAAGTTAAGATCACCATTCGTTCAGATAAAAGTATTAAAGAGGATTTATTAGGATATGAAATCTTCAGAGATGGTAAACAAATTGCCTTTATTACAGACACTACTTATGAGGATGTAATAGGCTCAGCTAATAATAAAGCATTTAAATACGAAGTAAGAGCCATTGATTCACTAGGAAATATAGTAAATGCTGACGTTAATAATGGAAAAGTAAATGCAGGGCAAGTTCGAATTGAGCATGACAATGTTATTGATAGAAGTCAATATCGTATTGAATTTGTAGGCGGAGATGCTTTAACAACTACAGGACCAGCTTTAACAACTACAGGACCAGCCCTAATCTTATCTTTCAATAAAAAGACACCAGTAACAGGTATTAGGGTAAAAGCTAAAAATAATAGTACCTTACCTGAGGGAACATTTGAGATAGCAGTAGGTAAAAAAGCAGGAGATGGATACAATTATCTGACAGCTAAAGAAGGTGACTTTGAGTTTAATGAAGCGGCAGATGCAAGCAAATTCATTACTTACTTCAATAAACCTGGAGCATCTTCAAAAGATACAAGAATTTGGACTTATGATGCTGATGTAATCCGTATAATAGGTGAAAACATTGATGAAGAGTTCCTTAGCCAATTTGATGTTGAACCATTAAGTTACCCTGGTGATAATGTAGCCTTTGAAGATTACAAAGTAGGTATTATGGGACAAGACTATGAGTATGATGATGTAGATGGTGTGAGTGCAATTGAAGAAGGCACACTTGTTATTGTAGGTACTTATAGAGGGGACCCACTTTATAATACTATTCATATTGTAGGTAGATACGCTGAAAAATCAGGCTTAGATGAAGAGATGACTTATGTAGAAAGACCTATTAATGGTGAACTCTTAATGTTTGCTGAAGTACCTGAAGATGGTGAAACAAGTGATATTAGTGATGGATTATTTATCTTCATCCCAGATGTGCAAAAAGAAGAAGAACTACAAGGTGACTGTTCACAGTTAAGTGTGCTTCCAACAGAAATTATGGCGAAGATGTATAGATATGATACAACTGCACATACTGGAACACCAAGGGTAACAAGTACAACATTATGGTATGGAACACCTTCTTATGATTCTATGCCAGAGATTATACTTAATCAGGGAGCGACATCATTAATACAGGAGGACATGTATGAAGAGAACTAAATTTGCCTCAGTTATTGCAGCAATGCTTATATTTGGAAGTAGTACCGTATTCGGTGCTACTCCAAGCATTAATTTACACAATAATACCAACAACACTGTAACAGTAAAAGTTCAGGATATCCCAAAAGACATCTATGGTATTCAAATAGAGCTTTTAACTAAAGATACACTTACAGAAGATGTTGTGTTCGAGCCAAAAGATAAAGAGGCTTATAGCTTTACTGTAAGAGACGGTAATAAATTAAGCATATATATTACAAGTAATCAATTATTGAACCTAGGTAGAGAAGCTATTTTAGGAGACTTAATAGATATGCGTAACGATCAATTCCTAGATTCGGCAAGCTATAAAGTCGTTGATTATTTCCTATCTCCAATAGATACACCAAATGTAGGAGTAGACCGAACAGATGAGAATACTGGTGTGGAACCAGAGAAACCAGTAGAGCCGGAGAAACCAGTAGAACCGGAAAAACCAGTAGAACCAGAAAAACCAAGTAAGCCAAATAAACCAAGTGATTCAAATAACTCAGGCGGATCAAGTAGTTCAAGTGGATCAAATAAACCAAATAAACCAAGCGACAAGGTAGAGCCAGAACAACCAGTTGAGGAAGAGAAACCAGTAGTACCAAGCGTACAATTTGCAGATACACAGGGGCACTGGGCTTCAGAGGCAATTGGAAAAATGGCAGGACGTGGTATCTTAAAAGGTTATGAAGATGGTACTTTTGGACCAAGTAAACAAATTACAAGAGCTGAATTTGCAGCTGTCGTAGCACGTGCATTTGGATTTGAAGGGACAGCAGCAACATCACCATTTAAAGATGCGCAGCTCGGTAAATGGTATACAGAACCAGTTGTAAACTTATATGAAAAAGGTATTGTAACAGGACGTCCTGATGGAACATTTGGTGCAAACGATTCAATCACAAATGAAGAGATGGCAGTAATGATTTCAAGATCACTTACAGCATTAGCCGTGGAACTTGAAGGAGAAAGAAGCTACGTGCCATTTAAAGATGCAGATACAATTAGCTCATTTGCACAAGATGCAGTTAAAGAGCTTTATGAAGCAGGTATTATAAGTGGAATGCCTGATGGTACATATAAACCAAAAGACTCTACTACAAGAGCACAAGTGGCAGTCATTATGGATCGTATTTTAACCCTTTTAGATTGAGTAAAATGGATCTAACCTAGTTTATTTACTCTATGAAATTAAAAAAGCAACTTAGTTAAAAGACTAAGTTGCTTTTTTTATAAGGTATATATGAATAGCAATAAAGTTATATATTTAATAATTTTATTTATTTAAAATAGTTAAAATATTGTATTGAAAAATATTGGGTATTCATATATTATATGAGTAACGGTACCAGAACTGATTCCAAAACAAGTTTCAGGAGGTGAGTCTTTGCATAAAAAGAGGCACATTTTAATAGGAGGTATATTACTTGCAGTAGCTTTAATAGGTTCACTTGTGGCAGTAACTTTATTTAAGCCAGAAAGTATAAGTTATGAGAGCTATAATGGGCGTGTATTCTATGAAATATTTGTGAGGGCTTTTTATGATTCAGATGGGGACAGAATAGGAGACTTGCAGGGGGTTACACAAAAACTAGACTACTTAGAGGATTTAGGAGTAAGGGGCATTTGGCTTATGCCTATTACAAAAGCTACAAGTTATCATGGATATGACACAGAAGATTATTATGCCATTGATGAAGATTATGGAAATATAGAGGATTTGAAAGTACTTCTAGAGGAGGCACATAAAAGAGATATTAAAGTAGTCATGGATTTAGTGATTAATCATACTTCATGGGAGCATCCTTATTTTAAAGAAGCAAGGGAAAATGAAAATAGCCCTTACAGAAATTATTACATATGGACAAAAGATATGGAAAAGAAGCTTGAACGCTCACCTATGTCTACACTTGCCTGGGCACAAAATGGCAATAAAGATGAACTCTATTATGCCGCGTTTTATGAAGGAATGCCTGATTTGAATTATGATAATCCCAAAGTAGAGGAAGAAATGCAGCAGGTTGCTAAGTATTATCTAGATTTAGGGATAGATGGATTTCGATTAGATGCAGCTAAGTGGATCTTTAATGAGAAAGAAAAAAATATCGAATTTTGGAACCGTTTTCAGGAGTATGTACACAGCATAAATGAGGAAGCTGTTTTAATAGGTGAAGTATGGGATGCCCCTTATAATATTTGTGAATATGCGGGGGTATTAGATTCTTTCTTTGACTTTAACATAGGTGGCACTTTAACTAATGCCATTAACAGTAGAACTCTATCTAATGTAGTTTATACGTATCAGTCTATAGAGGAAATGTATAAGGAAGAAGATCATACTTTTGTCTTAGCACCATTTTTGTCTAATCATGATCAAACAAGGGTGATGAATGTATTAGGCGAAGACGTAAATAAGATGAAAGTTGCAGCAGCTATTTATCTCAATCTACCAGGTACGCCTTATCTTTATTATGGAGAAGAACTGGGAATGACAGGGACTAAACCAGATGAAAGGATTAGAGAGCCTTTCCTGTGGAGTAGTACAGATGAGGATCAAAATACAAATTGGATAGATAGTTCTAATCCAAAGGAAAAGGTAGCACTTGATAAACAACTTGAAGATAAAGATTCACTTTACCAGTGGTATAAAGCACTCATTAACCTTAGAAATGAGCATAAAGCACTAAGTGTAGGAGAACTTGAGGAAGTAAATACACCTCATTCAAAGATCTTTGGGATGAAGAGGATCTATGAAGAGGAAGAGATTTATATACTGGCTAGCCTTAGTGATCAAGAGGAAAGTATAGAGCTAGAAGAAGGAATTTACAAAGTCCTTTTATCAAGTGAAGGCTTAGCAGAAGGAGTAGAACAGCAGATGACGAGTAAGATTACCTTAGTACCAAATCAAATTTTAATTGTATTAAAAAATTAAAAGTGTTATAAGGGCGAAAGCTTTTATATAAAACATTAACCATTAGGGGGAATTTCGTTATGGGTAAAAAGATGAAATTAGTAGCAGCTATGGCAGCTATGGTGTTAACAACAGGGGCAGTATTTGGATGCAGTAGCAGTGAGGCTAGCAAAGATACTGATAAAGAGGTAAAGCAAGAAGCTAATCAAGAAACAGATAAAAAAGAAGAAGCACCTAAAAAAGAAGAGGAAAAACCAGCAGAAAAACAAACACTTACTGTTTGGTCTCATCTTATGACACCAGAAGTAGAAGCGATTAGTGAATTAGCTAATAAATGGGGAGCAGAAAATAACGTAGATGTTAAAGTTCTTGAAGACCAATCTGACATGCAAGGTTTCCTTCAAGCAGCAAATAGTAAGAGCGGCCCAGATATTATGTTTGGCCTTGCTCATGATAACTTAGGAACATTCCAAAAAGCGGGCTTACTTGCAGAAGTGCCAGCAGGTAAATTTGATAATAGTGTTTATGCATCACAGGCTATTGTTGATGCTGTAACCATTAATGGTACACAATATGCAGTACCACTTGCACAAGAAAGTATTGCTTTATTCTATAATAAAGACCTTTGCGCTGAGGCACCACAAACATGGGATGAACTGGTAGAAATAGCAAGAGATAAAGGGTTCATGTTTAACGTTAACGACTTCTATCTTTCATATGGTATTGTAGCAGCTAATGGTGGCTATGTATTTAAGAATAATGATGGCACACTTGACCCAACAGATATTGGTTTAGGTAATGAAGGCGCTATTAAATCTTATCAATTTTTACAAGATTTAATCCAAAAAGAGAAATTCATGCCAGCAGATATTAATGATGATATTGCAAAAGGTGAATTCCTTTCAGGTAATACTGCTTTCTATATTTCAGGACCATGGAATGTAGCTTCTGCTAAAGATGCAGGCTTAAACTTTGGTATTGCACCACTTCCAAAGATGGGTGAAAATCCAACACCATCTTTCCTTGGAGTTCAAACGGCCTTTGTAAGTGCTAAGTCAGAAAAACAAGACCTTGCATGGGATCTTGTTAAATACCTTAGTGAAAATTCAGGTGAGACTTTATACGATGTAGGTAACAGAATCCCTGTTCTTACAGCTGTACTTAATAATGATAAAGTAGGTGCAGACGTTTATACACAAGGATTTGCAGCTCAAGCTAAAAATGCCGTGCCAATGCCAAACATCCCAGAAGTTGCAGCAATGTGGGCACCAGCAGCTGATAACATTAAACTTTTAACAGCTGGTCAAATTGATGCTGCAACATGCGGTAAGACTATTGCAGAGCAAATTGCAGTGGGAATTGCGCAGCAGAAATAAAGTAGGGGCATAGGAGAAGGTGGTTAGCAGATACTGTGAGTTCCATATACTGCTTCCATCTTTGAAGAATTTCTAGTTGTAAGCTAAGAACATCTCTTTAGCTTACTCCTGAAATTCTAATCAAAGATTCCAGAGGTATATTCCACCCACAGATCTGCAGGCACCTAGGCCCTATAGAAAGAGAAGGACGAAAGTTCTAGCTAAAAACTACGCAGGTGTATTACAGAGCTACCCCTTACCTCACACATGGACCTATACGGAAAAGACGAAAAAGAAGGAAAAGAGGATAAAGGAAATAGATAGAGTGAAAGGATAGCATGTAGCACCGGCTACCAACTAGTGGCCTGTATAGAGGCCAGTAAGAAGAGGTGAATACGGTAAGAAAGAGATTATAGGGTTAAACTCACACTTTAGGGGGAGGCGAACCTTCTAGGGTGTGTTAAAACAAAGGAAGTAAAGGTTAAGATAGGAATTTAAAGCAGGGACTTAGGGTATTAAGAGCTAAAGGTCAAAGATTACCTAAAGTGTTACATAAAGTGCACATAAAGGAAGGCGTAAGCTACTACTTGAAGGTAGTGTAGAATAAGGCGGGGTAAAGGGCAGTAGCTTAAAGTAAAGTATAAGGTGTTATAAGTAAAGGTTTATAAGGAAGAGGGGGAAGAGTATGGGAAGAGGAAAGGTGAGTAAGTCTGGGTTAACGTTTAGGAAGAGTCTTACGGGGTATAAATATTTAGCACCAGCGCTGATTTCTATTGGGATTTTGACGTTGTTGCCTATTTTGTATACCATTTATATTGCTTTTACGGATTATACAATCTATTCACAGGGTGAATATAATTTTGTTGGGTTTCAGAACTTTATAGATGCTATTAATGGACCTTTTAAAGATGTATTTTTCCCAGTGTTTGGATGGACTGTTGTATTTGCAGTTGTATCTACAGCAGGGTGCTTTTTAGTAGGGCTTGTATTAGCTATTATATTAAGTAATAAAAATATAAAAGAGGCAGGGTTTTATAAGGGTATTCTTATATTACCATGGGCTCTTCCTGTTACAGTTGCTATTCTTTCTTGGCAAGGTTTGTTTAACTCAAGCTATGGTGCCATCAACTCTATTTTAATGACCATGCATATTATCAAGGAGCCTATTCAATGGTTATTGGATCCTTTCTGGGCTAGGGTAGGTATTTTAATTGCAAATATCTGGCTTGGATTTCCTTATATGATGAATGTATGCATGGGCGCTATTAGTGCTATTCCAGATGATTATTTTGAAGCTGCTCAGGTAGATGGGGCAAATAAGTTCATGCAATTTATTAAGATTACTTTACCCTCTATTGCGCAAACAGCTTATCCACTGCTTATTTCTTCTTTTGCATTTAACTTTAATAATTTTGGTTCAGCTTATCTTATTACAAAGGGTGGTCCAGCAAGACTTGGTAGCCAGTTTGCAGGGCATACAGACATATTAGCTTCTACAGTTTATAAGTTATCTACCACCTTTGGGCGCTATGATATGGCTGCTACTTTAAGTATTATTACATTCCTTGTTATTGGAACGATTTCCTTTATTCAAATGAGAGCATCAGGTCAATTTAAGGAGGTGGATTAAGATGAAGGGGCAAGCTATACTTAAAGGTTCACAAGAAGATTTAAGTTTTCTTGATAAAACCTCAAATCTCACCAAGCAGGAACGTATAGGGGCATGGTTCGAGCGTATTGTCATCTGGGTAGTTATTGCGATTACCATGTTCCCCGTTGTGGCAGTTGTATCTGCGTCTTTAGCAGATGGTGAAGTCTTTATTCAAAAGTCTGTTTTCCCGGAAAACTTTACCTTTAATAACTATGTGAGTGTCATCAAGGATACAGATTTCTTAGAGTGGATGAAAAACTCCCTCATCGTATGTACCACAGTTGCTTGTATCCAGCTAGCGCTTGCGGTGCCAGCAGCTTATGCGTTTTCTAAGCTTAAATTTATAGGGCGTAGAAATGGACTTATGAGCTTAATGCTCCTTCAAATTTTCCCAACAACTATGGCGCTTCCGGCTATATTAGGCATTGTGTACCGATTTGGGGGTATGGATAAATTATGGGTACTTATTCTCATTATTAGTGGTGGAAATGCTTATAATATATGGCTTCTAAAAGGGTTTATGGATGGGATTCCTAAGGAACTTTCTGAAGCGGCTTTGGTAGATGGAGCTTCTACATGGCAGGTTTTCACACGTATTATATTGCCGCTTACAAGAAATATGCTTATTGTTATCTTCTTATTTTCTTTTATAGCGCCTTATAGCGAATTTATTTATTCAGCAGCGCTTATTAAAGATCCGAGTGCCTTGACATTGCCACTAGGAATGGAACTGTTTATTAAAGATAAGTTTTCAACCAATTGGTCTTCTTATTCAGCAGCTGCTATTATGTCTTCTCTTCCTATTGTCATTATGTTTATGGCTTCACAAAAATATATTGCAAAAGGCCTGACTGCAGGTTCTGTTAAAGGATGATGAAAGGTGAACATTAAAGATATAGCAAAACTGGCTGGGGTAGGCGTTAGTACCGTATCAAGGGTACTTAACAATCATCCTGATGTAAAAAAAGAAACAAGAGATAAGGTACTAGAAATCATTAAAGAGCATAACTATGTACCTAACAATAGTGCAAGGATTTTAAAAAGTAATAATATGAAGCATATTGGAGTACTTGTAAAAGGGGTATTCAACCCCTTTTTCTCCGAAATGCTTAAGATTATAGAGATGCATATTAATCAGATAGGTTATACCATGATTTTGCATCATTACTATGATCAAAATGATTCCTATAGTAGTGAAGGGGAGGTGCTTGTCTCCTTTATTAAAGAAAAAAGATTGCAAGGTGTCATTTGCTTAGGAGGAAACTTTGAAGGGATTAGGGAAGAATCCTTTGAAGGATTAGATGTGCCTATTGTACTGACTTCAGTAGATAGTAGCATTCAAATAAGTTCGAACCTATTCTCATGTGTGGGAATAGACAATGAAAAAGCTGCTTATGAAGCTACTAACTATCTTATCCAAAAAGGACATAAGCATATAGGTATGGTATTAGGGGATGAATTTGATGCCGGGGTCAGTAACAGGCGTGCCATAGGTTATATGAGAGCTTTAGAAGAGAATCATATTCCTATTAATAAGGCTTATATTACACTAGGTGGATATGATTTTGAACCAGCTTATGAGAGTGTTAAGAAGCTTTTAAGTGAGGAAAAGCATATTACAGCAATCTTTGCTATTTCAGATATTATGGCCATTGGAGCAGGTAAGGCAGTGGTAGATTTAGGATATAAAATAGGGGAGGATATATCTATCCTAGGCTTTGATGGATTAGATATTGGTAAGTACTATAATCCAGCACTTACTACTATTAAGCAACCACAAAGGCAAATGGCCTGTGACAGCATTAACTTACTTGTCCAGATTATTGAAAAGAAATGTGAGAATCAAAGGTGTGTACTCGAAACAAAGCTTGTGGAGCGTATGTCTGTCTATAAACCAAAGGGGTGAGTGTATGAAAAGAGGAAGCGGTATTTTGATGCATATTTCATCTTTGCCGGGGAAATATGGAATAGGAACATTAGGAAAGTCAGCATATTTATTTGCTGACTTTTTAAAACAAAGTGGTCAGAAATATTGGCAGATACTGCCGCTTGGTCATACGGGATATGGAGATTCTCCTTATCAATGCTTCTCTGCTTATGCAGGTAATCCTTATTTTATTGATTTAGATAGATTAAAAGATGAGGGATTGCTAGAGGAAGAAGATTTAGTGCCACTACAAGAAGCCAGTAGTGAAAGAGTTGACTTTGAGAAGCTTTTCTATACTAAGTATCCTGTACTGAGGAAGGCCTATGAAAAAGGAAAAGATAAGTTTAAAGGCGAGATAGGAAAGTTTAGAAGTCAGAACAGAGCTTGGCTTGAGGACTATAGTCTCTATATGGCAGTTAAAGAAGCTATGAATAATAAAAGTTGGGTAGAATGGGATGAGCCTATTAAACAGCGTTATCCAGAGGCTTTAAGGACATATGGAACAAATCTAAAAGAGAAGATTGATTTTTGGGTGTTCATTCAGTATGAATTTTATAAGCAGTGGCAAGAATTAAAGGAATATGTTAATGGAATAGGCATAAAGATTATAGGGGACTTACCTATCTATATTGCAGCAGACAGTAGTGATACATGGGCTCATCCAGAGATTTTTCAGCTCGATGAGAAGAGAATGCCCATAGTAGTAGCTGGATGCCCACCTGATGCTTTTACAGAGGATGGTCAGTTATGGGGTAATCCTATCTATGATTGGGATTATTTAGAGCGTACAGGATATAAGTGGTGGATTAAACGTATGGAAGCATCGCTTAAGCTTTATGATGTTATTCGTATTGACCATTTTAGAGGATTTGAATCTTACTGGGCAGTGCCTTATGGAGAGGATACAGCCAGATACGGCAAATGGATAAAGGGGCCAGGGATAAAACTCTTTAATGCCTTGAAGATAGCTTTAGGAAACATGGACATTATTGCTGAAGATTTAGGATTTCTAACACAGGAGGTTTTAGATTTTAGGGAAGAGACAGGGTATCCTGGTATGAAGGTCTTACAGTTTGCATTTGATTCAGATGAGGAGAATGCTTACTTGCCGCACAACTGCATCAAAAATTCTGTTATATATACAGGAACCCATGATAACAGTACGATTAAAGGTTGGTTTAAAGACATAGAAAAAGAAGTAGGAGAACATGCGAGTAGTTATTTAAAGCTAGACCATGAAGAAGGTTATAACTGGGGATTTATTAGGGGGGCTTGGAGCAGTGTAAGTGACCTTGCGGTAACGCAGATGCAAGATATATTGGGGCTTGATGATACAGCTAGAATGAATAAACCAGGTATACTCGGAGGCAACTGGAAGTGGCGTATGAAGGAAGGTGTGCTCACGGACGAACTGGCTCAGCATATATATAGTATGACGAAGCTTTATGGGAGGAACCTATCATGATAGAAAAACAATGTATCAAAGAATATATGGAAATGTATAGTAAAATAGCTTATGGTAAGAACTTAAAATATGCTACGAAACCTGAGATATGGGGTGCATTAAGTACAGCACTTATGAGCCAGATCGTTGATAAGTGGCATGATACAAGAAAAGCATATAAAGCCCACAAAGCGGCTTACTATCTATCCGCAGAATATTTAATGGGAAGAGCACTTGGAAACAATCTTATTAATTTGCAGGTCTATGATGAAATTGCTGAACTTTTAAAGGAGCTAGGTGTTAATGTAAATGAAATTGAGGAAGTAGAAGAAGATGCAGCACTAGGCAATGGTGGGTTAGGTAGACTTGCAGCTTGCTTTATGGATTCAAGTGCCACCATGCATTTACCTGTACAGGGATATGGACTAAGATACAGAAATGGGCTTTTTAAACAATACTTTAAGGATGGAGGCCAGTTAGAAGAAGCGGATGAATGGCTTGGATATGGAGATCCTTGGAGTATCCGTAAAGATGATTACACAGTAGAAGTTAAATTTCAAGATATGACGGTAAAGGCTGTTCCCTATGACGTACCTATTATAGGCTATGGTGGAGAGACCATTAATACCCTTAGATTATGGCAAGCAGAGCCTTTATGTGAATTTGACTTTAACTTATTTAACAATCAACAGTATGATAAAGCTTTAGAAGAGAAAAACCGTACAGAGGATATTACGCGTGTACTCTATCCAAATGACTCGAATGAGCAAGGTAAACTCTTAAGGCTTAGGCAACAGTATTTCTTAGTAAGTGCGTCCATGCAAGATATTGTAAGAGATTTTAAAAAGCATCATGGCAATGTTTTTAATGATTTTGCTAAATGGCATGCTATTCAGCTTAATGATACACATCCCGTTTTAGCCATACCAGAGCTTATTAGGATTTTGGTAGATGAAGAAGGAGAGGAATTTGATAAGGCCTTAGACATTGCAAGGGCTACTTTTGCTTATACGAATCATACTATCTTACAAGAGGCCCTAGAGAAATGGGATATAAGGCTTATGGAGATACTGTTCCCTCGTATTTTGCAGATTATTAAGGCTATAGATGACAGGTTGCAAGCGGAGCTCGGTTATAAGGGATATACCATGGAAAAGATGAATCCGTGCTTGATTCTTAAGGATGGTAAAGTGCATATGGCCAACTTAGCTATTTATGTGGGATTTGCTCTTAATGGCGTAGCTAAACTGCATACAGAAATCCTAAAGGAAACAGAACTTCATCATTGGTATACACTCTACCCTTACAAGTTCCAAAACAAGACGAATGGGATCACTCCCAGAAGGTGGCTTCTATTAGCGAATAGAGAATTAGCTAATCTTATAACTAATAGATTAGGAAATGAAAATTGGGTAATAGATCTTACAAAGCTTAAACAGCTTACGAAATATATAGAGGATGAAGGCTTTTTAGAAGAGCTCATGGCTATAAAACATGAGAAGAAAGTTCAGCTTGCACATTATATTGAGGAGAAAGAAGGCATTACAATTGATCCAGATTCTCTCTTTGATATTCAAGTTAAACGTCTTCATGAATATAAGAGACAGCATCTTAATGCGCTTTATATATTAGATTTATACTTTAGATTAAAGGAAAATCCAGAATTAGATGTACCAAAGGTTACTTTCATCTTTGGCGCAAAGGCCTTCCCTGGCTACTATAGAGCAAAGAGTATTATTCGGCTCATTCTAGCTATTGCAGACCTGGTTAATAAAGATGAGGGAGTTTCAGGGAAGATGAAGGTCGTGTTTGTTTCCAACTATAACGTCTCTTATGCGCAGAAATTAGTGCCAGCAGCAGATTTGTCTAAACAGATTTCTACAGCTGGAAAAGAAGCATCAGGAACAGGGAACATGAAGCTTATGCTTAATGGTGCACCAACCTTTGGAACTTATGATGGTGCCAATGTAGAGATAGTAGGAGAGAGTGGAGAAGAAAACAACTTTATCTTTGGCCTGCGTGTAGAAGATATAGAAGAGCTTCAAAATAGTTACAATCCAAGAGCCTATTATGAGCAAAATCCGGATTTGAAGCGTGTACTAGATGCTTTAGTAGATGGCACACTAAATGACGGCGGTACTGGATGCTTTAGAGAGCTTTATGATTCTTTACTTAACGGCGTTAACTGGGATAAAGCAGACCAATACTACGTATTAGCAGATTTTAAAGCCTTCAAAGAGGAGCAGGAGAAAGTATTTGAGGCCTATAAGAATAAGAAAAAATGGGCACAAATGAGTCTCATGAATATTGCAAACAGTGGGGTATTCTCTAGTGATAGGACTATTATGCAGTATGCTAATGAAATATGGGGAATTAATCCTGTGGAGTAGAGGATGGGAAGAGAGGACTTAGGGTCCTCTTTTTTGTGTGAGGGTGGGGGCTGGGTAGGGGGTACTATTACGGTTTCTACTTCTAGAATGCTAAGAGCACCTAAACTTGATATACTTACAAACGCTCGAAACTCGCTGCGCTCAAACATCGCGCTAAAACCTGTAAGTACACCTTCATTAAGGTGCTCTAAGCAACCTTTCAAAGGAAACCTCCATAGTACCCCCTACGCAGCCCAGCGACCCGCAGAAGTTGGAAGAAGCGAACTAAATATGTCCTTTGGGAAAGGAAACCTCCATAGTAACCCCTACTCAGCCCAGCGACCCGCAGAAGTTGGAAGAAGCGAACTAAATATGTCCTTTGGGAAAGGAACCCCCCATAGCACCCCACCCAGTCCACCGGCTCAAAGAAATTTGGGGTAGCGAACTAAATAATTCTTTTAGGAAAGGCAGCCACCATAGTATCCCCTACCTAGCCCTTTGGCTCAAAGAAATTGGGAGGAGAGAACTAAATAGTTCCTCTGGGAGGGAGCATAGAGGAGAAGAAGAGGGATGATATTTGCGTAATATAAGAAATAAGGAGAAAACAAAAGAGAGAGGCTACGTAAGTGACCCTCTCTCTTTTAGTTTATAATCTTTATTTTATGATGAACTTTTTGATGATCGCTGTAAGTTCATCCCATTGATTTTCCATATCTTGTACAAGTTTAAACTGTGTTCTTGCACGGTCTAAGTTGTGGTTTTCTCTATGGATTTTGAAGTAGTTGTCACCGTCTAAGTGGTCTGTTAAGAAGCGCATACCACATTCAAGTGTCATAAGTTTTGCACCCATAAGTAGGGACATAATTTCTTCTTCGTCGAAGTTTTGGCCTACTGCTCCGATAAAGCCTTCTGCAAAGCTTTCGAAGAGTTCTGTAACGAAGTTTACTTTTGTTAAGTCTGGTTCGTCTTCAGCACCTGATGTTGCACCAGAGCGGATGCAGTCACCAAAGTCATATGCTGCAAGACCTGGCATAATCGTATCAAGGTCAATAACGCAAAGTGCTTCTTTTGAGTCAGCATCAACTAAAACATTATTAATCTTTGTATCATTATGTGTTACACGTAATGGTAAGATACCTGCTTCAAGTTTATCTGTTAAAGCATGCATATCCTCTTTACGAGCTAATAAGAAATCGATCTCTTCTTTAACACTAGCAGCTCTACCTACTGCATCTGATTCTAATGTTTTTAGGAAAGTTTCAAATCTAACAGGTGTGTTATGGAAGTTTGGAATAGCTTCGTGAAGAATAGAAGCATCAAAATCGGATAAGAGTTTTTGGAACTCACCAAACTTCTTAGCACAGCTACGATAAACTTCTGTATTCGGTACGATGTCATAAGAAATAGTATGATCGATATAGAGGTAACTACGCCAGAAATCACCCGTTTTATCAATATAGTAGCAGTCGCCAGAATCTGTATAAACAAGTGTTAAAAGTTCACGTTCTAAATCAACATTTGGCATACCTTCAAGTTTTGCTTTAAGGTGTGAAAGTACATTTTCAATGTTTTCCATAATGTTTTTAGGTTCTTTGAAAATGGATTGATTAAGACGTTGTAAAATATATTTTTTACCTGCATCCGTTGTAACAAGGAGCGTATCATTAATATGACCATTACCTGTAGGGTTCACTGTTAAAATATCACCTTCAAACTTAAAGTGATTTGCAAGTGTTAAATAAGGTAATGTCCAGATATTTTTAGGATAAAGACCTTGTTCTTGGAAGTTTTTAATGGCTTCTACAACGACAGGTTTATCTTCTTTATAAGTTACACCATACCAGCGGTCAGTAGAGTGAAGGACAGTTGCCTCGGCTTTACCTTCATGGATAAGACTATCAACTACAGATGGAAGGAAGTATTCACCTTTTAATGGATTAGTAGCAAGAGCTTGATCTAAGAAAGTGGTAAAGCCTTTTTCGATTTCATCTAAGAAAGATGGCATAAAGCCCCATAAGTTCATAGATACAATACTGTCATCGCTAATTGGTGTCCATGTATCTTCTTCTAAGAACTGAGTAATACCTTCATGTTTAGCAATATGTGTGCGTTCTGTAATGGAGCAAAGCATGTTATCTTTGACAGAGCATACACCACGGGCAACATGACCATTTTCTGTTAAAGTATTGCTTAAAGTATAGCCAACCATTGCATAGTGGTAAGCTTCATCTGCTGGATTTGATTTAAGAAATGTATAAATTGCTTTAAAGGCACTTGGGCCATAATAATCATCTGCGTTAATAACAGCAAAAGGCTCATTAATAAGTTCTTTTGCACATAAAATAGCATGAGCTGTTCCCCATGGCTTAACACGGTCTTCAGGAACTTTATAACCGTTAGGGAGTTTATCAAGTTCTTGGAAGGCATATTCCACATCTACTACCTCTGCAATGCGATTCCCGATAGACTCTTTGAAAGCTAATTCATCGGCTTTTTTAATAATAAATACTACTTTTTTGAATCCTGCTCTTAAAGCATCATAGATAGAATAGTCGATGATAAGTTCACCATGACTTCCTACTGGATCAATTTGCTTTAGACCACCATAACGGCTTCCCATGCCGGCAGCCATAATAACTAAAATAGGTTCAGACATTTTTGCACCCCTCTAATATATTTCTAAAACTCTCTCTAAGCTTATAATAAAAATGGAGTTCTAACAATACTTATACGACAAATAAGCCATAAAATCAATAAAAAACCTAAGAGAAAGCTTGAAATAAGCAAAATTCTCTTAGGTTTTAGCCTTATTCAGGTAGTTTATGATAGATATGATTCATAAGTTCCTGCTGTTTACGCTGGTTACACTCTACATCGTTAAGCCAATCGAGCCCAGCCGCAATGATAAAGCCCATAAGCATATGAACGGTTCCAAAGCATATACCTAAAATACATAAGGCAATGCTGAAAATACTAGGAAATAGTAGTAAGAAGCCTACACTTAAGAAAATAAAGACTAACCCTAGTATAAGACCTAAGAGCTTTGAAGCAATACTTAACCTAGGAAGTGACTTATATTTAGGAAGAATACGTGTAGGTGTAGGTAAAGTAGGCGCTTTGGTAGTAAGAGGTGGAGGCAGTTCATCTGATAGTGGCACTTCACTTGTAACGCAGGTTTCCTCTTTTGTCTTAGCTAGAGCTTCTTGAGGTTCAGTATGAGGCTCCTCTGTAGGTGTATGTATAAAGGTCGTTATATTCGTTTTAGCATCAAAAGTAGTAGAAGATGAATCGGACTCTAGTTGGTCAGACTCTTCGGTCTTTTCATCAGGTAACGAGGTGCCGCATTTAAAGCAGTTTAAATCCGAATCTATATTTGGAAATTGACAGTTTGGACAACGTTTCATTTTATTCTCCCCTTTAAGTGTAATTACAATTATTATACAATTAATTTTAAATATTTTAAATAAAAATATAAAAATATGTAAATAAAAAGGGAGAAAAATACAATTACATTTCTTCTAGGATAAAACCTTCAGCGTAGAAAGCATGGTCCACATTAAATGAAGTAAGGTTAAGCGTAACTTCGTTTTCATTTTGTGTGAAAGGGATAACCTCTTTCGTACGCATGCTACGGATAGTTTTAATGAGCTTATGAACCGTTAAGTTGTATAAAAGGAAGCACTTTATAATCCGTGTGAAATAACGTTTTGAGATGCAATCGTTACATATTGGTCATGATTAATCATGCCATCATGGTTATGCCAGCCCATTTTAAATGGAAGACGTTCTTCTTCTAATTCTTCAATAACAGTAACTAAGCTGTTTAAGTACTGTTCAATACGCCAAATAGCTGTTTTACAGCGACCTATAATACCTGCAAGACGTGTGTCTAAAATTTCAAAGCCATGGCCTTTGCAATCTTCATACCAGAGTGTACGAAGAGCATCTGTGAAGTCTTCCACATCTGATATAAGCATTGGAAGGATTTCTTCTGCAATCATAGCAAGTGTCTCAGTATCTTGTTCAAGATAAGCTTGTCTTATTTCGACCCCAACAGTAGCTTTAGTCGCAAGCACTGTACTAAGGGTAGCGTACATATTGAACATAGATTTATAAGAACAACTTTTGGCTGCAATAGCACTGTATTTATCAGCAAGAGCTAAGTAGTGACTTGATAAGTCAAGATCTTCTACGTAGAAGTCAAAAGCACCTAATAAAATATCTTGATATAAGAATTGTTTAGAAGGGTTAAGTGAACCAACGTTTGGAGAAGGTACACCTTCAATTAGGTTTAATTCTTCCGGACTTCTAAATTCATCAGCAGTCAGTCCTGTTAAGTATTTACAGCGTCTATTTACCCAATCCATATCCACTTCTTCTAAGAAACAATGTTCAGCAAAGTAGATAAGGCCAAGCAGGGTAATATCAACAGGTGCCTCGTCACCATCATCTCCCCACATTGTGGCAAATACCTCTTTGATGCCTTCACGTTTACAAGTCATAAGAGCAGCATTTGTAGTTAGAAAAGTACGTTCATAGTTAGGTGCATAACCTACCCATTTCCATACACCACCTGCGAAGATAATAGGTTTTTGGAAACCTTTTTTAAGTTCAATCGATTTTTTATAGAAATCTTCTTCAAGATGGTAGTAATCCCAGTAAACAAGAGACATGTTGTGTGGCACACTATCAATGACTTTTTGATCAATCTTAACATTTAAGTCATAGTGATTGCTATCTGGAGCAGCACCACGCATAAACATATCATCCCACATCATTGGCTCGAATCCGTATTTATCAAGAAGCTTACAAACGTGTTCAAGATGAATAGACATAAGCTCTGAGTGGTGTTTATGACCGTTTACATCTAAAGAACGTCCACGACCAAGGTCCCAAGCTTCATCCATACCAATATGAATACGATTTGTTCTAAAAGTGCTACGAATAGCTTTAAACATATGGTCTAAGAATTCATAAGTTTTTTCACTTCCTACAAGAAGTACATCATTTGTATCTCTAAGAGGAAGGGCATAGTTCCATTTTAAAGTTTGTTTCATATGGGCTAAAGCTTGAATACAAGGAATAAGTTCAATACCTAATTGATAAGCATATTCATCAATTTCTTTAATTTCCTCTTCGCTGTAACGGCCACGCATATAACCAAAGTAAGGGTATTCAGGAATTGTATAAGTATCTTCACTATAAAGCATACAAGTAGAATGCCCCATCATAGCAAGGTGAACAAGAAGCTCCTTAACTTTAGACACTTTATAAACACTGTTACGAGATACATCAAACATAGCCCCACAAACAGGGATGTAAGCTTTCTCGGAGTAGTTAAAAGTGGTTTGCCCCTCCTCAGCAAATTGCATGTAAAGGCTAACCCCTCTAAAGAAGTGGTGTTTTGCCTTATATTCAATACGGTTTACATCACCACGTGTAATACGTAAGCAAATTTCTTCATCATGACCTAGCTGAACAACTTCAACATCCTCATCTAGCATTAATCCAAAGAACTGCTTCATTTCATTTAACCCAAAGTCAAGTTCAAGTAAATCCCCGGTAAATCTCATCGTTTATATCCTCCTACTACATCCTATAATATTACTTACTTTAAAATAAGTATGACTTATACTTACTATACAAATAATAAGTTTATCAAATAACTCTTTAAATACTTAATTATTTCTATGCTAAGCATAGCTAGAGTACTTATCTTATTTTATTCTTCTAGTCTCTACGCTCAAAATTCTTGATAAATATTTTGAGTACCCTCAGATTCTTCTTCTTTTGCCCCCATCCCAAATACTTGCTAAGCGCTTTGCTGTATCCCGGAAGCCTAGGGGGAATCTATAAGTGCCTCGGCCTAAAAGAAGCTTAGGTCTCCTGGCGTTTAAGGGAAGGGGAGGGGGGTTATGGAACCTGCCTTTGGAACTTTTTGATTAGAACTTCATGAGATATCAAGAGAAATGTACTTAGCCTCATGTTTAAGCGTAGCGAGTTTGAGGCGTTATTTCTATTGATATGAATAGAAGTTCTCAAAAAGTGTAAACAGCAGGTGGAATAACACTCCTTCCCGACCATCCCATAGGCCGTTCCACTCAAAACCATCTTACAAGTATTCTAATATACTTTTTCTACCTCGTATAGTGCATATTTTTCCACATTTTTTCACAAAATGTGTTAGAAGCAAAACATAATAGGTTGAGGTGTGTTTATGGCAAAATTACAGGAAATGCTGAGTATTTATATTGTACTGGTTATGTTTGGAATTGGTGTTTATATGGCGTTTCATCAGACACGTACCTTTCTTGCTGTTAATCATCTAAAGAAGGAAGCTAAATTTACAAAGTTTGTGGGTTACGCCTATATTATTATAGCCATTTGCAGTGCGCTTATTTTATTTGTGGATTAGGAAGGAGGAGTGGGTATGGATAAAATAGAGAGGGTCAATCACCCAAGTAGGGAAGATGCATTTCATGATAAAGACAATAAGATTACGTTGCCTTTAGCTGAATCTCTAGATGCTAATATAAAAAATATTAATTATCTTTTCAAAAATTGTATGGATGTGGTCAAAAGAGAGGTCGATATAGGTACCCTTACCCCTATTCGTATTTATGGTGTTTATATTGATGGGATGGTCAATCGTGATATTATCGAAAACTTCTTCTTATCGCGTATTATTGATTACAAAAACTTAAATGAAGAGCGTATTGCTGTTGATAAGCCTAAGACTAAGCTTATTATGGATCATTTCTCAGCGACCTTTGATATTAAAGAAGTAGAGAAAATGGATGATATGGTTAATGCAGTATTATCAGGTGATACTGCAATTTTTGTTGATGGTGAGTCTAAGGGCTTGGTCATTGCCACAAGAGGATGGCCAACAAGAGGAGTTAGTGCACCTGAGACAGAGGCTGTCGTTAGAGGGCCTCGTGATGGTTTTGTAGAAACGATTCGTTTTAATACAGTTCTCATTAGAAGACGTATTCGTGATACCAAACTTAAAGTAGAAATGACTACAGTAGGAACAAGAAGTCGAACAGATATCGCTATCATGTATATGGAAGATATCGTACAAGAATCTTTAGTAGAAGAAGTAAGGACAAGACTTAAGAAATACACAATAGATGGTGTATTTGATAGTGGCTATATTGAGCAGCTTATAGAGGATAGCTGGAAGAGTCCATTTCCACAGACACAGGCTACTGAAAGGCCAGATAAAGTGGCTTCAAGTTTGATGGAAGGGAAGGTGGCTATTGTTGTAGATAACTCACCTTTTGTTATTGTCGTACCCACTACGCTTAACAGCTTCTATCAAGCATCGGAAGATTACTATCAAAGATGGCAGATTATGAGCTTTACAAGGATACTCCGTTATATTGTATCTTTCTTATCCTTTGCTTTGCCAGGCGTGTATCTTGCTATACTTAATTTCCATCCAGCTATGTTGCCTACGTCATTAGCTGTGTCGCTTGCGGCATCCAGGCAGGGGATAGCCCTACCCAGTGTACTAGAAATTATTATTATGGAGACGGCCTTTGAGCTACTTCGTGAGGCAGGAATTAGGCTACCGGGACCGGTAGGACATGCTATAGGGGTAGTTGGGGGTATTGTTATTGGACAGGCAGCGGTAGATGCTAAACTTATTAGTCCTATGATAGTTATTATTGTTGCCATTACAGCTATAGCAACCTTTGCTATTCCTGACTATGGCCTTACAGCAGCCTATAGATTACTCAGATATATCTTCATTATTATTTGTGCCATGTTTGGACTCTATGGTTTTTTAATTGGGCTTATTTGGCTTTTAGCACATTTATCCTCTCTTGAAAGTTTTGGTACACCATTCTTTGCACCTTATACAGCGGGAGATAGAAATGGCTATAGAGACTTCAGGGATACGATGATTCGATTCCCTATTTTCCTACAAAATCGTAGACCACGTTATGCAAGAGAGCATCAAAAGACACGTATTCGTTTATCAGATTCAAATAGTGTAACAGAAACACCTCCAGGACCGGATAGCGCTCAGACTGCTACAGATATAAAAGGTGAACCAAAGAAAGGGGATGAATAATCATGTATACACATAATGCCAATGTTTCAATAAGGCAGGCAAAGATTTTGCTTATTCTCCAAATGTTTAATATGTCTATGCTTATTCTTCCTCGTATTGCAGGTAAGATAGCAGGACATGATGGCTATATGCTTCCCATTATAGGATTTGCAATAGGTACCCTTTACATCTGGGCTATTACATCTCTTCTTAACAGATTCCCAGGAGAAGGGCTAGATACTATAGCCCCTAAGGTGCTGACCAAATGGATTGGTCTTTTTATTGTTGGGTTATATGTAATTAAACTCCTTGTGGGTGCAGGCTTTGAATTGCGTATGTTTGCAGAGATGGTATCACAGGTACTATTACCTAAAACACCTCTTCCAGTGATTATTTTAATTTTACTTTTTGCTGCTCAATATTTGATTAAATCAGGTATTGAGGCTTGCGGGCGTATGGCAGAAGTAGTCGTTTATTTTGTTTTTGCACCGCTTGTACTCATTTTTTGTTTAGTTATTGTTAAGACAGATTATAAGCAACTTCTCCCTATGTTTACAGCTAGGCCACAGGGAATGCTAGTAGGGGCGTACTATGTCAGTATGACTTTTATGCCTCTAGAGTTTCTGCTTATTACAGGTTGTTTAGTCAATAAACCAGGGAAATTAAAAAGTATATGCTTCTGGGCAGTAGGTATTATTAGTATCATAGAAGTGATTTTAATCGCCCTTACCTTTACAGGGGTAGGGATGGTCACAAGTACTAAACAACTTTGGCCCGTACTTACTTTAATGCAGAGTATACAGCTGCCTGGTTCTTTTGTGGAGAATCAAGAAATCTTTATGATGTGCTGGTGGATTATGAGTATCTATATGTACATTAGTGGGGCTATGTATGTGGCTTCTCTTACAATCAGTAGACTTGTACATTTTCATAGGCAAAATGTGACGACACTGCCTCTTGTTCCTATTGTTTTCTTTATCAGTATGATTCCAAGCAGTTTAGCAGAGTCTTATACTTATTTAGTACGTTTTAATGGGCAGATAGGTATTTTCTTCTTATTTATATTGCCACTTATTTTACTTATCCTAGCAAAACTCAGAAATTTAGGAGGGCGTGCACATGATTAAAAAGAAATTTATAAAAGTTATAGTTTTATGTATGCTCCCTATGATGCTAACAGGATGCTGGGATAGTACAGAGGTGAATAGTCGGTCTGTTATATTAGAGCTTGCGATAGATAAAAATACGGATTATAAGTACGATCCAGAAAGATTGTTAGATGGTCAGCCTGTCTATACCATTTCTTATACAATTCCTGACTTTGGTAAGCTCTCAGGTACGGATAGTCTCGCTAAAGATGTAGAAACCAATTTAACTTCACAGTCAGCAACGATAGCGACGAGTATTGCGGATATAGAGCTACGTAGTAAGAACTCTGTTAGCTTTAGTCATGTAAAAGCACTTTTTTTAGGGGAAGACCTTTTAAAGGATCCTAAACTTTTTAAAGCTACCCTAGATGCTTTATCGAGAGATATGCTTATTGCAAGAAATGTACCCCTTTTGGCAGTAAATGGTGAGGCGAGTACGACAACTGAAATAGAGAATAATGAGCAACCTATACTAGGACTTTATATTATGGACTATTTTAATAATAAAGAGCGTGCTACAAGCTTTTTCAAAAAACAATTAGTAGGCACTTATATTAAAGAAATGGAGGACACAGGTGTTTCCACTCTACCTGTATTCCATGTTGATCAGACCGATAAAGAAGAAATGAAAGGCCAGATTGATATAAGTGGTGGGGCTGTTATTCATAATAATGAACTAGTAGGCTACCTTACTAAGGAAGAAGTACGTGGGCAACTTCTAGTAGAAGGTAAGGTAAGGAATTCACCTGTGGTAGTGGTCTATGAGGATAATCTCTTAACTTACCAAATTAAAGATGAAAAGAGTAAGATTAAATTTAAAGATACACCAGAAGGACCAACATGTCTGATTGAAATGGATGTAAAAGGCAGTATTTCAGAGTACCTTACTGAAAGTGGTACAAACCTTACAAAAGACGGTACGATAGAAGAAATCAAAACACTTCTAGCAGAAGAAATTATTACTCAAGTAGGTGTGGGAATTGATAAATCTAAAGAAATGAATATAGATTTTCTTGGGATAGGTCAAGCTATGTATCGTAAGCACCCTAAGATGTGGGCGAAATATAAACCGGGATGGCTTCAAGAGACTTATCAAAATATGCCTATTAGTATAGGCGTTAATGTTGATATCCAAAATACAGGAATTGAGGAGTAGAAAAGCTGCTGTGGAGGGGCTAGGTGAGCTACTCTTCCGGCTTCTGTTTCCGGAATGTAAGAAGCGCTAAGCTTGATAGTCTCATGAACGCTGCAAACTCGCTTCGCTCAGACATGCAGCTAAATACCATGAGTCTATCTTCACTAAGAGCTTCTAGACATTCCTCCAAAGGAAACCTACAGAGTAGCGCACCTAGCCTTACAGGCAGCTTCGAAGTGTGGAACACAGGAGTGAAGTAGTAAAAAGAACTGCTGTGGAAGGAGTAGGTGATGATACTTTTCCAGCTTCTGTTTACAGAATGATAAGTAGCTCTAAGTTTGATAGGCTTATGGAGGCTGCAAACTCGCTTCGCTCAGACATGCAACTTCGAGGTGTGGAACACAGGACTGAAGGAATGAAAAGGACTGTTATGAGTAGAATAGGTGGGTGCCTTAGAGTGTAGAGGGTAAGTAGTAGAAGTAAGTCACACAAAATAAAAAATAAATAATAAGAAGGAGGTGATAGCAAAGGGAAATAGCCTATTTTGTTATCACCTCTTTTTAAAAAAGAATACTATAAATTAAGCGTGGAGATGCTAATAGGAAGAAATAGATTAAGTAGAGATGAAAATTAACATATTCTACATTTTGGTAGTATAATCTAAAGAGAGAGACTATTTAAAGGAAGTGAAGGAGAGAGATGAAGTTAGTAAGTATTATTGTTCCTATCTACAATGCTCAAAACTATCTAAATAGATGTTTAGATTCTTTGTTAGCTCAGACATTAGAAGATATTGAGATTATACTTATTAATGATGGTTCTAAGGATGATAGTTTAGCCATTTGTAGAGCTTATGAGGAGAAGGATTCACGTATTATCGTGATTGACCAGAAAAATGCAGGGGTATCAGCTGCGAGAAATGCGGGTCTTGATAGAGCTAGTGGGCAATATGTAGGATTTGTAGATCCAGATGATTGGGTTGAACCAGATATGTATGCCCTAATGTATGAGAAGATCCATTCATTAGGGTGTCCTGTTTGTCTGTGTAATTATTATAAAGATGATAAAAATAATAGCGTCCCTAAACGCTTTAAGGTGAAGAAAGAGATTTTAAATAAGCAGGAAGTTATAAAAGTTATAGTAAGCAATATGGTAGGGGTAGATGATATTATGCCTCGTTATAACTATGTTATGGGTTGTGTATGGCGCTGCTTGTATGAGAGAAGCTTTATAGAAAAAAATAACCTTCGTTTTGAAGAAGGTATAGGTTTTATGGAAGATTTAGTTTTTAACGTAAGAGCTTTATTAAAAGTAGAGAGTTTATGTATTGTACCAAAATTCTTATATCATTATGTACAAAATCCAAAATCTATCCTTCATACCTATAATAAGAATATGTGGACTGACCAAATGAGGGTACACAGTTTACTTGAAGGGTATATAAAAGAAGCGGGTCTTGAGGAAATGATGCGTAATCGTTTGGACATGCGTTATGTAGGGATGGCCTTTGGTGCTATTTATAATGAAGTCAATGGCAGAAGCAAGGCCGGTGTGAAATACAAAGTCGATAAAGTGAAAGAAATCTGCGGCGATGAAAAGCTTAAATTAAGCTTGGAGCGTATACATCCTATTAGAGGAAGTGCGTACACTCAAACGGCTAGCCGACGTACAGTCAAGAAGAAGTCAAAAGCCAAATAAATAAGAAAAGGCCAAAATAAAATACCCCACCAATTTGCAAAGCTCATATAGAAGGTATTTAAAAAAGGCTGAAAATAATAAATGCCAATAAAGCATAATCCCATCCAGGCTAAGGAGAAGGGCAGGCAAATAAGACCTTGATAATTACATTTAACAAGGGAGTAGTCCCAATATAAGACATGAAAAAAGGTGTTAATTAAAAAACCGCTGGCGTATTCTACAGCTGTAGGGATAACAAGACACAGGACAAGCATGGCTATAGGACGTACCTTGAACAAATAAAGCATGGCAATTAAAAAAGTCATAGCAAAACCATACATGGGTTTAAAAGGTCCATATAAGAACCCCTCACTTTTAAAATGTCCACGTGTAAAGCGGGCATAAATTTGTTCGATAAGATAACCTAAAAAGGAATAGAATAAGAAATTAAAGGCTAAATAATAAAGTGTAGACATAAAGACCCTCTTTCTAAATAGGTTATCTTTAATATCTACACTGATTGGAAATTTTATGCATCAAAAGCAGCTTTAAGCTGATTTAAAGCCTTCTCAAGTACAGCCCTTGGTACAGCGAAGTTAAGGCGAACAAACCCTGTATGATCACTATCATAAGTTGTACCAGCATTTAGCCAGAGTTTAGCTTTTTGAGAGAGGAAGGTCATGAGTTCATCTTGGCTATAAGGAAGGGCGCTCATATCCATCCAAAGCAGATAAGTGCCTTCACAAGGTGTTACTTTTAGTAGAGGAAGTTCTTTCTTGATAAAGTTTATAGCATGGTTACGATTAGTTTCCAAATAACTTATTAAGGCATCTACCCATTCGGCCCCTTTTGTATAAGCTGCAATAAGGCTATCGATGGCAAGTGGTGATAAGTTATGAAGAGAAAGGCAGTTAAGCTTAGCTGTAAACTGCTTCCTAATGGAAGGATTGGCAATAATGAAGTTGGCAGAACTTATACCGGATAAGTTGAACGTCTTACTTGGTGAAGTGCATACGATAAGATGGTTTAAAATCTCAGGTGAAAGATTGCCCATAGAAGTATGCTGAGCATGGCTATAAATGAGGTCGTGATGGATTTCATCTGACAGTATAAGGACATTGTATTGAACGCATAACTTACCTAATTGGGTAAGTTCTTTTTTTGTCCAAACACGGCCTACAGGGTTATGAGGATTGCAGAGAATAAAGGCTTTCACCTCTGGGTCTTTCAGCTTTTCCTCCAAGTCTTCAAAGTTGATGGTGTATGTTCCTTCTTTATAAAGAAGCGCATTGTTAACAGGTACACATCCACTGTTTAAGATAGCTGTTTCAAAGTTATTATAGACAGGCTTTTGGATAATGACTTTGTCTCCTTTTGAAAGAAAGGTTTGTAAAGCCATATACATACCACAGAGAATATTAGGTGTAGGGACGATCCAGTCTTTTTGAATGAGCCAGTTATGGCGGGAATGCATCCAGTGAATGATGGCATCATAGTAAGCATCAGGAATAAAAGTATAACCATAAATAGGGTGGCTCGTTCTTTTAACGATAGCCTCTTGCACACAAGGGGCTGTGGCGAAATCCATATCCGCTACCCATAGGGATAAGACATCTTCAGGTATGTTATAGTAAGCTTTTGCATCGACTTTGTAGCAGTTTGTATGTAGGCGGTCTAGAGGATGGTTAAAATCATAATTCATAATAAACACTCCTTTTTTAGAGTATAAGGTTAACATTATTATACTCTATAGTTTGAAAAAACTAAAAATATATTTAAATTAAGGTATAAAAATATAGGTTATGGTAATACTCCTATTAGATTATTTGAGGAGGTTATGACCATGACAAAGTTTATCAATAAATATTGGTTAGAAGTTGTTTACATATCAAGTGTGATCTGTTTTATGCTTGCTTTTTCTTTCTTTTTAATGACGGATTATGCACAGACTATTTCTTCAGGTTTAAGTGAAAGTGTTATTCGCTTCCATGTTATTGCGAATAGTGATACCACAGAGGATCAGCTCCTTAAGGAGAATGTACGTGACGCAGTGCTTATGTATATGGAACCTATCTTAGCAGATTCTCCTAGTATTGAAGAGACACGTAGTCGTATTAATGATCATAGGGATGAGATTACCCAGGTCGCACAGACTATTATTACGAACTGGGGTAAGGACTATAGTGTTTATACAGAGCTTACACATGAAGATTTTCCAACGAAGTCTTATGGAGATATTGTATTCCCTGCGGGCAACTATGAAGCATGTCGCATTGTGATTGGAGAAGGTAAGGGACAAAACTGGTGGTGTGTCATGTTTCCACCTTTATGCTATGTAGATGCCGCAACAGGCGTTGTACCTTTAGAAGGAAAGGAAGAGTTACAAGAAAACCTTACAAAAGAACAATATGATATTGTAGCTTTCCAAGCAGATAAACCTTATGATATAAGATTTAAAATTGTAGAATGGCTCGGTAAATAGAGCCATTTTTTATTTTGCATGGAGACAATGCACAAATGGGGGCAAGTCTTGAATATTTATAATAAAAGTAATACAATTAAATTTAAGCGCATAAGTGAAGGGAGAAAGTAAGAATGAAAGAAAGTGTATTACTCCTATTTGGGGGGCAATCATCTGAACATGAAGTATCTTTAAAATCCGTTACAACTGTAATGAAGCATATAGATCATAATAAATTTGAAGTTTATCCTGTAGGGATTACCAAAGAGGGAAGATGGTTACTCTATACAGGTAATAACCCAGACTTTACCTGCAATAGATGGCAAGAAGTAGGTATTCCAGCTGTTCTTAGTCCAGATGCCACTCAAAGAAGCCTTGTTGTATTAAAAGAGGAAGAAGTACCCGTTTACATTAAAATAGATAAGATATTCCCTGTATTACATGGAAGAAATGGTGAAGATGGTACCGTCCAAGGTCTATTCGAGCTTGCCCAAATTCCATTTGTAGGTTGCGGGGTATTAGCTTCTGCAGTTTCTATGGACAAAGCCTTTACTAAAATCGTCGTAAAAGAAAAAGGTGTACCTCAAGCAAATTTCGTACTTGTTTATGAAAGAGAATTAAAAGACGAAGAAGCAGTGGTGAGCAAAATTGAAGCGGCTTTCCCTTATCCATACTTCATTAAACCTGCGAATGCAGGTTCATCTGTGGGCATTTCAAAAGCAACGAATAAAGCAGAACTTTTAGCAGGTCTTAAACTTGCTTTTGAGCATGACTGTAAAGTGCTTGTAGAAGAGACTATTGTAGGACGTGAAGTGGAGACTGCAGTACTTGGTAATGGTCATATAGAAGTATCAGGTGTAGGTGAAATTTTCTCCGCGGCAGAGTTCTATGATTATGATGGGAAATATAATAACCCAGATTCTAAAACGGTAGTAGATGCAGACTTAGACCCTGCTATTAAAGAGCAAATTAGGCGTTATGCAAAAGATGTATTTGAAGCAGTAGAAGGTAAAGGGATTTCTAGGGTAGACTTCTTTGTTAAAGAAGATGGAGGTATTATCTTTAATGAGATCAATACACTTCCTGGCTTTACTTCTATTAGTATGTACCCAATGCTTTGGAGAGCAACAGGTATAGAGACAAAAGACCTTATTACAAGATTACTAGATTTAGCATGCCTGTAAGGAGAACGTTATGGATAAAAGACCAATAGGCATTTTTGACTCAGGAGTAGGTGGGCTCACTGTAGTTAAAGCTGTCATGGAAAGGCTTAGTAATGAATCAATCATCTATTTTGGTGATACAGCGAGAGTGCCTTATGGAAGTAAGTCAAAAGAGACGGTTACAAAATTTTCAGCACAAATTATTCGTTTTTTACAAACTAAAGATGTTAAAGCCATTATTATTGCCTGTAATACAGTAAATTCGAACTGTATTGAAGAGCTAAGAGCATTATTCCCAGGTCTTCCTATAGAAGGAGTAGTAGAACCGGGTGTACGTATGGCTCTTAAGGCAACAGAGAATAATAAAATTGGTATCATAGGGACAGAGGCGACTGTAGCAAGTGGCAAGTACCCTCAGCTTCTTAAAGCAGAAAGACCAGAGCTTGAAGTGTATGATAGAGCTTGCCCACTTTTTGTACCCTTAGTAGAAGAAGGGTGGGCGCAGCATAAAATCACAAAAGAAGTTATAGAAGAGTACCTACTCCCACTGGCAAGTACAGGTATTGATAGCCTCATTTTAGGATGTACCCACTACCCAATGCTTACTGAGCAAATTGGAAAGGTATTAGGACCTTCTATTAAACTGATTAATCCAGCTACAGAAGCAGCTTTTAATATTAAAAGACTTCTGAAAAGTACAGATAAACAAAGTGATGGGGAGGTTGCTACATATAAATTCTATGTGAGTGATCATCCAAGTCGTATGCAGAAGATGGCTCAAATCTTTTTAGATTATCCCGTTACACAAGTAGAAAAAGTAGATATTGAATCTTACTAAAGTATGATCAAGTAAAGAGAGCATAAAGATGGGGGTGTCATGTTCCGTTAAGCTTAGCGGAGCATCCACTCTCATTTTTGATAGTGCAGAAGGAGAAAATATGCAGAACTTAAAATTAAAACTTGTCACATCTCAGCAGTATGAAGAACATGATAATGTAGATGAAATGATTATAGAGGGGGTAGTAGCAGAACGTAATGGCAGTTCTTACATTACTTTCAAGCAAGTTGACCCTCATTATAATGTAACGATTAACAACTTAGTTAAAATTAAAAATGGCATTGTTTCGATTAAACGCAGTGGAGCCCTTGAATCTACTATGGTTTTTGACGTAGAGAAACCTTATGCAACCCATTATGAGACACCTTATGGTAAACTTAATATTTATGTGACCACGCATAAAATTGAAAGTGAAATATCAGAGAAAGATGTAAAATTAAAGATAAAATACGAAATGATGATGCAAGGTAAAAAAATAAGTGATAATATATATTGTATTGAGAGAGTAAAGTAAAGTGTTATAGGGGAAAGCAAAGAAAAAGAGGATAAAAGAGGTTTGAAAGATGAAAATTAAAAAAGCGATTATACCAGCGGCAGGGCTAGGGACAAGATTTTTACCAGCGACTAAAGCACAACCTAAGGAGATGCTTCCAATAGTGGATAAACCAACTATCCAGTACATTGTAGAGGAGGCGGTAGCTTCTGGTATTGAAGATATTATTATTGTTACAGGTAGAACGAAAAAGTCTATTGAAGACCATTTTGATAAGTCTGTAGAACTTGAGATGGAACTTGAGAAGCATGGTAAAGATGAACTTCTTGAGATTGCAAGATCCGTATCTGAAATCGCCAATATTTATTACATTAGACAAAAAGAGCCAAAAGGGCTTGGACATGCAGTACTCACTGCAAAAACTTTTATTGGGGATGAGCCTTTTGCAGTTTTACTAGGGGATGATGTGATTACATCAGAAGTACCTTGCTTAAAGCAAATGATGGATATGTATGAACAATATGAATCAACTATCTTAGGGGTTCAGACAGTGGCAGAAGACCAAGTGAATAAATATGGTATCGTGCAAGGGGCACAAGTTGCTGATAGAATGTATACAGTAGAAAATATGGTAGAGAAGCCAAAAATCGGAGAAGCACCTTCTAATGTGGCGGTTCTTGGTCGTTACATTATTACACCAGCTATTTTCCCATTACTTGAGAAACAAGAAGCTGGTGCAGGTGGTGAGATTCAGCTTACAGATGCACTTTGTAAATTAGCTGGGCAAGAGAAAATGTATGCTTATGACTTTATTGGCAGACGTTATGATGTAGGAAGTAAGATTGGTTTCCTACAAGCTACTGTAGATTTTGCACTTGATCGCGCTGATTTACGTGATGAATTTATGACTTATTTAAAGGAAGTTGTAAGTAAAGCATAAGATCAAATACCATAACTTGCCTGTTGATAAGAAAGACAAGGTTTCGTTATAATAGGGGGGAATCAAGCATTATCCCCTTAAATAACCCATAACTCTTATAAAGAGTTATGGGTTATTTTTTATATCTTAATTAAATTTTTACTACCATTTAAATTTTTAAGTAATTATTACGAAATATTAAATGGGACAAGGGATAAGAAAAAATTTCCATATTGTAATTGCTTAGGGGATACCCCTTGAAAATACAAGGGAAAACCATAATTGGTTAATGTTGGTAGGTTACATAAATATTACAATGTGGCAAAAAAGCTTGATAATACTTGGATATATCTTGTATAATCGGACTGTGAAACAAAAAAGATGTGCAATTTACAAGGTGTTTTATTTTATTATAAATATATTAAAAAATATTAAATAAATATTACAAAACATTACATACACATAACCTTGTAATTGCCTAACGACAACTTAAGGGAGGCTTAATTATGAAATTACGTCAAAAATTAGCTATGGTATTAGCTGCAGCTATGGTAGTAACAGCAGTACCAGTAACAACAATGGCTAAGTCAACAAATGAAATGAATAAAGTAGTATCTATCGTAGAAGGTACTATTTTAGATGCAGCTAAAGGTGTTGCATTAGATATGAAATTTGATGCAAATCAAACAACTCAAGATACAACAACAACATTCTTCTTAAAAACAGAAGATTTTGAGTTTGATAAAGATGCTTATACAACAGCTAATCAAACAACAGGTGTATACGTAGATGCAACAACAGGTCTTAAAGTAGAAATCTTATCAAAAACAGAAGCTAAAGTAACAGTACCAGTAAAGGTAGCTGGAAATAAAGTTTCTATTCCTGTATATGGTAAAGTATTAAAAGGTAACCCAGCAATCGTTGTAGATGGTGAAGATTCACTTGCAACTTCTGGCAAATATTCTCTTGCAACAGGTGAAGTTGTAACAGATAAAACATTAACAGTAAAAGCTGGTACAGTTAAAAATATCTCTATTGATGGTGAAGGTCAAATTGCAGATATCATTATTGAAGAAAAAGTAGCAGGTGGTCTTCAAAATGATGCAATTATCACAGTTTCTCTTCCAAATAGCTCAGATCTTAACTTTAAAGAGGTTTCTACTCTTGAAGTAGAAGAACTTAGAGGCCTTGCAGGACAAGATATTAAGGTTGTAGATGCAAAATTAGATGATGATGCAAAGACTCTTGAACTTAAAGTGAGTGGTATTACATCATCAGTATCAAGAGGTGGTATCAAAATTAAAGGTATCCAAGTAGAAGCTGAAAATGCTAAATATGATGTAAAAACTGGCGAAGTTAAAGTAACAGTTAAAGCTGAAAAAATGGATGAAACTAAATTAGTAGTTGCTAACGTAACAGATTTCGGTGTTAAACTTAATATTAAAGAAGAAGTAGAAGTTGTAGCTGGTAAAGATGGTAAAACTGTACAAGTAACATTAGAAGAAAATGCCATTGCTAGCTTAAACCAACGTCAAGACATCTACTTCGACATTGAAGGTGCAACAATTACTTCAAAAGATATTAAAATCGTTGAAGGTAAAGAAGGCGTTGTAACAGCAGAATTAGATGCTAAAAAAGAAAATGTTATCGGTCTTGTTTTAGATACAGCTAAAATTGACCCAGCTAAAGCAAATAAAATTGTATTTGAATTTGAAGTAGAAGGTAAAGTTGCAGATGCAGGTGATATTACATTAACAGCATCAAGCAGAAGTTTTGAAGAAGATATTCAAATTAAACTTGGTACAGTTAAAGAAGCTGTTAAAGTAGAAGCGGCTCCAATGACGGTTAAAGTTGGTCTTACAGATCAAAAAGGTGGTAAAGTAGTCATTACAGAGACAGAAGCTGAAATGTTACCACGTGGTAAAGAAATTGTTGTTGAGGTTGCTAAAGGAAGTAAATCAGGTATCACTGTAACAGATGCTAAAGTAGAAGCAGAAGATATTCAAATTAAAAATGTAAAAGTTAAAGATGGTAAAATCTTCTTCACAATCGATAGAACATCTGATGAACTTGGTAAAATCACAATCTCTGATATTACAGTAGATACAGATAGAACTGTTCCAGAAGGAAAATTTGATCTTACAGTTGGTGGGGATGCTATTTCTAAACATACTGATGATGTAATCACAGTAGAAGATTTCTTCGTAGTAGGTACTCCAAATACAGAAGACAACACAACTAATGGTCTTAAAAAAGGTACAGGTATCTTTAAAGTTGGAGAAAGAAAATACACAGTAAATGGTGAAGTGAAAGAGATGGACGCAGCACCATACGTTGCTAAATCAAATCGTGTAATGGTACCAGTTAAATATGTATCAGACGTATTTGGTGTAAATGGTAAAGATGTGTTATTCTCTAAAGAAAATGGTGGAACAATCACTATCTTTGCTGGTAATCGCGTACTTCAAGTAGTAAACGGAAGTAATATTGCACTTGTAAATGGTGTTAAAGTTCCTATGGATGAAAAAGTGACAATCATCGATGGTAGAACATACGTACCAGTAGGTGAAATGGCTAGACTATTAAACGTAGAAGTTGAATGGTCAAACGAAACAAAAACAGCTACATTTACAAATAGATAACTTTAATAAATAACTACCCCTTCAAAAGAGGCATAGGCTTAAGTCCTATGTCTCTTTTTGTTATAGAGAAGGTAGAATAATAGGTGGAGTTTTTTAGGAATTTAGATAAGAAGAGGATACATTAATATTGTTTTAATATTAATGTAATATTAAGTTTTGACTACAATAGTTGAATAACTGCAAAGTCAATAATATACTTGTATTAATCAAAGAAATTAATCTAGTGATTTTACATGAGGAGGCAATGATAATGAAAATAAGAAGTAAAAAAATCATGGCAGTACTTATGGCAAGTGCTATCGGAACAGGCGCATTTGCAGTAAGTGCAGCAAACCTTACAAAAAATGTACAACTTCGTTATAACAATATTAATGTTAAAGTAGATGGAGAGCATAAAATGCCCAATATGGAACCATTTTTTATTGGAGATTCTGTATATGTATCACTTCGTGACGCAGGCCAATTAATTGGAAGTCAAGTAAACTGGAATGGCACTACAAATACAGTAGAAATCAATACCAGTACTAGTGCTCATTCAGCACTTGAAGCAGAACTTGCGGCTAGAAATCATGAACTTGCAGTAGCTAAATCAGAAATACAAAAAATGCAAGTTAAAATTGAGCAATATGAGAAAAAATTAGGGATTACAGATAAAGAAGACAATAAACAAGATAATGAACAAGAAGATGTGACTGTAGAGTTTGCAAAAGTCTTAGAAGAAGCACTTAAAGAATTAGAGAAAGAATATGATGATCGCTATAATATAGAGTGGGACTTAAGCCTTAAAGGGGATGAGGATAAATTAGAGTTTAAAATGAGTTATGATAGTATGAAGTTTGGTGATGAATTTAAAGATATTTCAAAAGCTAACCTAGAGAAAATGGCAAAAGATATTATGAAAGATATTCAAAAAGAATGCGGTGATATTAAAGTTGAAGGTGAAATTTACGATAAGAGGGAAAAAGTAGAAAAAGCAACATTTACAATATCTGCAAAAGGAAGTTTTAGATTTGAGTACAAAGGAAATAGTGAATTTAGTGCAGAAGATATTAAAAAGTATACAGAATTTATAAAAAATAAATATGATAATTTTCCATCTTTAAATTTGGGTGGACTTTTTGATGGTGGTTCAATACGTATACGTAATATGACTATTAAGGAAGATGATTCAGATTTGGAAATTGAGATTTACACAGATTATGCTAATTTAAGTATAGCTAAAAGAGCGTGGAATGAGATGGATGGAACAGCTAAAAATAAACTAGAGAGTTATTTAGAAGATATTCAAGATGATGTAGAAACAGAATTTGATACAGATGCTACTGTATATGTATTGAATGAAAGTAAAGATGTTATTGCAACTTACGATACACGTCTAAAATTAAACTAAAATTTATTACAAGAAAGTTACAATTACATTTAGTAGATTGACTTTGAAAATATACACATATATAATTTACTATGAAATGGAAAGTTATATAATGAATTATAATTATGAAGGGGGACGTTAATCATGAAATTACGTCAAAAATTAGCTATGGTATTAGCTGCAGCTATGGTAGTAACAGCAGTACCAGTAACAACAATGGCTAAATCAACAAATGAAATCAGTAAAACTATTTCTGCTGTAGAAGGCACAGTAGTAGAAAAAGATGAATTATTCTTAACAGTAGATATTGAAGGAACATCAAATGGAGATACTGTTTTCTTCTTAACTACAGAAGCATTTGAATTCAATAAAGATGAATATACAACTGCTGGTCAAACAACAGGTGTATATGTAGCAGGTAATGTTAAAGTAGAAATTTTATCAAAAACTGAGGCTAGAGTAACTGTAACAGGTGACAAAGCAGCTCAAATTCCTGTTATTGGTAAAGTTAAAAAAGGAACTCCAGCAATCATCGTTGATGGTCAAGATTCAGTCGTTACATCTGGAAAATATACTTTAACAGCATCAGAAATTGCTGGAGATAAAGTATACGTAGCTACAGCTGGTGATGCAAAAAATGTTTCTATCGAAGGTGTAGGTGAAATCGCTGATATCACTATCGAAGAAAAAGTAGCTGGTTCATTCTACAACGATGCAGATGGCGTTAAATTCGAAATTGAATTACCAAACAGATCAGATTTAGAATTTGATGGTACTGTAGATGTAGAAGGTAAAAGAGGTCATGCTAACACAACATTAAAAGCAGATGGTAAAGTAACAAATGATGGTAAATCTTTAATCGTAACTGTAACAGGTTTTGATTCAGATGCACAAAGAGGTTCAATCGTACTTAAAGGTATCGGTGTTAAACCAGAAAATCCAAGAGAAGATTGCTCAATTGGTGAAGTAAAAGTTGATGTAAAAGACGTAGTAGCATCAGGTAAATCAGAAAAACTTGCTAAAACAGAATTAGTAGTAGCTAACGTTGCAGACTTTGATATCAATATCTCTGTAGTAGATGACAAAAAAGTTGAATTAGTAGGCGGTAAAGAAGCTAAAAAAGTTAATGTAAAATTAAAAGAAACAGCTATCGACAGCTTAGATGCTAAGAGAGATGTTTACTTCACAGTAGAAGGTGCACATGTTACTACAGGTACAGCTGTTACTGTAAAAGTAAATGATACAGAGAAAAAAGGTGCAGCAACAATTAATGAAAAAACAGGTGAAATTACTTTAGATACAAGTGTAATTGAAAAAAATAAAATCAACACAATTACAATGGAATTTGAAGTATATGCAGATGTAAACCAAAATGGTCCAATTACAATTACTGCAGAGAGTAGAGGATTTGAAGAAGCGCTTAAAGCAGAAATTGGTACTGTAAAAGCTCCATTCAAAGTAGCATCAGAAGCTATGACAGTTAAAGTTGGTCTTCAAGGTCAAGTAGGTGGTAAAATCACTATTGCTGAAACAGAAGAAGAAATGTTCGATAGAGATGAAGTGTTCTACGTTGCTCCAACAAAATACTTCTCAATTGAAGATGCAAAAGTAGAAGTTACAGAAGGTGACCTTGAAATTGAATCAGAAGTACAAAAAGATGGAACAATTAAAGTTACAGTTAAGAGACCATCTGATGAAGCTTCTACAATCACAATTTCAGGTGTTGAAGTAACAACAGACAGAATGGTTCCAGAAGGTTCATTCGACGTAGAAATCTACGGTGAAGCTATCTCTGAAATGAACGTTAAAGGTCATCCAGGATACGACAAAGACGATGAAGAAAAAACAGATGCAATCACTGTTAAAGACTTCTTCGTAGTTGGTACAAAAAATACAGAAGACCTTCCAAATGCTGCTGCAGCTAAAGAAATCGTATTAACAGTTGGTAGCACAGCTTACACAGTAAACGGTGAAGCTAAAACTGCTGATGCTGCTGCATACATTGATGCAAATAACAGAACTATGGTTCCAGTTAAATTTGTAGCTGAAGAATTTGGTAAAGTTGACTTTGGTACAATCAATGGTGTTGGTACTGTAACAATCTTCAAAGATGGTTCTGTACTTCAATTCCAAAATGGTTCAAACATCATGCTTAAAGATGGTGTTAAAATCCCTATGGATACAAAAGTTGTAATCACTAAAGGTAGAACATACGTACCATTTAAATATGTTGCAGACGGTCTTGGAATCGGCTACAGCTTCGATGCAGCTACAAAATCAATTACTTTCACAAACCAAGTAAAATAATTTTGTGATAATGAATTATAAAAAAGGTACTCCTTAGGGAGTACCTTTTTTGCTTACTTTTATAAAATTATGTTATAATAAACTCATTATGAAAAATAAAGAGGTGATACAGTTGGAAAAAGTCAAGGAAAGTCAGGGGAGATACCAATTTAATTTCTCTTGGTTGTGGTATATACCTATTATGATAGGTGTAGGCATCATACCATTAATAATGAGGATGACCATAGTAGATATTACAGATCAAGAGTATGCAGATTTGTTTAATCAGGTGCAAATTGTAGATATATTTTCTCAATATAAAGCAGGCAGTATACTAGGTATTGCTGCTGTGATGTTAATTATGCTCTTTTTATCATTTAATAAGAAGGATTTAAAAGTAGATAAAGGTTTTAAGATAATGAGTATAGGGGTTGGAATATATCTGATTTTTACTGTTTTATCAGGTGTTTTATCTCAGCATCAAGATATAGCTTGGTGGGGAGCTGCAGATAGAGCAGAAGGAACTGTTGTGTTATTAGCCTATATAGTGATGATGTATTATACATATTATATGGTACAGAAGAAAGAAAATATACAATTAATACTTATACCTCTAGGAATTTTGACGTGTATTGTGGCTATACTGGGCATTTGTCAATATGTTGGGAAGGATATTGTTTTGACAACCGATTTTGGGAAAAATTTAATTGTTCCTGAAGCCTATGCACAGTATAGAGAAGGGTTAAGTGGCGTACATGGGCCGGGAAAGATGTATGGAACAATGTACCATTATAATTATGTAGGGAGTTTTGGAGCACTCATCGTACCAATCTTTTTAACGCTCTTTTTGTTTACGCATAATATAAAATATAGAGTAGTATTTGGAGGGCTTACAGTATGTGGTGTTATTGTTCTCCTAGGAAGTACTTCTAGAGCGGGGCTTATTGGTGCGGGACTTACAAGTGTGGTGTTTGTTATTGTATTTTGTAAGAGGATTTTAAAATCTTGGAAATGGATTGTACCTATTGCAGGGATAGGACTAATAGGGGTGATTGTTTTAAATAGTGCACTAGGTGGAAAACTTTTTGCTAGAATCCCAAGTTTAATCTCAGATGCCATACAGCTTGTGCAAAGTCCTTCAGAACAAGAAGACTTAAAACAAAAATTACCCATTCAGGGACTACAGGAAAGTGAGAATGAGGTTATCTTAAAAACGTCTCAAGGAGATATGGTTATTCGTTCAGCTGGGCAGGAAAAAGCAGAAGAACAAACACTAATTTTCCAAGATATAGAGGGAAATGTAATTCCTAATATATTAGATGGGGAAACATACCGATTTGAGGACGAACGATTTATACATATTACAATAGATAGACGTACAGAACTATCTGAAACGGCAAGTAAATGGCTTGTTGAATATGATAAAGAGCGTATTTTTTATTTAGGTGTAGAGCAAGATGAAGTATATTATGTGAATCCGATTACATATGAAAGAGATGTATTAGAAGACCCTAAACAGATAGGCTTTTATGGAAAAGAACGCTTAGGTTCAGCTAGAGGATATATTTGGTCTAGAAGTTTACCTTTACTAAAAGATACATTAATAACAGGATATGGAGCAGATAATTATGCTTTATATTTCCCACAAGATGATTATCTTGGGAAATGGTATGCTTATGGCACAACGAATATGATAGTGGATAAACCTCATAATCTCTACTTACAAATTGCACTGAACCAAGGTGTAGTTGCTTTAGTAGGTTTTATGATTTTAATAGGTACGTATATAGTACAAAGTATAAAGCTTTATGCTTGTAGAAAAGGCTATAGTGAATTCGAGATAATAGGAATAGCATTCTTTTTAGGTATTATAGGTTATTTAGGAGCAGGCATTTTCAATGACTCTGTAGTATCTGTAGCACCTATCTTTTGGATATTATTAGGTACGGGTATGGCTGTTAATTTTATTATTCAAAAAGAAAGAAGAGATTATGAGAAAACATTAGAGCATGCGACTATTTTGATGAAAAATAAGAAGCATATATAAGAATAGAAGCCCTCAAAAATTATTTAAACATAATTTTTGAGGGCTTTTTCTAATAAGCATTTTTATTAACAAATCCTTTGAAAATCGTAAGAATGATAATTTTTAAATCGAAGCTAAAGGTCCAGTTTTCTATATAGTAAAGGTCGTGTTCAATACGTTTTTTAATGGAGGTATCGCCTCTATAGCCACATACTTGTGCCCAACCTGTAATACCTGGGCGTACCTGATGTTTGATCATATAACGAGGAATAGTTTCCTTAAATTGATCTACAAAGTAAGGGCGTTCCGGTCTTGGACCTACCACGGACATATCTCCTTTGAGAACGTTAAAAAACTGAGGTAATTCGTCAATGCTTGTTTTACGCATAAAGCTTCCCCATTTGGTCTTACGAGGGTCATTTTGAGTAGTCCATTTATCCCTTTCTTCTTCAGTAGTCTGAACGCGCATAGAACGAAATTTATACATATTAAAGTTTTTTCGGTTTAGTCCTACACGTTCTTGTTTATAAATAATAGGACCTGGAGAGGAAAGTTTAGTCATAATTGCTGCAAAGAGTAATAATGGGCTTGTTAGAATAAGAGCTACCAAAGCAAAAATAATATCAAAGCTACGCTTAAAGAAGTTTTTAAACACATTATCTAAAGGAACGTGACGTATATCAATCACAGGTAAGCCATCTAAATCATCCATATAAGGTTTGGCAGGTATATATTTATGGTAATAAGGAATGATCTGCGTTTTAACACCTGACTTCTCACAAGCTTGAAGAATATGTCTTAGTTCACTTAGGTCTGCTCCAGAGACTCCTATAATCACGATATCAATAGCTTTTTCAGATAGGATTTTTTCGAGCTCTATAGTATTCCCTATTATAGGATGTCCTTTAAATTTTTTGTGATGATTAAGGGAAGAAGTGATAATACCGACGATATTATAGCCCCAGTGTTTATTTTTTTTGACTTTATCAATAAAGAGAGCACTGCTATCGGTAGCACCTATAATAAGACAATGCTTTAGATTATAACCTTTGCGTCTATATTTTTTAAGAATGATACGAATTACCAATCTACTAGACATAGTAAGTATAGTATTAATGATAAAAAATAACACAAGAGATTTTCGAGAATAATCTACAATCTTGAAGATAAATAAGCCTACCATGATAAAGATAGCACATAAAATATTCGTTTTAGCAATTGCAGAAAGCTCTACATGAAGGGGTTTAGTGCGCCTTGTACTATAAATATCAAATATATTATAGAAGATAAGGTAGAGTGGCATTGAGAGTAATATAGGACGTAAGTTCTGTTGAAATGTAAGTGAATGAATACCATCAGCCATTTGGTAAAAGCGTATGTAATAAGCGATTAAAAATGAAATAAGTATAACCATTAAATCTAGAAAGACTTGTAGTCTATTTAGATATTTTTGATTTTCACGGATCATAATAAGAAGACTCCTTTAAAACATGATAGATATTATTATACTATATGTGATAAATAAGTACAAAATAATACATGTGCCAAATAAATGTAAATTAATTGTAATATTTAACTGTAGAAATTTAGGAAAAAAAGCCGAAGGATATTTTAAAATATGCTATAATAAAGGAATAAAAGTATGATTTTAGATATATAAAATTTATGGATTTATATATGTAAATAGAGAATAAAAGGAGTGACTTATGAAAGGCATTATTTTAGCAGGGGGATCGGGAACGAGACTTTATCCAATTACAAAGGCAATATCAAAACAGATTTTACCTATTTATGATAAACCTATGATTTATTATCCTCTTTCAACACTTATGTTAGCAGGAACAAGGGAAGTACTGATTATTTCTACACCTAGAGATTTACCAGTCTATAAGGAATTATTAGGAGATGGTAGTACATTAGGCATGAGAATTGAATATGCCGTGCAAAATGAGCCTAAAGGGCTTGCGCAGGCATTTACAATAGGGGAAAACTTTATTGGACAGGATAAAGTCGCACTTGTATTAGGGGATAATATTTTCTATGGGAAAGGTTTTACAGGAGCGCTTAGAAAGGCATCAGAGCTTGAAGAAGGAGCTGTAATCTTTGGGTACTATGTAAGTAATCCTCATGCCTTTGGAGTGGTAGAATTTGACCAAGAAGGAAATGTTGTTTCATTAGAAGAAAAACCACAAAAGCCAAAATCTAACTATGCTATTCCGGGACTTTATTTTTATGATAATGATGTTGTAGAAATCGCAAAGGGCATCCAACCTTCATGGAGGGGAGAGCTCGAAATTACTTCTATTAATGAAGAATACCTGAAAAGAGGTAAGCTTAAAGTGGAACTCTTTGGACGTGGGATGGCTTGGCTTGATACAGGAACATGTGAAGGGCTTACAGAAGCGAGTAGTTTTGTACAAGCAGTTCAAAAAAGACAAGGGTTATACATAGCATGTATTGAAGAGATTGCTTATAGACAAGGGTGGATTAGTAAGGAACAATTAATAACATTAGCTGAGCCTATGGCTAAAACAGAGTATGGTCAATATATGATGCAAATAGCACAGATGGAACAATAAATTTTTGAGAAAACTAAAAAGAAAAGAGGCATTTTGATATGAAAAATATATTAATAACAGGCGGAGCAGGATTCATAGGAACAAACTTCGTTAAACATATGCTTAGTACATATGATTATAATATTGTTAATTTAGATGCACTTACATATGCAGGTAACTTAGAAAATTTAAGAGATATAGAGAATAATGAAAGATATACCTTTATTAGAGGAGATATTGCGGATGTACAGCTTGTAGATGAAATCTTTGCAAAATATAAGATTGATACAGTTGTAAATTTTGCTGCAGAATCTCATGTAGATAGAAGTATTGAAAATCCAGAGATATTCTTAATGACTAATGTACGTGGTACACAGGTTTTATTAGATGCAGCAAAAAAACATTGGAAAGTAAATCCTCATGATAAATACTGCCGTGAGTTTAAAGAAGGTGTAAAGTACCTACAAGTTTCTACAGATGAAGTATATGGTACACTTGGTAAAACGGGTATGTTTACAGAAACAACACCTCTTGCACCGAATAGCCCATATTCAGCATCTAAAACAAGTGCAGATCTTTTCGTAAGAGCTTATCATGAAACATTTGGTATGCCAGTCAACATTACAAGATGTTCTAATAACTATGGACCATACCAATTTCCAGAAAAACTTATTCCACTCATGATTAATAATTGTCTTAAGGGTCAGCAGCTTCCTGTATACGGAGATGGTATGCAGATTCGCGATTGGCTTCATGTAAAAGATCACTGTACAGGAATTGATACTGTGCTTCATAAAGGTAAAGTTGGTGAAGTTTATAATATTGGTGGTAACAATGAAAAAGCTAATATTGAAATTGTTAAATTAATCATTGAAAACCTTGGTAAATCAGAAGAGATGATTAAATATGTTCAAGATAGGCCAGGACATGATAGACGTTATGCCATTGACAATACTAAAATTACTACTGAATTAGGATGGAGTCCAAGTTATACATTTGAACAAGGTATTAAAGAGACAATTGAGTGGTATCTTACAAATCAAGACTGGATGGAGAAAATTGTATCTGGTGAATATATGAGTTATTATAAAGAAATGTATACTGGAGTTTAGGGGGGGTAAAGATACAGTGGCGACTTTAAAAAGATAAAGGAGGTAGGTAGAGTGAAAGAGAAAATAATAAAAAGAAGTGTATACATATTAACACTAGTTATTATAAGTGTACTTGTCTTAATTAATATAAGATTTGATTATAAAGCAGATATAACTCTTTACTATGATTTGATAGGTGAGCAACAAGATATATATCAGGTGTTTTATAGTGTTGATGGAGAATGGAATGAAGAGATGTCTATAAAACAAGAATATGTACAAGACAACATTATACAAAAGATGTCTTTTGAAATTCCAAAGAATACTAAATATATTAGGATAGATTTAGGAAGTAAAGGATATAGTTCAAAACTCTCCAATATATATATAAAATATGGATGGGAAAAAATTAGGTTATATGATTATCTTGCTAATTTAGAAATTACTGATATAAAAAGTTTAAATAACATTAAAGATATTTATGAAGAGAATAATGTCATAAATATAGAAGTAAATGGTTTAGATCCATACCTAATTATTAAGTTAGATAATCAGCTAGCGGGTATAATTAGTCAGATAGATAAAAATATAAATCTTCTGATGAAGTTGATGGTATGTATTGTTATTATCTTCATGTTAGAAGTAGTAAGAAGAAAAGTTAAGAATATAATTGTTTTGATGAAAGATATTAATGCAAATAAAAAAATAATGTGGAAACTTGCATTAAATGACTTTAAAAATAAATATACAGGGTCTTGCTTAGGTATAATATGGGCGTTTATTCATCCTGTAGTAATAGTGGCAGTATACTGGTTTGTGTTTCAAGTGGGATTTAAATCACAGCCAGTAGACGATTTTCCTTTTATATTATGGTTAGTAGCAGGAATTGTCCCTTGGTTTTTCTTTAATGAGGCTATCATGAATGCAACAAATTCTATGTTAGAGTATAGTTATTTAGTTAAAAAGGTAGTTTTTAAAATAAGTATTTTGCCTATAGTTAAGATTTTATCTTCTTTATTTGTACATTTATTTTTTATAGGATTTACTATACTTCTATTTATGATATATGGGTATAGGCCAACAGTGTTTACTATACAAGTTTTCTATTATAGTATTTGTCTAATTATATTTATTTTGGCAATTAGTTATTTTACTAGTGCAGTAGTCATCTTTTTTAAAGATTTGAGTCAAATTATTGCAATTTGTTTACAAGTAGGAATGTGGGCTACTCCTATTATGTGGAGCTATAATATGATTCCTACTAGTTATCAATGGATACTTAAGCTAAATCCACTTTATTACATAGTGGAAGGGTATAGAGATTCTTTGATTAATCATATATGGTTTTGGGAGAGATATAATCAGACAATTTATTTTTGGTTGATAACAGCGGTGTTATTTGTAATAGGAACTTTAACATTTAAGAGATTAAAGGTTCACTTTGCAGATATATTATAGGAAGGATGTCAATATACGATGAGTATATCTATTGAGATTACTAATTTAAGTAAGATGTATAAGTTATATGCTACACCTAATGATAGGTTAAAAGAGGCATTAAGTATAGGTAAAAAAAAGCGCTATAAAGAATATTTTGCATTAAAAAATATTTCCTTTAATGTACAACAGGGAGAAATGTTAGGTATTATAGGAACAAATGGTGCAGGAAAATCAACACTATTAAAGATTATTACAGGAGTCCTTAATCAAACAGAAGGTAGTATGAGGATAAATGGTAAGATATCAGCGATATTAGAATTAGGTGCAGGGTTTAATCCTGAATATACTGGAATAGAGAATATATATTTAAATGGAACTGTGCTTGGGTATACAAGAGAAGAAATGGATGCAAAGATTGAAGACATTGTAAATTTTGCAGATATTGGGGGATTTATTCATCAACCTGTAAAGACCTATTCAAGTGGTATGTTTGCTCGACTTGCTTTTGCTGTAGCAATTAATGTAGAGCCAGATATTCTAATTGTAGATGAAGCTTTAGCAGTGGGAGATTTAGATTTTCAATTGAAGTGTATGAGTAAATTTAACGAATTCCGAGAAAAGAAAAAAACAATTTTATTTGTATCACATGATATTAATAGTATAAAAAGATATTGTGATAAAGTAATTTGGCTTAAAAATGGTAAAATAGAAGCTCAAGGTGATACTGATTATGTAACAGATAAGTATCTAGATTTTCTAAAGAAAGATGAGAGTGAGAAAATTCAAGAAACAAATTATATTAAAGCGTCAGATATAGCTCAAATTACAGATATCTGTATTATAGATAGTGAAGGGAATAAAACAACAGAAGTAGAATTTGGAAGTAAAATCCAGGTTAAGATGGAGTTCGAAGTTAAGAAAAAAATAGGTGATATAGTTGCAGGTATTGCTATAAAAACAATAGATCATAAATATATATGTGGTTTAAATACATTGCTTGATGGTTATAATTTTGATTACAATATAGGAAAAAATATTATTATACTAGAGTATAAAAGTATTAATTTGATAGGTGGAAGTTATTACTTTGATGCTGCAATATTTGAAAGTAATGCGCATGTTCCTATAGATCATCAAGTCAGACTTATGGAATTTTTTGTGCGAACTCCATATATAGGGGAGGGAGAATTCATATTAGAACATGAATGGAAGAAGGAGATATAAAAATGAAGTATGATTTCGAATTAGATATGAATAATACTAATACAAACTCCATCATTATTAATCAAATAGACTCCAATACACGTGTCTTGGAATTTGGCCCTGCTACAGGAAGAATGACAAAGTATCTAAAAGAGTATCTAAATTGTGAAGTATATATTGTAGAGATAGACAAAGAAGGATTTAATAAATCAATTAATTTTGCAGTAGATGGAATAAATGATGATATAAGTAACCTGAATTGGTATACAAAATTTAGATCTATAGGATTTGATTACATTATTTTTGCAGATGTATTAGAACATCTTATTAATCCAGAACAAATATTAAAGAAAAGTAAAGAATTACTGAAAGAAGATGGAAAGATAATTATTTCTTTACCTAATGTAGCACATGATGCTGTAATGATAGATTTAGTGAAAAATAAATTTAGATACAGGCAACTAGGTATTTTGGATAATACACATCTGAGATTTTTTACTAGGGATAGCATTAATGAATTATTTGAAAAAGTAGATTTAGCTATTATAAGAGAAGAAGCAATTTACAAAGAGCCATCAGAAACTGAATTTGGAAATTCTTATAATGATATTTCTAATATCTTAAAGAGAGAATTGATGAGTAGGAAATATCATAATGTTTATCAATTTATTTTTACTATATTAAAAGGTGATTATTATAGAAGACATATAGATGTAATTGATAAGTTAAATAATATCAAAGAAGATATATCAAGTTATATTCTTAAGATTTCTTATGAAGATAGTGAAGGGTTTAAAATAAGTAGTTATCTACAAAGGGTTATAAATATAGGAGATAATACATTAGAATTAAAATTTGAGTGCAATAGAAAGATTAAAAATATTATAGTTGAATTTCCTACTCCAAAGTGCCTATGTAAGATCTATGAAACTTATATTAATGGTGATTATATTGATCCAAGTAGTATTAATAATAATGCATCTACCTATGTAGATAATTATTTTTGCTTTAATAGTAATGTTAATGGACAAGTTCAATTTAGCTTTTTTGAACATATAAATGAGTTTAGTATTAAATTTTATTATGAAGATCTTTGCGATTATGAAAATCTATTACAACAATATACACTCCTTCTCAATAAGATTAAATTACAATATATAGAAAGCAATAGTAAAGAAATTAACTTAAATAAAATAATAGAAAATATTAAACTAGAGGCTAGAGAGAGCGCACAGTATAATGAAGAACTTAGTAAACAAATAGATAAGCATAAGAAAAGTTTGCTTGAATGTGAGAAGAATATAGAAACATTAGAATTACAGGTGAAACATCAAACAGAGCAAGCACAAGTAATGGAGAAAAAGCTAACAAAACAATTAACAGAGGCAGACGAGGTTAATAAGAATTATTCTAAAGTGATTAAAGAACAAGAAGACATAATAGAGCTTTTGAATAAAAAATTAGAAGAAGAAGTCGAGAAAAACTTAAAACTAGTAAAAAATATTGAAGAAATACAACATAAATGGTATTTCAAAATATTTGGAAGTAAATAAGGGGAAAAGGTAAAACAATGGGAAAAGTAAGTATAATAATGCCTTGTTTTAATGATGGACTCTATATAGAAGAGGCAATAGAGACAGTATTAAATCAAACTTATAAAGATATTGAACTTATTATAATTAATGACGGTTCGACAGATGAATTGACAAATAGAATTCTTAATACAACACAATGGCCAAGTCAGGTTAAAGTAATACAGAGTGGTGGGATAGGCCCTGCTGGAGCTAGAAATTTAGGAATTAAAACTGCTACAGGAGAGTATATTCTACCAGTGGATTCTGATGATAGAATCGATCCCACATATATTGAAAAAGCAGTAAAGATTATGATAGATAATCCACGTGTAGGAGTCGTATACTGTCAGGCGGAATTATTTGGAGAGCAGACTGGGAGATGGGATTTGCCAAACTATTCATTAGAAAAAATGTTGTTAGATAATATTGTGTTTGTAACAGCTATGTTTTATAAAAAAGATTGGGAAGCTGTAAATGGATTCAATGAAAAAATGAAAAATGGGATGGAAGATTATGATTTTTGGCTTTCTTTATTAGAGATTGATAGGGAGATTTATCAAATTCCAGAAGTACTATTCTATTATAGAATAAAACCAATTTCTAGAACTACAAGATTTCAAAAAAGTATGGATCAAGTAGTAGAAACTTACAGGCAAATATATCTTAATCATCCTATTTTATATAGTAAGTATAAAGATTTATATGCGAATATTTTAAGAGATGAGTTAATTCATCAATTGTTTTTAAATAGAGCTTTAAAAGAAAGTATATCTTATATTGAGTATCTAGATAAATTTCCTAGATTAAAAAAGATAATTAATTATTTTATGGTTAAAAGGAGTAAGTAAAAATGATTATAAGTACCTCAATATGTGCAAATTACTTGCCAAAAGCAGCGGTTCTCGCTAAGTCAATTAAAGAACATATTAAAGATGCAACAGTTGTAATTTCTTTAGTAGAAAAGGAAATACCAGATTATGCACTTCAAAACAAGGATTTTGATTTAGTAGTATTAGCTAAAGACTTAGGATACGGAAATTTTGATAGATTTATATTTAAACATAGTATTGTAGAAGCATCAACAGCAGTGAAAGGACAACTCTTTACATATCTATATGAAAGATTTCCAGAAGAAAATGAATTTGTATATTTAGATCCAGATGTTAAGGTATACTCAGATTTTCTAGAACTCAAAGAAATGTTGAAAGAAGAGCCTATTATTGTATGTCCGCATTTGCTGGAACCAGGTAATATTGATATGGAGCTTAGTAGTACAGCACATGGGGTGTATAATTTAGGATTTTTAGCAGTAAATAGAAGTGAAGAAGCTCAAAGATTTATTAAATGGTGGACTGATAGATTACATCTTTTTTGTTATGATGATATTCAAAAGGGAATTTTTACAGATCAAAAATGGATTGATTTAGCACCTTGCTTCTTTGATGTGAAAATCCTTAAACATAAAGGATATGATTTTGCTACATGGTCTTTAATGAATAGTCAAGTTAATGAAAGAGATGGTCAAATTTTCATTGGTGAAGACCCACTAAGGTTTATACATTTTTCTGGTTATGATTCGGGTACAATAGATTGGGCTATTAAAGAATGGCTACCAAATCCAGAAAGTAATCCTTTTGTAGATCTTTACAAAGTATATGCTAGTGAAATGGAAGTAGCAGGACAATCTAAGATGGGTAAATATCCATGGGGATATCAATGTTATATTTCTGGTGAAAAAGTAGATAACAAGGTAAGAATAGATTATAGAGGAAATTATGATTTACAATTTAGTATAGAAAATCCTTTTGAGTATAGTAATGAATGGTTTATGCAAAAACAAGGAGAAAAGAAAGTAGAAAATCCTTCTACCATAGATAGAATAATAAAGGTATTTAATGAGGAAGGTATAAGTGGAGTGTTAAAGAAAGCTTATGGTAAAATAAATAAATAGATTAATTTAATTTTATAAATGAGCTAGTTATATGGTAATATATTAGCTCATTTATAAAATCTATAAAAGATATATAGATATTTATAAGCAATATAAAATGTAAAGGAGCAAATAAGTGAAAAATGTACTAAATAATAAATCAACAATTGGTTTAATAAGTATATTAATAATGTTTGTAGTATTATTTAACATTCTTTCGGGAATAAATTTTATGAAAATATTATCGATTTTTTTTATTTTGGTATGTTTAATTTTGTTGATAAGAATAAATATATATCATAAAGATATATCAATAAGAATTGATAAATATAAATTACTAGCAATTAGTTTTTTAGTATTAACATATTTACCTATATTAACAAATGGATTTTATTTCCATGATGATTATATAAATTTTATGGGTCATAACATAAACTTTTTTAACTTCTCATTAACACAAGCTAGACCTATTACGGGATTATTTACAGATTTAATGAGCTTTATAACAGTCAATAATTCATATTTTTTGCGTTGGATTAGTATATTGGGATTAATTTTTTATTTAATAAGCCTTTATAATATTATTTTTAAATTGACAAGAAATCAATTAGGTGCTTTTTGTATTAGTTTAGTACTTAGTACTATAATTCCTATTATAAATGTAGTATCTTATGGCAGTATGTTTATTTATAGTTGGTCATTTGTATTTGCACTCATTTCGGTTCAATATTATATGGAAGCTATAAAAGGATTAGGTAATAAAAACTATAAGCACTTAATAAAAGGATTAGTAGCAACAAGTATTTTAATTATATGTAGTAATCTTATATATCAAGCTACTAGTACAGTAGCATTTTTAGGTTTAACTTTATATATTATTTTTAATAAAGAAAAATTAGATTATATAGGTAGATATAAAAATTATATTTATTATATCGGGTATATAGTAATATTTATTAGTTCAACTGGTATTTATTATATAGGGTATAGGCTAACGATGAGATATTTCCAAATATATTTAATGCAAAGAGGAGATATTATATTTAGCATAAAAGAATTAATAGAGAAAATTCAATGGTTTATAGGAATAGTCTTTATTGAAAATATTAAACAACTTATTTCATCTGTATTAGGAACTGGTTTATTTTTAGAAAAATGGCAACATTATACTTTAAGTTTTACAAATAAAGATATAGGGATACTATTAATAATATTTATTTTCTTAACTATATTTTATGGATGTATTAAAGTCGTTAAAAAATCTGGAAGTGGTATAAATGGTTTGTTATTAATTGTTTGTATGGGACTATCATACTATGTTTTTATAATACTTAAGGAAAATAGCTATACGTCTTATTATTCAGTAGGATTATGCAGTATTTTATTAGTTGTATGTATCTATTCATTTTATAGTTTAACAAAAAAGTTTTTTAGGATAGATATAAGAAATAAAATATATAAAGTGGTGCCTGTATTAATATGTTTTTATATGTTGATTAATGCAAATACTTATATCAGAGATTTTTGGGTGGGTTATAATGAATATGGATATACTTACTTAAAAAATCAAATTTTGGATACTAACCCAACAGAAAGAATACATTTATATGGAAGTTTATATCCTGGACAAGCAGATGTATACACAATAAACGCAACACGCATGGCCTTTAAAGAATTAGGTATTAATGGAGATGAAATTACTATAACGACATCTAGCAATAAAGAATTTATAGAAGTTCTTTCTATTGAAACATATAATACTATAGTTCCCTACCTTGTTGAAGAAGAAATAAAAACTCTAAATGAATTATATATTTTAAATGAAAACTTTGGGTTGTACACAATTGACTATGCTAAATTGGATAAAGACAACAGAGATAAGTTGAAAGCTATCTTTGAAAAGAGTGGAATATTACCGAATGAAACAATACCTACTATTAATCTTAATAATGTATATCGATTCTAATTACAAGAAACTAAGATTTAAAAATAAACTAATTAGGGAGAAGAGACATGTATTTATTAAGTTGTATAATACCTTGTTATAATGAAGAAGATGTATTACTAATGTTTTACGATAAAATTACATCAACTTTAAAGATGATAGATTATGAATTAATTTTTGTGAATGATGGAAGTAAGGATAATACATTAAATATCATAGAAGAACTAAGTATAAAAAATAATAGGGTAAAGTATATATCTTTTTCAAGAAACTTTGGCAAGGAAGCAGCTATGTTGGCAGGTTTAAAAATGGCAGAAGGAGAAAATATTGCTATTTTGGATGCAGATTTACAGCATCCTCCTGAAAAAATATTAGAAATGTTAAAAGCATTAGAAGAAGGTTATGATATAGCTGCAGCTAGGAGAGTAAATAGAGTAGGTGAAGGAAGAACAAAGAGCTATTTTTCGAAGAAATTCTATAAAATTATTAATAAGTTAGTAGATATAGAAATTGAAGATGGAGCACAAGATTTTAGAATTATGAAGAGAAAAGTGGTAGACAGCATTATTAGTATGCCAGAATATCATAGATTTTCTAAGGGGATTTTTAGCTGGGTAGGGTTTAAGACAAAATGGTTTGAACATGAGAATATAGAAAGGCCAGTAGGAGAGAGTAAGTGGTCTTTTTGGGGACTATTTAAATATGCGATAGAAGGAATTGTAGCATTTTCAACAGTTCCGTTAAGGATTGCATTAGTAACAGGTGTACTTACATCGATGCTAGGGTTTATATATGGATTTTATTTAATAATTAGGACTTTAATAGTTGGAGTAGATTGGCCTGGATATGCTTCCCTTATGGCTGGGGGACTGTTTGTGGGAGGGCTAATTCTTTTAACTATTGGTATACTAGGGGAGTATATTTCCAGAATCTATATAGAAGTAAAACATCGACCTATCTATATTATAGATAAAACAAATATAGTATGCTTTAATAAAGAGGAACAGTAAATGAAAACAATACTTAATATAGTTAATACATATAAAGAAGTTATTCTATATATAGTAGTAGGGGCATTAACTACTTTGGTGAATCTAATAATATTTGTTTTCGCAAGAAATCTTAATATAGAGTTAATAGGTGCAAACACAATGGCCTTTATTGGAGCGGTATTATTTGCATATATAGCTAATAATAAGATTGTTTTTAAAACTAATAAAAAAGTTGAATTAAAAGAGGAGATATTTAAATTTATAAAGTTTTCTTCTCTTAGAGTTGGAAGTTTTTTATTAGAAACTATTTTATTGCTAATATTAGTTCCAATAGTGTCTTATGAATTAATTTGTAAGTTAATTATTTCTTTTTTAGTTATTATTTTGAATTATATAATTAGTAAAAAGATTATTTTTAAATAAGGATAGGATAAAATTATTTGGTTAAAAACAAGGAAAGTGATATAAATGATATCAATAATAATACCTAATTATAACGGAAAAAGATACTTGAGGACGTGTATTGATTCTATATATAGTATTATCAAAGTATTAGATGAACAAATTGAGTTCATTATTATTGATAATGCTTCGACAGATTCTACTTATGAATGGATTGCTCAACAGTATCCTAGTATCTTTTTTAAGCAACTAGAATACAATTATGGATTCAGCCGAGCAGTTAACGAAGGGATTAGATTAGCTCAGGGTGAATATATACTTCTACTTAACAACGATACAGAGATACAGGCAGGTTTTTTAGAAGCATTATTAGGTGTAATTCAAACAGATAAATCTATTTTTGCAGTATGTAGTCAGATGATTCAATATCACAATCAAACACTGATTGATGATGCAGGTGATGAATATAATTTACTAGGATGGGCTTATAAGAGGGGAGATGGACAGGTAGTAGATACATATAACAAAAGAGAACGAATATTTTCTGCCTGTGCAGGTGCAGCACTATATCGTAAGTCTATCTTTGAGAAAATAGGTTACTTTGATGAGAATTTCTTTGCTTATATGGAAGATGTAGATATCTCTTATCGAGCTCTTATACATGGTTATAAAAATATGTATTGTCCTGAGGCAAAAGTTTTACATATAGGAAGTGCCACATCTGGAAGTAAGTATAATGCGTTCAAAGTGAGATTAGCAGCTAGAAATAATATCTATGTTCCTTATAAAAATATGCCATTCTTACAGCTCATAATCAATATGCCATTTTTACTTGTAGGCTATTTAATTAAATATATGTTCTTTGTGAAAAAAGGTTTTGGAAAAGAATACAAAGAAGGCTTTCTAGAGGGATTAAGAACATTAAAGAAGGTAGATAAAGTTAAATTTGAATGGAAAAACATAGGGCATTATCTTTATATAGAGTGGTTATTAATTAAGAATACAATGGGTTATATAAGTATTAAAGTGTTTCGTAGATAGGTATTATAAACATGATAATGAGGATATATAGGTGATAATTAGAATTTATATATCCTCTATTTTTATTGGAAGAATTGAAGTAGAAAAAAATAATAATCTATTCTATACTGTAAAATAGATAGATAAAATGGAGGTAGACCATGAAAGTATTGCTAACAGGTGGCAATGGACAGTTAGGCATTGCACTTAAAAATGAATTTGCACAGATAGGTCAAACTTATGAAGTAATCAGCACAGACTATGATACTTTAGATATTACAAACTTTGAACAAGTAAAAGAATACTTAACGGCTAACAAAGTAGATATAGTCATAAACTGTGCAGCACACACTGCTGTAGATAAATGTGAAGAAGAGAGAGCGCGTGCTTACCAGATTAATGCGATAGGGCCACGCAATTTAGCTATTGTATGTGAACAAATAGGAGCAAAAATTGTACAAGTTTCTACAGACTATGTTTTTGATGGAGAGTTTAATACATTAGAGGCTAAGCAAGTAGGTTTAGAAGATGTATTACAGTCACGCATAGAGAAGGCTAAGCTTAGTCGACCATGGCGTGAGGATGATAAAGTAGCGCCTCAAAGTATTTATGGGACAAGTAAGCTAATGGGTGAAGAACTTGTTCGCACGTTATGTAAAAAACATTTCATTATTCGTACAGCATGGCTTTATGGTGAGGGTAATAACTTTGTTAGAACAATGCTCAAGTTAGCACAGACAAATAAGGAACTTAATGTAGTAGGAGACCAGTTTGGTAATCCTACTTATGCTAAGGATTTAGCTGTAGCTATTGTGAACCTGATCCAAACAGAATATTATGGTGTGTACCATGGAACTTGTGAAGGGGCATGCTCTTGGTATGATTTTGCTACAAAAATATTTGAACTTAAAGGAATAGATGTTAAGGTCAACAAAGTAACGAGTGAACAATTTGTAAGACCTGCTAAAAGGCCATTCTACTCTTCATTAGATAACTTTATGCTGAAAATCCAAGGACTAAATACCTTTAGACCATGGCAAGAAGCATTAGCAGATTATCTAGAAGCAGATGCAGCATGGCAAGAGGAAAACTTAGGAGGTAAAGTTAATGGGTAAAATAAATGTCATACCAACATCAATTAAAGATCTTTATATCATCGAACCTCAAGTGTTTGGAGATAGCCGTGGTTACTTTATGGAGAGTTACTCTGAACAAGATTTTAAAGCAGCAGGACTTCATATGCAATTTGTTCAAGATAATGAATCGCGTTCTAAGAAGGGGGTACTCCGTGGTCTTCACTTCCAGACTCAGCATACACAAGGTAAGCTTGTAAGAGTGGTTGAAGGGGAAGTGTATGATGTGGCTGTAGATTTACGAGAGGACTCTCCTACTTTTGGAAAGTGGGAAGGCGTAATATTAAGTGCTGAGAATAAGCGTCAGTTTTATGTGCCAGAAGGTTTTGCTCATGGGTTCTTAGTTTTATCAGATGTAGCTACTTTCCAATATAAATGTACAGACTATTATGCACCAGAGTATGATGGTGGGGTAAGATGGAATGATCCTGACATTGGCATTGAATGGCCTCTTGAAGGGATAGAGGAAGTATGCTTATCTGAGAAAGATCAGAAGCAACCTATGCTGAAGGATTTTGTAGCAAAAGGTAATCCTTTTAAATATTAAGTTGTATCAAAGTTTCTAAAAGTGCATAGCCTATAATAGTATCTTATTTCCAGCTGGTTGACTTATTAGGATGAATAAGGTACTATTAAGTTAGATTGAAAGTATTGTCGCTAACCAATATGCGACTCATAAAATAGTTGGTTTGAAAGTGTTAAAGCTCCCTATAATAAATAAGGGAGCTTTCTTTGTATCAAGGAGAAACTCATGAACAAGAATCATTTTTATATTATAAAAGACAGTTACTTTGAAACTTTTAATAATCCTTATCTTAAAGGGAACAAAGAAGGTAATAGACCACATTGTTATGGGATAGAAGACAAAGAGGGGGTGACTTATGAAACTATCTATTATTATCGTCAATTACAATACATATACATTGACAAAACAAACGATTGATTCAGTGCTCGAGAAGAAACTACCTTTTGAATATGAAATTATGCTTGTAGACAATGCTTCTCAAGATGATAGTATGGCAAGGTTACAAGAAGATTATAAAGAAATCATAAGTCAGGGGATCCTTAACATTACATTAAATGATGCGAATTTAGGCTTTGCAAAAGCCAATAATATTGGCATGAGAAAGTCAAAGGGAGAGTATATCTTACTCCTCAATTCAGATACCTATGTAGTAGAAGATTGCTTACAGCAGTGTATGCAGTACATAGAGCGTTATAATACAGAGGCAGCGATACAAGGAGAGAATGAACGTAAAATCGGTGCACTAGGATGCAAGGTCATTTTACCAGATGGTACCTTAGATCATGCTTGCAAGAGAGGGTTTCCTACGCCAAGGGCTTCTTTATATTATTTCTTAAAGTTACATAAAAGAGATAAAGTAAAATATGGTTTGTATGATGCACTTCATTTAGATGAAAATGAAGTAGGGGAAGTAGATTGCCTAATGGGAGCTTTTATGCTTATGCCAAGGCATGTACTCAATCAAGTAGGCCTTTTAGATGAAGATTTCTTTATGTATGGTGAGGATATAGACCTTTGCTACCGCATTAAAGAAGGTGGTTATAAAATTATGTATTATCCAGAAGCAAGTATTATTCATTATAAAGGAGGGAGTTCTAAAAAACGTAGGACTAAAGTTATCTACGACTTCCACAATGCCATGTGGATTTTTTATAAGAAACATTATATAAAAACTTATAGTCTGTGGATAAATAGTTTGGTTTATGTAGGAATATGGGCCAAATATGCACTTGAAATAGGAAAGAATGCTATGAAGTCTAGCGGAAATAAAAGTGTGCAAGATACTAAGATACAGCAAAATGAAAGTGTATAGGTTATAAAACAGAGATCAATAGGGGGAGAGCTATGAGAAAATGTAGAAAAATACAAGTTATCAAGAGCTTATTCTTAGCAGTGTTTTTAATGACCATTACATCGGTGTATGCATCAGAGACTAGACAGAACAAAGAATTGCCTATTTATATAGGAAGAGAAAAGCAAGGAGCAGGGGTTAAAGTAGAGCAAGTAGAAAAGCAAATTTGGGCCCATGTTGCAGATTATCAGGAAGAAGATTTACGAGCTCGTATAGAGGAGCTTAAGGGGAGAAGTGGTGAGGTTTACTTAAGCTTATATGGCAAAAACTTAGAAGAGCAGCAACAAGTTCAAGCGATTTACAGTCTTCTTTTTAATCATGAAGAACTAAAAGCTTTAACGGATTTAAAGCTTCATTTTGTTTATACGCCTTTAGATGAGAAGGATATTCTATTTAAGGAGATGCCTTTTATAAAGGTATTAAATATGCATGTAGATCAAGAAGAAGACCAAAAGCTAATGAAGTACCTAAATGATCAATATAATCAGCAGTATGAGCTTATACTTACAGATGAATTAGCAACTCATTATGGGCAAGATGTGGCAAAAGGGTTAGATGCCGCTTATAAAATTTATTATGATTTGCCTTTTGAGTATAAGCATATCGATAAGATTTTTAGGCAAAGTAAGTTAGGTCAATTACCTATTAAATATAGTGACTTCTATGCAGGACTAGAAGAAATGCTTCAAGTGAATGATGAACTTATAAAGAAAGAAAATCTTTATGAAGTCAAAAAGCTAAGCAAGCCTAATCAGACTTTGCGCTTTACAGTACGTACTAAAGAACCCGTAGATTATATAGAATATAAGGTGAATGATGCAGCTGCAGGACAGAGTTTTAGGTATCCTTATCCCATTACCCTAGACGAAGAACTTTTACATAAGGGTATCAATGAGGTTAAAGTGGTTATGAAATTAAAGGGGAAAGAGCAGTATCATGTACAGAATCTCTCTATAGACTACAAAGGAGAGATCGGTTACCAAGAAAGAGCAGCTAGGAAGGAAGCAGTCTACCCTATCAGTCAGAAACCCGTTTATAAGAAGGGCTATATCCCTACTCTGATGTATCATAAGATTAAGGACCAAGTAGAAAACACAGAGGATGACCAAAGCATGTCCGTCAGCACAGCCAACTTTGAAGCCCGGCTTAAAGCTTTACTTGAAGCGGGGTATACACCTATTAACTTTAAGCAACTTAAGGATTATCTTGAAGGAACGTCAGGACTACCTAAAAGGCCTATCCTCATTACAGCAGATGATGGGTATCTTTGTAATTATACAAAGGCTTATCCAATCCTTAAAAAGTACAATGTACAAGCAACCTTTTTTGTGACGAGCCTTTATGTAGGGATAACCAATGAGAATGAACATTTCACTTGGGAACAGGCGAAGGAGATGGAGGCAAGTGGGCTTATTGATATTCAAAGTCATACCCATGGGCATACACTGATGAATGCGTTAGATAAGACAGATGTTTCTTATGAAATTCAAAAATCTTTTGGAGACATTGAGAAGTACTTAGGCAAGCGAGATGTGAAGGTACTGGCTTACCCTCAGTTTTTACATACAAGTAAGGTGAAGGAATGGGCAAGTGAATGTGGTGTAGACTTGCAGGTGACGAACCTCGTTTCTAAGTATAGACCCACAGCTACCCAAAAGATAGATATTAAGCGTATTCATGTTTCGAATGATTTATCCCCACAGAAGTTATTAAATCAGATTAAACACTTAACAGAATAACAGAGGATTTACCTTTTCAAAGTAAAGAGAGAGAGGTTCGAAAAGGGTTAGATGGAGTAAAGGAATAGGTAGCTTAGACTGGATTTTATCCGTTCTATCCTGTATAATGAATACGATTCTTGACAAAATATTCGTATCATAAAAGAATAAAGGGAGAAGAAAATGGAGAAACAATCAATTTTTAAGTTAACAACGAAACATGTTGTAGCCATTGGTATTGGTGCAGCGCTTTATGCGGCAGCATCTATGATTTCAATTAACGTAGCACCGAATACGTCACTTAGACTTGCTGTAGCACTTCTTTGTATCTTTGGGGCAATATTCGGACCTGTAGTAGGATTTTTAGTAGGTTTTATTGGGCATGCTTTAAATGATGCTATTTCTTACGGGAGTGTATGGTGGAGCTGGGTCTTTATGTCAGGCTCAATTGGTTTATGCACAGGTTTCATTGTGATGAAAGCGGACTTCGATGTCCTTAAAGGTCAAATCAACACAGTGCATATTGGTTTACTGTATGTGTACGCTCTATTAGGTGCAGTATTAGGAAGTGTGCTTTCTTATGTAGGGGATGTATGCGTATATGGTGAACCAGCAGAGAAAGTTTGGCTTCAAATCATTGTAGCGAACATAACAAACCTTATTGTTGTAGCAGTGATTGGTATTCCAGTTGTGGTTGCTATTGCCACACTTAAAGGTCGAACAACAGACTTAGAAGAGGAATAGTAGTAAAAAAGTAGTAAAATACTAGTAAAAATAGAGGTAAAATGGACTCCATAAAAAAGGCGCGCGTGCGTCTTTTTTTAGATTTTTAAATTTGTGTTAAATCTTTGCCTTCACTTGATTTTGAGTGATTAATACGATAAAATAAGAATAGAGTAAAATTTTTAGTAAAATTATATTTATTCAGGAGGGTATGAGCATGGCGATATTAGTAACAGGTGGTGCAGGTTATATTGGAAGTCACACATGCGTCGAGTTATTAGATGCAGGATATGAAATTGTTATTATTGATGATTTTAGCAATTCTAATCCAAGTGTACTGGATAAGATCAGACATATTTCAGGCAAAGACTTTGCTTTTTATGAGGGAGACGTAAAAGATAAAGATTTACTTGAACGTATTTTTACAGAGCATAAAATTGAAGCAGCTATTCACTTTGCAGGCTTTAAAGCAGTAGGCGAATCTTGTGAGAAACCTTTAGCTTACTACCATAACAACTTAATGAGCACAATCATACTTTGTGAAGTTATGGCAGCACATGGTGCTAAAAAATTAGTATTTAGCTCATCCGCTACAGTATATGGAGACCCAGCTTCAGTACCAATTAATGAAAGCTTCCCAACTTCTACAACAAATCCTTACGGCGCTACAAAACTGATGACAGAAAACATCCTTAAAGATGTGTATGCAGCAGACAAGGAGTGGAGCGTAGCACTTCTTCGTTACTTTAACCCAATTGGTGCACATGCATCAGGCCTTATCGGCGAAGAGCCAAACGGTATTCCAAACAACCTACTTCCTTATATTGCAAAAGTAGCAGTAGGTGAGCTCGAAGCCCTTAACGTATTTGGAGATGACTACCCAACAGTAGACGGTACAGGTGTACGTGACTATATTCACGTTGTAGACCTTGCTAAAGGTCATGTGAAAGCCATTGAGAAAATCCTTGGCGAAACAGGCATTGATGCTTACAACTTAGGTACAGGAAATGGCTACAGCGTACTTCAAATGGTTAAAGCCTTCGAAAAAGCAAGTGGACGCACAGTAGCTTACCGCATTGCACCAAGAAGACCTGGTGACATTGCAGAGTGCTATGCAGAAACGAAGAAAGCTAAAGAACTTCTCGGATGGGAAGCAACAAAGAATATTGATGATATGTGTGAGGATTCTTGGAGATATATGTGTCAAAGAGAAGCAAATAAATAGAGTAAAAAGCTTTATAGCCCTAGACATTTCTGCCTTACGGAAGTGTTCTAGGGCTTTATTTTTATTAAAATGTACCTTTAGTGCGAATAGTGTGCATAAAAGGGTTGATTATTGGCAAGTGTTAAGATAAAATTATTAAAGTATTATTATATAATAGTATAAAAATGTTCAAAAGTATTAAGGAGGAGTAAGATGCGATTAAATCTTAGACTAAAAAAAGTGCTTGCAACAACTGCAGCTGCTACAATTATGGCAACAGCTTTACCAGTTGTAACTTATGCAGCAGACTATGATAACCACTGGGCTAAGGAAGCTATTACAAAGTGGTCAGAAAAGGAAGTTCTTGAAGGTTATGAAGATGGAACTTTCAAACCAAACAACAAAGTAACTCGTGGGGAATTAGCAGCAATTATTGTAAGAGTGTTTGGTTTAACAGATACATCAGCAGCAGAAAAATACACAGATGTAGAAGCAACTAAATGGTATGCATCAGATATCGCAAAAGTATCATCTGCAGGGATTATGAATGACTATGAAGATGGTACATTCAAACCAAATCAAGAAGCAACTCGTGAAGAAGCAGCTTACGCTATTGCAAAAGCTTACAAAGTAGCAACTAAAGAAACAAATGTGACATTCAAAGACCAAGCTCAAATCTCTGATTGGGCAGAAGCTGAAATTGCAAGTTTAGTAGCAGGTGGTTACTTAAATGGTAACCCAGATGGTACATTTAGACCAACTGCATCTCTTACACGTGCAGAAGCTGTAACAATGGTAGACAAAATTACAGCAGATCTTGTAAATGTAGCAGGTACATACTCACAAGATATCGACGGACATCTTGTAGTGAATACAAAAGATGTAGAACTTAAAGATATGACAATTACAGGTAACCTTTACCTTGCAGAAGGTATTGGTGAAGGTGATGTTAAACTTAACAACGTAACTGTACTTGGTGATGTAATTGTTGAAGGTGGCGGTGTAAGCACTGTACATGTACTTGGTCAATCAAAACTTAACAACATTATCGTAGATAAAGCAGGTAAAAACCCAGTTCGCGTATTACTTGGTAACTTAGTTGAAGTAAAAGGAACTGTTACACTTGCATCTACATCTGTTCTTGAAGGTAACGCTGTTAGCCTTAGCAAAGTAGTAGTAGATGGTGCAGCTGAACCACAACTTGTAGGTACTTTAAAAATTGAAGAAGTAATCATCAATAAAACTACAGAACTTGTACTTGTAGATGGTGTAACCATTAACAAATTAACTGTAACAAAAGATGCAGTCAACACAATCCTTCGTGGTAGAGGGGAAAAGAGTGAAATCAAAAATATCATTGTTGAAGCAAATGGTTTAGAGCTTAAAAAAGGCTTTAAATACAACAAAGATAAAGTTACAGTAGCTGAAGGCGTAACGACAGCACCTAAATTCCCAGCATCCGGCAGCGGCGGCGGTGGCGGAAGCACAGGTGGAAGCACAGGCGGCGGCAGCACTGTTGTTGATGATTCTGTAAAACTTACAGAGCTTAAAGTAATTAGTACAGTTGGTGAAGAAACAAGAACAAGAAATATTGAATTATCAGACAAAGATATCCAAGTATTTGTATATGATGATAGTATTGTCATTGAAAATGAGTACATTGGTCAAGAAGAGGCTATTCAAAGTGTAACTGCTTTTGAAAAAACTGGCTCTGGTCTTATAACAGCAAGTATTGCAGGACTTACAACTACTACAGTATCATTAGAAGCTGGACAAGAACAAAAATTAGTAGACTTAAAAGATATGGTACAAGACCTTTATCCAGTACTTAAAGGTGAAATTTTACCAAAATTAATAGGTAAAGGTTTAACAGAGGACAGATATAATAAATTAGTAGCAAAATTAGATACAGAGTATAATGAATTTGTGAATTCAGAAGCTAAGGATGTAGACCTTTCTAAAGTATTAGCTAAAGTAGCAACAGGTAAAGTTATGTTAGAGGAAATTACTCTAGATGGTCGTACTCAATTACAAGCTGCTATTAATGGTGTTATGAATGGCACTATTTCAGGTTTAGATTTCGAAGAAAAAGTTGGAACTATTACAGTTAAAGTACCTGTAACACTTAAAAAAGAGGGTAGAACAACTTCAGATTACACAATTACAGTAACATATAAATAAATTTTAGAAGATAGGCTTCGTATAGTTATACTATAAGAAGCCTATCTTTTATATATTGTTTTATATAAATCTATGTAAATCTAAAAAATAGGTTTTAAAGCGACAAAATATATGATAAAATCACTTTTGTAAAATAAATATTAATATAAAAATATATTTAGTTATATTTTTTGAGCAGGGGGACATATGAAGCTTAGCAAAAAGTTTTATAATAAATTAGCCATAACAATGATAATGGGAGCATTTATTTTAGCTCAGCCAGTATGGGCCAAAGATTATGAAGGGCATTGGGCGAAAGAAGCGATTGATAGATGGTCTACTTATGAAGTTGTAAAAGGAATGGAAAATGGTGATTTTAAACCAAATGAATCGGTTACAAGAGCGGAACTTGCAACTTTTCTTAATCGTACTTTCCAGTTTACTGAAGTCGAAACAAATAGAAAATATGAAGACCTTACACCAGGGGCGTGGTATAGTGAGGCCATTGCCAATGTAACAGGACGTGGAATCATGTATGCACCAGGTTCAAAGTTTGAGCCAAGTAAGGCAGCTACAAGAGAAGAAGTGGCTTATGCCCTTGCAAAAGCGTACAGTGTAAAAGCAGATAGTGCTACAGAGATTAACCTTACAGATGTAGAAGATATTTCTGCATGGGCTATAGATAGTGTGAAGGCGCTTGTGCAAAATGGCTTTATAAAAGGGAATCCAGATGGAAGCTTCAAACCAAAGGCATCGATTACACGTGCTGAAGTGGTTACTTTATTAGAAAATCTAACACCGAACTTTATTCATGAGCCAGGGACTTATACAGAAGTGGTTAAAGGCAATGTAGTCATTAATACAGGTGATGTGACGCTTAAAGATACAACGATTGAAGGGGATGTGTATTTAAGTGCTGGTATTGGTGATGGTAAGGTAAGACTTGATAATGTAAAAGTTACAGGGACAGTTTATATTCAAGGTGGAAATGTAAAATTACTTGGAGACTATAACATTGTTCAAGTAGAAAGTGGCAAGCCTGTTGAATTTATTAAAGGTAATATGAAACAAATGATTGTAGCTAAAGAAGGTTCTAAAATCAGACTTTATGAAAATACGGTTACAGATTACCTCTTAGTCGCTGCGAAAGCGGATTTTACAATCGAGGGGCTTGTAAAAGAAACTTCTACAACAGAAAAAGCTAAAATGTACGTAGAAGAAGCAGGTGTTTTCATTGGCGGCAACTTTGTACCTGTTGAAGTAGCAGGGACAGAAATTACGATCAATGTAAAAGAACTCGCAAAGCAGTATCCAATGAATGATAAAATGGAAAGCTTAGCGGTTTATACAAATGTAGAAGGGGCTTATATTGAAGGCTCATTTGGGGGAACAATGAGAACCAATACAGCTTATTCCTTTAGACAAGCAGATGTTCAGCTTGGTATATTTGAAGAAATGTTAGATAAAATCACAGCGACATCTAGCGAACTTAAAGAGATGGCAGATTCACTCGGTATTTCATCTGATACTATCTATGCACTTCTTTCAGATGGAGGGCAAATTTCACTTAACCATATGCTTATGCAATATGAAAATGTGAAAAGTCTAGTAAAGAGCTATACAGGGGCTACTTTGCCAAGTGAATACACCTTAAAACGTAATCTTCGTTATGAAAACGAAGCACCTATAACACTTACGATTCGCCTTATTATGGAGTAGGTTATGAAAAAACGAGGTTTAATTCTTATAGGGATTATACTTGCCCTACTTATACTATTAGGGGGAGCAGGTTATCTTTTATATGATCGAGTAAGTGCTTATTTTGTAGAAAAAACTTTAGTCAGTCAGATGACACAAGAACTTATAGCACAGACAGGCATTGACCTAGGGGAAGTAGGTAGAGTGCTTACAGAAGAAGAAAAAGAGAGCTTTAAAGCCATATTAAACACCAAAGAGCCAAGTAAGGAAGAAGGGGCAGAAAGTGCTGAAAGTGTACAAACTAAACTAGAACAGGATGAGGTTGTACAATCACAGCAGGGGAATACAGAGTCTAGTACAGTAGAAGAGGCTACTAGGCATGAAACAGCTAAGGAAAAGACACAGCCCGTGACAACAGATGATATAAAAATCGCTGTGGAGCAACAGGCTAAAAATATTGCAAAAAGTATTCCAACCAAAGATAAAAGTGCCATGCTTAATTTGGTGTTAAGTAATTTGACATCTTCAGATCTAAATTACTTAATGGGTTTAGCATTAGATGGAGTATCAAGTTCAGATTTAGCGCAGGCCAAACGCATTGCGATGCAAAGCTTTAATGAGGAAGATCTTGAACGCGTAAAAGGATATTATGATACCTACAAACATCTGATACCCTAAACTGAATGGTGATCGATAAGGCTACTCGAATAACATAACGAGTGGCCTTTTTGCATGGGAAAAGACAAAATAGGAGGATTAGAGATGGAAGAAACAAATGAAATTTCATTACAGGAGATCTTTATGATCTTATGGAACAAAGTATGGGTGATTATACTTTGTTCCCTTATAGGAGGTGTAGCGGCGTTTGGCATAAGTGCTTTTGTACTCGACCCAACTTATACATCCCGTGTGAGTATGTATGTGAACAGTAATACAGAACGTGAAAATACAATTGCTAGTCTTAATGATATTAATGCTTCTCAAAAGCTTGTAAGTACTTATATTGAGATTTTAAAAAGTGATAACGTGCTCAGTAAAGTAATTACAGAAACAGACTTTCATTATACACCAGAACAAATTCGTAAAATGCTTACAGCAAGCGCTGTAAATGGTACAGAGATTTTTGAAGTGAAAATTACAACAGAAGATGCCGATGAAGCTGCAGTCATTGCCAATACCATAGCAGCAGTGGCACCAGAAGAAATCATTCGTGTTGTTAAAGCAGGTTCAGTAGAACTTATTGATGAAGCAGTGCCAGCTACAAGTCCATCTTCTCCTAATGTGCTTTTAAATACCATTATTGGTCTTATGTTAGGTGGTGTACTCTCTGTACTTGGTGTATTAGTGGCGGAAATGCTTGATAATCGTATCAAAACTGAAGATGACCTTAAAAAAGGTTATGACTTTCCTATTCTTGGGACTATACCAGACTTAGAAGATGCTGCAACGCGTATCAAATAAAGAGGGGATTAACCATGAAAACATTATTTAATAAAAATAAACAACAAACCCAAAGAACAAAGGAACAAGAACAAGAGATGATTCTTACAGGAGAATCGAGCTTTCATATTAAAGAAGCCTATAAAGCAACACGTACCAATATTATGTTCTCACTAGTAGGTAAGGGCTGTAAAAGAATTGTTGTGACAAGCTCCTTCCCAGGAGAAGGTAAAAGTACAACGTGCATTAACTTAGCCATTACCTTTGCACAGACAGGTTCACGCGTACTTCTAATTGATGCAGATATGAGAAAGCCAACTGTACATCGCAAGCTGGATATGACCAATGGTAATGGGCTTGCTCATTTACTGAGTAACTTCTGTACAGTAGAAGAAGCTATCCAGCATACAAGCTATGAGAATCTCGATGCTATTACATCAGGACATATTCCACCAAACCCAGCAGAGCTTCTTGCATCAGAGATGATGGGAGAATTACTCGAGGCACTTGAACAAAATTATGATTACATCTTTATTGATACACCACCACTTAATGTGGTAACCGATGCAACGGTCTTATCACAACGCGTATCGGGTACAGTGGTTGTTGTACGTGAAGGGGTAACACATCATAGAGATGTGCAAGATGCCCTTGGAAAACTTGAATTTGCTAACGCCAAAGTGCTCGGCTTTATCCTTCATGATGTAAAAGAAGGGAAAGGCAGTAAGTACGGTAAATATGGTAAATATGGTAAGTATAGCCGCTATGCTTATAAAAATGATGCCTATACACAATATGGACAGTAAAAATTAAAGCATTAAAGATGAGATATCAATAAAGTTACATGAAAGATACCAAGGCATACTTGGTATTTTTCATGGGCTTTTTAGGGGAAAGCAAGACATATATTTTATACTTGTTTAATGCTACCTATATAGAATAAGTGGTAGTTAAAGAGGTATAAAAAGTTTTTAGGGGGTGAAGTGTTGCGTAGAAACTTACTCATATTAGGAGCAGGTGGGCATGGAAAAGTGGTGCTAGATGTAGCGGAGTCTATGAGGTGTTATGAGACCATTCACTTCTTGGATGATGGTAAGGAAATAGGAGAAGAAGTCTTAGGGCATCAAGTAGTCGGGAAGATTACTGAATGTCATTTACATAGCAAAGATTATACAGATGCCATTGTTGCATTAGGAAATAATGAAATAAGACTTGAACTTACTAAGAAGCTTAAAGAGCTAGGTTATCATGTACCGACATTGGTGCACCCGACAAGTGTAGTGAGTCAGTACACCACTATAAAGGAAGGAACTGTTATCATGCCACAAGCTGTTATCAATGCCGATGCCAAGATAGGCAAGGCTTGCATCATAAATACAGGAGCCATCATTGAACATGATTGCATAGTAGGAGATGGAAGTCATATAGCCTACCGAGCAGTATTAGGCGGGGAGGCTAAAGTGGGATGTAAAGTTCTAGTGGATATTGGGGCAATGGTAGGTAGAAATATTGAAATAAGGGGAGAGAAATAAGATGTATCCAAAGATTAAAAGAGTATTAGATGTGGTTTTATCAGTTGGTATTTTAATAGGAGCATGGCCATTTATGTTGATTGCAGCTATAGCAATTAAGGTTGAGGATCCTAAAGGGCCTGTTATCTTTAAACAAATAAGAGTTGGAAAAGATAAGAAACCCTTTAAGATTTATAAGTTTAGAAGTATGTGGACCGAGACACCAGATGTGCCAACACACTTATTAAGTGATCCAAATCAATTCATTACCAAAGTAGGAGCATTTCTTAGAAAGACAAGCATTGATGAAGTACCTCAATTAATCAATATTCTAAAAGGAGATATGAGTTTTGTAGGCCCAAGACCATCACTCTTTAGTCAAGAGGATTTAATTGAAGAAAGAGATAGGCTAAATGTGCATAGTGTAAGGCCAGGATTAACAGGGCTTGCTCAAGTAAGTGGTAGAGATGAACTACCTATACCCGTAAAAGCTGCATACGACGGAGAGTATGTAGAGAAAATGAGCTTTAAGTTAGATGTACAACTATTCTTTAGAACCTTTATTAGTGTAGCGAAGTCTGAAGGCGTAGTTGAAGGTGGAACAGGCAAGCTTGAAACTGAAAAAGTAGCACAAAACAGAGAAGTAAAAGAAGAAATGGGGGCATAGGCCTTGAAGATATTAATAACAGGCAAAGATAGTTACATAGGGACTAGTTTTGAAAAATGGGTAAAACAAGATAATCCAGAGTGGCAAATAGATACAGTAGATACAAAAGGTGAAGAGTGGAAGAAAATGAGTTTTTCAGAATATGATACGATCTTCCATGTAGCAGGGATTGCGCATGTATCTTCGGACCCTAAGTTAGAGGAGTTATATTATAAGGTTAATAGAGATTTAACTATTGATATAGCTAAAAAAGCCAAAGCAGAAGGTGTAAAGCAATTTGTATTTATGAGTAGTATTATCGTTTATGGAAATGGCGAAAAAGTAATAACTAAGCATACGGTTCCTAAACCAGAAAACTTTTATGGAAATAGTAAATTACAAGCAGATGAAGGAATACAACAACTACAAGATAGTAAATTCAATGTAGTAAGTATACGACCTCCTATGATTTATGGGAAAGGTTCAAAAGGAAATTATCCTAAATTAGCTAAGTTAGCACAGATAACGCCAGTATTTCCTAATATAGATAATAGTCGTAGTATGTTGCATATCGATAACTTATGTGAATGCATTCGTTTAATTATAAAGAATAATGAAAAGGGATATTTTTATCCTCAGAATAAAGAGTATGTAAATACTACTTATTTGGTGAAAACAATAGCTGAAGTGCATCATAAAAAGGTTTATGTAACGAAAGTATTTAATCCTATAGTTCAGGTAATGATAAACAAAATCAATTTAGCAAATAAGGTATTTGGTAATCTTACATATGACGAATCTATGTCTAATTACATGGATTTTAAATACTGTGTTAGAACATTTAAAGAATCTATTGAATTAACACAGGAGGAGAAGTGATGAAAAAAGCACTACAAGTAGCATCGGTTGCTTCTATGATAGATCAGTTTACTATGCCTAATATAAATATATTGCAAGAATTAGGATATGAAGTAGATGTAGTGGCAAACTTTGAGTTTGGAAGCACATCCTCAAAAGAGCGAGTTGAAGAATTTCAAAAAGAGTTAAAAGATGTTAATGTAAATGTATTCAACTTATTATTTAATAGGAAGATATTTGATAAATGTAATATTCAAGTGTATAAGCAATTGAAAAAGATTATAGACGAGAATGACTATGAAATTATTCACTGCCATTCACCTATAGGTGGAGTAATAACTCGCTTAGCTGCAAGAAGGGCAAGGAAAAAGGGGACAAAAGTTATTTATACAGCTCATGGGTTCCATTTTTATAAAGGATCATCACTAGTAAATTGGTTAATTTATTATCCAGTAGAATGGATATGTTCATGGTTTACAGATGTTTTAATAACTATCAATAAAGAAGATTATTCATTAGCACAAAAAAGGATGAAAGCCAAACAAATCAGCTATATTCCAGGAGTAGGCATTGAAACAGATAGATTTAAGCAAATAGTAGATAGAGTAGAAAAAAGAAAAAGCTTAGATATAAATAAAGATGAAGTTATGTTGTTTTCAGTGGGAGAACTCAATAAGAATAAAAACCATCAAATAATAATAAAAGCAATATCACGCTTAAATAATCCTAAGGTAAAATATTATATTGCTGGTAAAGGAGATTTAGAGTCTGATCTTAAAGAAGAGATTGGTAAGTTAAATTTAGATAAACAAGTATACCTATTAGGATTTAGAAATGATATAGCAGAATTAAGTAAAGCTGCAGATATATTCTGTTTTCCATCATATAGAGAGGGGTTATCAGTAGCTCTTATGGAAATATTAGCAGCAGGTGTACCGGTAGTATGTTCAAATATTAGAGGAAATAAAGATCTAGTTCATCAAAAAAAAGGAGGATATTTATGTAATGTTGAAAATGTAGATGATTATGTTGAAGCTCTAAATATCCTTATAAAAGATTCAAATTTAAGGGAGAGTATGAGAAAATACAACCTTATTAGAAGTAACGATTATGATGTGAAAATAGTAAATAAGAGTATGAAACAAATATATCAGGGGGTAGTAAATGAATAATCCAACAGTATCTATCATAATGGGTGTATTAAATGCTGAGAATAGAATGCAAGAGGCCATTAGATCTATACAAGATCAAACATTTCCAGATTGGGAATTTATAATTTGTGATGATGGATCTACAGATAATACATATAAAATCCTTTTGAGATTAGCAGAAGAAGATAGTAGAATCAAACCTATTAAAAATGAAGAAAATATCGGATTAACAAAAACGCTTAATCACTGCTTGAAAATTGCAAAAGGTAAGTACATAGCTAGAATGGATGATGATGATTTTAGCTATCCAAATAGACTAGAAGCACAGGTGAATTTTTTAGAAATAAATAAAGAATATGATTTTGTATCTTCAGCTGTAGATATATATGATGGGGAAAAAGTGGTTTATAAAGAAAAAAGAAAAGAATTCCCACAAAAAGAAGATTTTTTATGGAACTCACCTTTTGTACACCCAGCAACTATGTTTAGAGCTTCAAAAATTAAAGAAGTTAAGGGATATAGATTCGCACAAGAAACGAGAAGAGCGGAAGACTATGATTTATTTATGAGAATGTATGCTAGGGGAATGAAAGGATACAACTTTGAGGAAGCATTGCTTAGATATTTTGTAAACTCTGAAGCAATGAGAAAGAGAAAATATAGGTATAGAATAGATGAAGCAATTGTAAGATATAAAGGATTTAAGAGATTAGGATTATTTCCTAAGGGAGTCATATATGTAATTAAACCTTTAATAGTGGGATTATTTCCAAATAAATTGCTATTAAAAATTAAGCAAGAGCGTTAATAAAATAGGAGAATAGGGTATGAGAATATTAACATGTGCAAGTTATTATGGAACTGGTTCTAGTGCAATAACAGACTTATTATCAGAATATGAATGTTGTAAGTCGATGTCAGAATATGAATTTAGATTCGTACAAGACCCAGAAGGTATTTCAGATTTAGAGTATAATTTAGTAGAAAATCACCATAGACATAATTCTGGACATGCACTTAAAAGATATAAGAAGAAAGTAGATTTTTTGGCTGGAAACAAAATAATTAAGAAGTACGAACCTTTTTTTAATTACCACTGGAAAGAATACTCATATGAGTATATTGATAAATTAACGGAGTTTAGCTATAAAGGTTATTGGCATCAGGATGTTATAGATAGAGGAGAAGTGTTTTATTTTGTTAAGAGGCTACATAATAAAATATTACAGAAGACAATATGGAAGAACCAAAAAGATAGAAACTTAGATGAAATGAAAAAAGAAATAACATTATGCTCAGCACCTTCTCAAGGGCAGTTTTTAGATTTAACTAGAGAATATATAGATAAATTATTTGGTGAAGCTAATGGCGAAAAGAAACCTAATATTATTGTAGATCAGATAGTACCACCCTCTAATGTCAATAGATATCTAAGATATTTTAATGATATAAAAGTATTCGTTGTAGATAGAGACCCTAGGGATATTTATTTATTAGAAAAATATATATGGAAAGGTAAAGTAATACCTACGGAGAGTGTAGAAGTATTCTGTGAATGGTATAAGTATACGAGAAAGCATAGAAATACGGAAATATATGATCAGAAAAAAGTTATGTTTATTCAGTTTGAAGATTTAATATATGATTATGAAAGGAGTGTTAAAAATATAGAACAGTGGCTGGGGATAGATTCCAATTCACACAAATACAAATTCAATCACCTAAATCCTAAAAATTCTAAAAAAAACACACAGATATGGAAGCAAATTCAGTGTCCTAATGAAGAAATTAAGTTTATAGAAAGTAATCTTAATAAGTATTTATATGATTTTGAGAAAAATAAGTAGGAGGAAATAATTTGAAAATAGCTATAGTATTTGATGGGTTAGGTATTGGGGGGATAGAAAAAGTTGGAATTAGTTATATAAAAATGTTGATAGATGCGGGATATGAGATAGATGTATATAACTTAAATCCAAAACAAAATGAGATGGAAGAAGAATTAAAAAATATATGTAGAATAATAAAATATGGACTAAATTCTAAAATGTGCCCGGAGATCTATAGTTATGGTGTAAAAAGATGGTGGTGGGGTAAATATATTTACCCTATAGCTTATATACTAATGTGGGGCTTAATTAATATACTTAAAATTGTAGGAAAGAATAGAAATAAAAAATATGATATAGCTATAGCTTTTTCAGGGCATATTAATGACTTAACTTTTATAGCTGAGAATTTCATTAATGCGGATAAAAAGTTATGTTGGGCCCACGGTGCAGTAGCTGAATATTTATTAATTACATTTGGATATGGAAATTTATATAATAAAATTAAAAATGTATGTGTATTATCTAATTATGCTCAAGAAAGTGCTATGTTAGGAAATAAGTTTTTAAAAAACTTAAACATTAAAAAAATATATAATCCTATCGATATCACAAATACAAACATAGATAACATAATTGTTCAAGATCTTCAGAATAAATATGGGGAATTTTTATTAATGGTGGGTAGATTTAGTACCCAAAAAGATCAGGGTACAGTAGTTAAGGCGTTTAGTATTTTAAAGAAAAGATATAACGTGAATAAGAAGTTAGTTTTTGTGGGAGATGGAGAAACGAGAAAACATGTAGAAAGTATAGCTAGAAAATTAGATATTATACAAGATGTGGTTTTTGAGGGTAATCGGAAAGATGTACAAAATTATTATAAAGCATCTTATTTATTTATACATTCAAGCCCAGCAGAAGGGCTACCTACAGTAATTTTAGAAGCCATGTGTTATGCTAAACCAATAATAGCAACAGACAGTTTACCAGGTGTTAGAGAAATTTTAGGAAATGATGAATATGGACTAGTATGTAAAGTGGGAGATTCACAAGATATGGCTAATAAAATATTTAGGCTATTATTGAATAAAGAGGATTATGATTATTACTCTAAGAAATCTACTGAAAGGGTAAGTGAGTTTAGTAGTCAAAAAATTTTAGCTGAATTAGAAAATATAATAAATAAGATATAAATAAAAAATAAATAAGGATAGTAAAATAATGATAAGCCAAAAGGATATTTTATTAAAACTAGAAATTTTATTGATAGCAGTTTTCATAATGTTTTGGTATACATTTTATAATCCTATAGTAATTATCATAGGATTATTTATAAATAGTTTTATATTAATAATTTTTAGCAATAAAATAAGAATAAGAATTAATTATAGTGATATTTTATGGATATTGCTTATATCAATAATGATGTTTTCTTTAATATACACAGATAATTTTAGAGATGGAATAATATATTTATCTGTACTAACAATGTTAATAATAATAAAGCTTATTACCTGTAATATAGGAGAATGGAAAAAATATTTTGTTAAATTAGTGCATGCTTTCTCGCTAATACATGTTGCGTGTACCTTATTAATCTTAATTGTTCCAGATATCGTTAATTTTATAAGGAAAATTATTTTAAGTGAATATGAGTTCCGCACCACTACTTATTTAATAAGTAACGGTGGAAATACAGGTATAGCTAATCAAACTGGAACTAATTCAGTTTATATAACTGTATATTTAGCAATAATTATATCTAAAATTTTAATGAGAAGAAAAAATGAAAATAGGAAATATAGTGTTCTTTTGGTTATAGGATTTATTGCACTATTACTTACATCAAAAAGAGCAGTTTTACTAATAAACATACTAGTTTTAGTAATGATATGTGTAATTATTATGGTTAGAAAAAAGAAATATGAATTACCTCTTAAGATGCTAATCGGTGGAGTGACGACTATTCCCTTTGCATTTATTCTTATTCCCACAACTAGAGATATCATACAAAAATTTTATCTTTTAATAGAGCAAGGAGACATTAGTAATGGAAGATTCCATATGTATGAGGTAGTAATGGAAAGTTTTATGGATAAGCCGTTACTTGGTCATGGATTAGGTGCTTCTTGGAGCTTATTTAGTACAGGTGTGCATAATATATATATTCAATTATTAAATGATATCGGGATAATAGGATTAATGATATTTTTAACTATACTTATTTTAAATATTATTAATACCATCAAAAAATTATCACATAAAATTCCCTTAAATGAAGAGGAGTTGATATATGAAGAATATTTAATTCAATCTTTATATATTCAAATATTCTTTATTGGATATGGCTTTAGTGGCAATCCATTATTTGATTATTTTATTATTTTACTTTATCTTATTTATAGCAATACGGACTATAGATCTAAAATAATTTATACTAATAGAGGAGAAGTGTATGAGTAAAATAAGTATTATAGTACCCATTTATAATGCTCAAGAATATTTGGATAAATGCATAGACAGCTTAATAAGCCAAACAATGAAAAACATAGAAATAATATTAATCAATGATGGCTCTAAAGATAATAGTTTAGAAATATGTAAGAGATATGAAAAAACAGATCAACGAATTAAAGTAATAAATAAGATAAATGGTGGGGTGTCATCTACCAGAAATTTAGGACTAAAAATAGCAAACGGAGAATACATACTATTTGTAGACTCTGATGATTATTTAGAAGTAGATGCATGTGAAGAATTATATAAGAATATAATTCAAAAAGACAGTGATCTGTTAATTTATAATTATATAAAGCACACTAATAAAGATGCAGTATATATTGATAATCTTATAGAAAAAGATGAGTTAAAAAAAGAAGAAATAATTGAAGAATTAGTTTTAAATTTAATAGGGGGAGAAGAAATTGGAAAAACACACATATTATCTTCTTTTAGAAGTCCTTGGATATACATGTATAAGAAATCTATTTTAACTAAATACAATATTTGTTTTGATGAATCTCTAATTATAGGAGAAGATTTTATATTTAATATATTATATATGTTAAACATAGAAAAGTTAGCTGTTAGTAAAGGTTATTTTTACCATTACTGTATAAATGATGAATCTGCTACTAATATATACAAAGAAAACTATTGGGATATACATAAAAAAATATTAATAAAACTAAAAGAAATATTAGCAAAAAATTATATACGTGAAGATATAAGAATTAAATTAAAAAAGAGAATAAATGCATTAGCTTTTTCATATATGATTGGAATAATTAGAAATGAAAATAGTATAAAAAATACCAATAGATATAAAAATAAAATAAAAAAAATAAGAGTAATCTATAGTAAAGATGAAATAATAAAAGAATACTTTACTATAGATGAAATGGATTTTTTTAGTATATCAAATAAAATTAAGTTTATTATGTTGAAACTTAAGATGTTTAATTTATTATATTTAATCTATAAAATATTTAAAAGATAATATAAGGAAGGTTTAATAATGAAAATAGGAATAATTACATTTCATAGAGCAGTAAATTATGGAGCTATATTACAAGCATATGCATTACAACAAGCTTTAAATAAATTAGGAGTAGATAATGAAATTATTGATTATAGATGTAGACATATTGAAGATGCATATTCCTTATTTGATATAAAAAAAATAAAATCTTTAAGAAATTTAATACATATTGTTTTATATGATCCAGTGAATAAAATAAAATCAAATAAGTTTAAAAAATTTATAGAGCAAAATATCAAAATGAGTTCTAAAATAGAAACTAAAAATGACTTAAATGAAATTAATATGAATTATGAAGCTTTTATAACAGGAAGTGATCAAGTATGGAATAATAAGTGTACTGGATTTGATAAAGCTTATTTTCTAGATTTTGTTAAAGATGATACGAAAAAAAATTCTTATGCAGCAAGTTTTGGAACTAATTGTATAATAGAAGAATTGGAAGAGGATTATAGAAAATTGCTTGGAAAGTTTAATAATATTTCAATAAGAGAGAAACAGGGACAAGAAATTTTAAGAGAACTAATTAATATAGATGTACCTGTACACTTAGATCCCACATTTTTACTTACTAAGGAAGAGTGGTTGAATGTTGTAAAAGATACTAGTAATAAAGATAAATATATTTTAGTGTATTTAATGCAATATTCACCTAGTATTATTAAATTTGCAGAAAATCTATCAAAAAGTTCAGGATATAAGATAATTCATATAAATAATGAAATTATAAAAAAAGCAAAAGGAAAATACATCAGAACAAGTGGTCCAGAAGAATTTTTAGGACTTTTTGCTGGTGCAGAATATATAGTTACTAATTCATTTCATGGTACAGCATTTTCGATCAACTTTAATAAGAATTTCTTTGTAGAATTACTGCCACCACCAGCGAAAGTAAATTCAAGACTTGAAAATATTATGGATTTATTGAATTTAAGAGATAGACAGATTGTAAATGGTAAAAATATAAATATAGATAAAAGTATTGATTATAATAAGGTTAATGCTAAAATAGCTGAGGAGAGAGAAGTAGCAAAGTCCTATTTGAGAGAAATTCTAGGAGTAAGCAATGAATAGAACTAAAAAGTTTTTTTATAACTCAATTACTACAGCAATTATGCAATTAGTAACTATGCTAGTTGGCTTTATTACCCCTAGAATTATGATAAATACTTATGGATCAGAGATAAATGGATTAGTTTCTTCTATTGCACAATTTATTTCATATTTTAATTTAGTGGAAGCCGGATTGGCAGGTGCTGCAATCTATGCTTTGTATAAGCCGATAGCAGATAATAATCATAAGGAAATTAATGCGATAGTAGTAGCGGCAAAAAAGTTTTATACTCAATCAGGCTATATATTTATATCTTTAACATTAGGGTTAGCGCTCATTTACCCCCTTTATATTCGGACTAATATACTCTCACCTTTAAGTGTAGGATTATTAACAATAATTCTGGGAGCTAATGGAGCATTAGAATTTTTTACTTTATCAAAATATCGTGTATTACTTTCAGCTGATCAGAAGACATATGTAATTTCTATAGCATCTACTATTCATATTATTATTAATACAATTATTATAGTTGTTTTAGCAAGTTATAGAGTAGATATAGTGATATTAAGATTAGTAGCACTATTGTCTATGTTTTTAAGATCAATAATACTCATGATATATTGTAAGAGAAAGTATACATATTTGAATTATAAAGAAGTACCTAATACAAAAGCTTTAAATAAAAGGTGGGACGCTTTATTTTTACAGATACTAGGAGCGATCCATACAGGGGCACCGGTTGTATTAATTACACTCATTCTAAAAGACCTTAAAGTAGTTAGTGTATATACTATATTTAATATGGTGATGACTGGTATAAACGGGATTTTAGGAATTTTCGTTACAGGATTATCTGCATCATTTGGTGATATAATTGCTAGAAATGAAATTAAAATATTACAAAAAGCTTATAAGGAATTTGAATTTATATATTATAGTTTAATTACTGTTATATATAGTATAACCTTCTTAACTATAATGACTTTTGTTAGGATATATACAGAAGGTATTGATGACATTAATTACAATATCCCGTTTTTAGGGTTTTTGTTTGTTCTTAATGGATTATTATATAACATTAAGACACCTCAAGGAATGCTAGTTATAGCTGCGGGAATGTATAAAGAAACCAAATGGCAAACGGGTATACAGGGAATAATTGCTGTTGTACTAGGTGCAATCTTAGCACCTTTTATGGGAATTTCAGGCGTACTTGTAGGCTCTATATTTTCTAATTTATATAGAGCTATTGATCTATTGATTTTTGTGCCTAAGAATATAACAAAACTGCGTGTTAAAGATACAATGTATAGAATAATTAGGGTTTTTGTGAGTATTATGATAGTATGGCTACCATTTTTATTTATTAATATAGAGGCAGAGAATATTTTAGCATGGGCTATATATGCTTGTGGAGTAGGCATTTATGCGGTTATGATAGTGTCAGTTATAGGGCTTATATTTGAAACAACTGAAATTCAGAATGTATTAAGAAGAGCAAAAGGAATGGTTGGTAAGAAAAAATGATAACATTGTTTACAGATAAAAAGAATTGCTGTGGATGTACAGCATGTATGAACATTTGTCCTAAAGCAGCAATAACCATGCAGGCTGATGAAGAAGGTTTTTTGTATCCTAGTATTGATATTAATAAGTGTATTGAATGTGGTTTATGTAAAAAAGTATGTAGTTTCCAAAATGGATATGATACATCAAATAATTTTCAGGAACCAATCATATATGCTGTAAAAAATAAAGATATGAATACCAGAATGCATAGTCGCTCAGGAGGAATATTTGTGGCTATTGCAAATACTATTATTGAAAATAATGGAGCGATATATGGAGTAGGATATGAGGGGAAATTTGTTGTATGTCACAAGAAAGTTGAAAATAAAGAAGGAATAAGAGAACTTCAGGGATCGAAGTATGTTCAAAGTGATTTAAAACAAATATATGCTGATGTGCAAACAGATTTGTTACAAGATAGATATGTATTGTTTTCAGGAACACCTTGTCAAGTAGCAGGGCTATTTGGCTTCTTAGGAAATAGACTAAATACAGATAAATTAATTACCATCGATTTAGTATGTCATGGAGTACCGAGCCCTCTAATGTGGAAAGAATATATAGATTTTTGTGAGAAGAAATACAAAGGTAAAATTAGCAAAGTTGATTTCCGTGATAAAGAATATGGATGGAATACTCATTTTGAAACAGTTATTATAAATGACAAAAAGTATAAGAGTAATTTATATACCAATTTGTTTTATCTACATAGTATGTTAAGACCAGCATGTCATAGTTGTAAATATACTAACTTTCAAAGGTCTGCTGATATTACTATTGCGGATTTCTGGGGGATAGATAAATGTATGCCTGAGTTTAATGATAATAAAGGTGTTTCATTAGTATTAGTTAATACACATAAGGGACAAGGTTTGTTTAAAGAAATTCAAGATGGGATATTCTATAAGAAAAGTAATAAAAAAGATTGTACACAACCTCAATTACAGTACCCGAGTGAACAGTATTTAAATAGGAAAACGTTCTGGGAAGATTATCACTCTAAAGGGTTTGAGTATATAATAAAAAAATATGCAAGGACTAGTTTGAAGGTAAAAATAAAAACTAATGTAATTTTACTGTTAAAAAAAATAGGTATATTTGAAAGATTGCACAAGTTATTAAGAAGATAAAAAGTATAAAATCCAATTTAAAGATATAATAGTTAGAGCTGGTTAATTACTAATTTTCATAAATTAAAAAGGAGGATTCTCCTGAGATGATAAAAGAAATTATCAATATCTTACCTAAGATATCTATAATTAGAACATTAATCTATTCTATTAGGTATAGGGGGAAGATTATTATAGGTAAAAATGCAAAAATTAAAATTAGGCAAAAAGGAAAAATAAATATTCAAAAAGGGGCAACTTTAATAATAGGGGTATATTATTCGCTTCCACAAAAGATGATTTTGGATATTTATGAAAGTGGAACACTAAATGTATTTGGTAAAGTTAATTTATGTACTGGAAGTAAAATATTAATAGGAAAAGATGCCGAACTTCATATTGGAGATGGAACATATATTAATGAGCATTCAAGAATACAATGTAGAAAATACATAGAAATTGGGGAAAACTGTGCAATTTCATGGGGCGTAAATATTATGGATACAGATGAGCATTATATTATATCGAATGGAGCTAAAAAAGATAAGTATAGGAGTGTAAAAATAGGGAAGCATGTATGGATAGGGGCTAATGCTACAATACTAAAAGGGAGTACAATAGGAGATAATTGTATAGTAGGTGCAAATTCAGTTGTAAATACTATAATTAATTCTAACTCATTAATCGTAGGGAATCCAGCAATTATAAAAAGATGTGATGTAAACTGGGTATAAATAACATCTGGTATTATAAAAGGTATCTCACTTATTGATGAAAACTTGTCAAAGGAGAAATAACAATTTACTTCTTCTGAGAGTGTGAAGAAAACTCTGTAAATTTAAATTCTCGTACAGCTTTCTATGATAAAATAAATTCATAGGAGGCTGTTTTTATGGGACGAAGAAAAAGAGAAGGTTTAAGTGAAGGTAAGAAAAATATTATTTCAGCATTAATTAATGAGTATGATATTCAAAGTGCAGAAGACATTCAAGAAGCACTTAAAGATTTACTGGGTGGTACGATTAAAGAAATGATGGAAACGGAAATGGATCATCATCTAGGTTATGAAGCTCATCAACGTTCTAATAATACCAACTCACGTAATGGCTATAAACCTAAGGTGGTTAGGAGTCATTATGGTGAAGTACAACTTGAAGTACCTCAAGACCGTGAAAGTTCATTTGAACCACAGATTGTTCGCAAGAGACAAAAGGATATTTCACAGATAGATGAAAAGATTATTACTATGTATGCCAAAGGGCTTACAACAAGGCAAATTTCAGAGCAAATAGAAGATATTTATGGCTTTGAAGTGTTGATTTATAATTAAATCTGACCCAGCATTCACATTTAAATTTGACCCATGTTCAAAAATCCTATACCCTTTACGTGACTAATCATAACGTAAAGGAGACGAAAGTGGTGAAAGACGTGGATGAATGGATTACAGTTAGGCAACTCCATAAAAAAGGAATGAGTATCCGTGGAATTGCTAGAGAACTAAAAATGTCTAAGAATACGGTAAAGAAACTTCTTAGATCCCCTACTAGGCCTACTTATCAAAGAAAAATCTATCCTTCAAAGGTGGAGGCCTATAAAGAACAGATTAAAACTTGGTACCTAGATCCTAGTTATAATTTTATAGGGACTAGAATTTATGAAGAGTTATTGAAAATAGGATATGATGGCAGCATTGGACCTGTTTATAGATATCTCTCTACTCTTCAGCAGCAAAAAAGAAAAATTTCCACCAAAGCAACAGTGAGGTTTGAAACACCCCCTGGAGATCAAGCTCAGTTCGACTGGGCCCATTATAAACTACTGGTAAATGGAACTTATGTAACAGTCTATTGTTTTGCAATGGTACTTTCATATAGCAGATATAAAGCTATGGTATGTTCTTTGAGAATGGATGCAGATGCTGTTCATAAGGCAATCGAAGATTTATATTTCAAGTTAGATGGAGTAACTATTGAACTCATAGTTGATAACCCTAAAGCACTTATTATAGAGCACTTAGAAGGTAAAGAACCTAAGTATACCAGAGAATCATTAATTCTAGCAGCCCATTTAGGAGTAGAACTTAATGCTTGCCAACCCTATAGAGCAAGAACAAAAGGTAAGGTAGAACGTCCTTTTAATTATCTTGAGGAGCACTTTATAAAAGGAAATACTTTTGAAAGTATGACAGATCTTAATCAGAGATTGGATAAGTTTATTGAGAGCTGGAATAATAAGTTGCATACTACAACTAAACGTATTCCAAAAGAAGCTTATCAAGAAGAAAAGCCATCCCTTCTTCCTCTTCCCAGAAATAGATATTATAATGAAAAACTTGAATTTCGAAAAGTTAGCTTAGATAGTCTAGTAATGATAAAGGGTAAAAAATATAGTGTTCCTGTAAGTTTTGTAGAGCAAACAGTAAGTTATAAAGTATCTTATGGTTATTTAATAGAAATCTTTAATGGCACTAAGTCTGTTATTGCAACTTATGATTTAACCGTTGATGATTCTTTAGTGAATAAACTCGAAGAACATTATGATGTTATTAGAACTAAAGTGAGCAAATCTATTCCTGAGATTAAGAGGCTTATGATATCTACTTTCAGCAATGGAGAACAATATTTAGTGGCTTCTGCAAAGAAGCTTGATCAACCGACTTATCATGCGAGGAGAATCCTGAGTCTATTGGAATTATACCCTCTAGAACATATTGAAAAGGTCTTGGATTATTGTATTGCTCATGAGCTATACAGTATTGATGAGATTAAAAGTGTTTTAAAAGATAAGTACCTTGAAATCATCTTAGAACCAAAGCAATTAATAACCTCAGAAAGTACATTAATTAGATCGTTAGATTATTACGATGATGGAGGAACAGCCTATGAAGTCCTCCCATAAATTTAATGATACAGATACCTACATACAAGAAATGCTAAAAACTTTTAAATTGATAGATATACAAGCAAATTATGAAGAAGAGATTCAAAAAGCCATTAAAAACAATCTTAGTTATAAAGAGTTTTTACTCAATCTAATACAATTAGAAGAGCTAGGAAAAAAGACAAGATTAGTAAATAGAAATATAGAAAATGCAGGTTTTGAAAGATACCAAACATTTGAAAACTATGATTACACTTTCCATGATCATAGATATACTCAAAAATTGAAAAGTCTAGAAACACTAGATTTTATGTATCATACACAGAATGTTATTCTTATAGGACCACCAGGTGTAGGGAAAAGTCATATTGCTACTGCATTAGGCATCAATGCTTGCAAAGAAGGATTTAAAGTTCTTTTTATTAATGCTGCTGAGTTAATGGATAAGCTTATTAAAGCATTAGATGAGGGAAATATAGAGAGGGAATTTAAGAAGCTCTATAAAATAGATTTGCTCATTATAGATGAGCTAGGTTATATAAATATGGACAAAGAAAAAGAGAGCCTATTCTTTCAACTTATCCGGCAAAGATATGAAAAGAAGTCTCTCGTTATAACAACTAATCTTCCATTTAAAAGATGGAATGAAGTATTTACAAGCCAAGTAGCCGCTACGGCTATACTAGATAGACTCTTACATCATTCGCACGTTATTAGTATAACAGGTGATAGTTATAGAGTAAAGGACAAAAATAAAAGGTGATACAAATGGGTAAATATAAGATGAAGGAACAAGAAATAGATGAAGTTATAACTATCATTAATACAAAAGGTCATGAACACGCTGCTCAAATAGTTACTCAAAAGTATGGAATGAATTATCAAGCTTTCAAAAATAGAGTCTATAGAGAAGGAAAATATACTTATAATAGAACATTAAAGAAATATGAGTTAGTAGAAAATCAGAGATGTGAGTTTCTAAGTCTAGAAGAATTAACTTTGCAAAGGAAGGTATCTCTATCAGGTACCTCCCTAAGCACTAAATCATTAAACGGACTAGAGGCCTTACTGCAAGATCTTATTAAGGAAAGACTGCTAGAATATAATACTTTTATCCAGTTTGATAGACATACTAAACAAGTAAGTATTAACCTTTCTTATCTCAAAGAGCAAGGATATGATATAAAAACATTGTAAGGAAGTGGGTCAATTTTAGGTGTAAATCTAGGGTGGGTCAACTTTAAATATAAATATCTAGATTTACTAGTTATAAGACCTGGGTCTGATTTAAACGTAAATTTTCAAAAAAATGGGTCAGAACAGCTTGAAAATCTACATGAAGTAAGTGAGGGCTTTGTATCCGATGTAACAGATAAACTTTTACCTGTAATTGAAGACTGGCAGCATCGTGCACTTGCATCTGTTTATCCGTAAGCGGTTAATAACTGAGTATATTTCCATACTTCCTTATTAATGAGATAATTA
>NZ_JBKVCH010000009.1:0-175787 GCF_046966505.1 Zhenhengia sp.
GCATGGTAACATGTGTAGCTGACCAATACTAACGGTTCGAGGGTTTGACCTAAAATAAGGTTAACTTGAAAAGATTATGTTTAGTTTTAAAAGTATATGCATAAATAAAAATTTAAAGCATATACTGTAAGAGTAACCAATTAATTAATAGGTCTCTTACACAAATATTCCTCGATAGCTCAGCGGCAGAGCATTCGGCTGTTAACCGAAGGGTCGTAGGTTCGAACCCTACTCGGGGAGTTTATAAGGCCCATTGGTCAAGCGGTTAAGACACCGCCCTTTCACGGCGGTAACAGGAGTTCGATTCTCCTATGGGTCATTTTTGGTGACGATGCGACTTAGGGAAACACCCGTTCCCATACCGAACACGTAGGTTAAGACTAAGTCGGCTGATGGTACTTGGCTGGAGACGGCCCGGGAGAGTAAGTGGTTGCCAAATTCATATGGCGGCATAGCCAAGTGGTAAGGCAGAGGTCTGCAACACCTTCATCACCAGTTCAAATCTGGTTGCCGCCTTTTAAAAACAGCTTAGATAATATCTAAGCTGTTTTTTTGTATGTAGAAAATTATATTACCTAGATATTTAAAAATGGCCGTATTATAATCGATAGATAGAATTTGAAAGAAGATATAATTGGAATAGAGACCAACAGATGGAAGAGAAGGTAAATGGAGTACATTAGGGGCAGGTATAGAAGCTATAGCAGGGATTATGACGATAGTTATTATATATAAGATAATGTTTTCTCAATATAATTTAATAGCCATCAAAAGGCTGTTGAAGGTTAAGATAGAATGGAAATAAGTAATCACAAAACCTATGATTGTTTCAATAGGTATGGGTGTAATGAGTTTCTTCCTATATAAAAGGTTTATAAGGGTTACACATAGTGTGATAAAATGGACATGAATTAGAGTACCAGTAGCAGTTTTAATTTATAGTATTGGATGCATATTAACTAAGACAGTTACATTACATGATATTCAATATATTCCACTAGTTAATAAATATATAAAGAAATTCAAAGATAGGAATGTAAAAGATAATATATCGAAAATTTCTTTTTTCCATTATCAAAGGATTTAATTTATAATTCTTGAAAAATCATGTATAATAAGAATTAAAAATGGTAATTAATCAAAGGAGGGTAAAGAAGTGAACTATCAAGTTGGAGATGTAGTGCAGATGAAGAAGCCGCACCCTTGTGGGACTAATGCCTGGGAAGTCCTAAGAGTGGGGGCGGACTTCAAACTGCGCTGCCAACAATGCCAACATATTATTATGTTACCACGTGACAAGTTTGAAAAAAATGTAAAAAAAGTTTTAAAACATGCAGATTCTGAAGCTTAAAAGCAACATTATCCAGCATGTTTTTCATTAAAAAGCTTGTATTCATTACCTGTTTATGATAAGATAGTAAACTGTAATGTAATCCTTGCTCTACACAAGATGTAGGGCCAAAGTCCAAAAGGAGGTGCCAAGATGAAAAACTACGAATTATCACTAGTATTTATCTCAACTTTAAGTGAAGAAGAAAAAGTAGCTAACCTTGAAAAAGTGAAAGAATTAATCGCTCGTTTCGGTGGTGAAGTTACTAACGTTGATGATTGGGGCAAAAGAAAACTTGCTTATGAAATCAACAAACAAAAAGAAGGTTTCTACTACTTCATTCAATTCAATGCTGAGACATCAACTCCAGCAGAACTTGAAAGCAGACTTCGTATCACAGAAACTGTTCTTCGTTACTTAATCGTACGTCTTGACGAAAAATAATAATAACCGTAAGAAGGAGGTTATGATATGAATAAAGTTATCCTAATGGGACGTTTAACACGTGATCCAGAAGTACGTTATTCACAATCTGCCAATCCAGTTGCAGTTGCAAGATATGGACTAGCTGTTAGAAAACAATTTGCAAAACAGGGAGAACCAGATGTGGACTTCTTTAATATAGTTGCTTTTGGGAAAGCCGGAGAATTTGCAGAAAAGTTCTTTAGAAAAGGACAAATGGTTGCAGTCGTAGGTAGACTCCAAACTAATAGTTGGGAAGACCAACAAAGAGTGAAACATACATCAATTGAGATTGTTGTAGAAGAGCAACATTTTGCAGAAAGTAAATCTTCAGCCGAATCAAGAGGTGTTATGACAAATAGCCCACTTGAAAGTATGTCCCCTGCCTCAACTAATCCTTCAACTGGTCCAGTAGATGGTTTTATGCCAACTACTATGGAAGAAGACGACGATTTACCATTCTAAATCACTTAAAAGGAGGGAAAATACCATGGCAATGCAAAAAAGACGTAACCGTAGAAGACGTAAAGTTAATCAATTTGCAGGTGATAACATCAAAAAAATCAACTACAAAGATATTAACACACTTAAAAAGTTTATCTCTGAAAGAGGTAAAATTCTTCCTAGAAGAATTACAGGTAACTCTGCTAAAGCACAACGCAAACTTACAGTTGCTATCAAACGTGCAAGACATATAGCACTTTTACCATACACTCAAGACTAATTAAGAATTATTAAATTCAATTCAGCACTATATAGAGAGACAAATAAGCGCACACACAATATGCACACGCACTGCTTTTAGCAGTGCTTTTTTTTATATATAAGGTGGTAGGGAGGTGCCTATAGTGGGGGACTATATATAATCTCTAAATTATGATATAATAGAGAGGACTCATTGAGGAGGATTAAAAAGCTATGAATCAAGATATAAGACAGTATGTAAAGTTATTGATGATAAGCCTTTTATATATTGCATTAGGGATTATAGGCATATATTCTAGTACACTTATCTTTTTAGTACCTTTATTAATGGCCCCTATGGCTATCTATTTAATGAGTAGCAAAAGAAACTATACAAGAGATATAATAATGCATATGGTGATTAGTATACTTATTTTTGGTATGACTATGCGATTTGATGAGGCATTATTATATCTGATTAGTGTGGCGATCCCTGCGCATATATTAGTAGCATGTTATAGAAAACAGTATTCTGTACCTCATGTTGCTATGTATACAGGCATAGGGACAGTTGGGTTATTCTATATTTATATTATAGCCATGAAGTATTTACAAATCGATTATATAGCAATGTATAATGCCTTGTTAGACGCCTTTAAAGTAGAATATATCAAAATGATAGAAGAAATGAGTCAGATGACTAATATGTCTGAACAAATGGCAGTGCAAATCAAGGTTATTAAAGAGCAACTTCCAAAGATTATTTCTTTATTTAAATACACCTATCCTGCCATGTTATTAGAAGCAGGTATTGTTATAGGGTTATTAAGTACAGCAATCATTACTCTAATTGGAAGAATGAAAAAGTGGCGTATGGCATCTCTTACACAACTTGTAAATTTTAAGTTTTCTAAATGGATGGCAGGGCTATTTTTAATTGCAGGATTTATTATTCAATTTAGTTCAGGAGGAAATGACTCACTTACAGCACTTGGCATTAATCTTTACTATTTTATAAGCTATTTATTACAGCTTATAGGGATTGTAGCGCTGATTATGATTATTAGAAAAAGTAAATGGAGCTCAGGCCTTAAAGTGATCAGTATTGTACTCAGTTTAATGATGTTTTGGACTACACCATTCATAATGATGATTATTGGACTTGGAGATACTTTATTTAATTTTAGAAAAGTTGATATTATTGTTTAGCTAGGGAAGGTAGGAACTATGAGTACAAAGAAAAAAAATCCATTAGGTTATATGGCCTATATAATACGCTTTGCTCAGGTGTGTTTTGTATTTGGAATAATACAAGGGATAATAGGGATTTACTTTAACACCTTTTTTGGTATTTTTGAAGCTTTAATTTTTGTAGGTATGCTTGCATATAGTTTTATGTTAGAAAAACGTTTAAAGTCGCATATGCAAGCTGAAATATTAGATCAAGTTAATGCTTTAGGTAAAATCAAAAAAGATATGTTTATAGATTCGCCTATTCCTATTGTTGTTATTGATAAAATTGGAACCATTGTATGGAGTAATGAATCTTTCAGAAGTATATTAGATGAGGAAGAAGATATAGATAAGAATATACGTGCTATATTTCCAGATTTTCAAATGGAGAACTTACCAAAAGAAACAGAGCTCTATGAGCGAGATATCTTAAAAAACGAGCAGCATTATCATATGATCTGTAATAAAGTTATAGATGTAGAAAATGCTTCTAACTTCCAATATGTATTATACTTTATTGATACAACAACTCAAAAAGAGTTAGAAGAACAAGTTAAGAAGCAAAGGTGCATGGTAGGTTATATCTATATTGATAATTACGAAGAGATTATGCAAAGCATAGAAGAAGTTAGAAGACCTATGTTAGGAGCTATCATTGATAGAAAGATTAATATATGGTTTAAAAATAATGATGTAGCAGTTTGTAAATTTGATAGAGATCGTTATATGATTTTCTTTACTCAAGAAAATCTAGAAAAGATGCAAAATCGTAAATTTGATATTTTAGATGAGCTTAGACATATTCAGGTAGGTAATGATTTACCTGTTACTGTAAGCATTGGTATAGGGCGTAATTTTGACTCCCTTATTGGTTCTAAAGAAGACGCTAGAGCTGCTTTTGACCTTGCATTAGGTCGTGGTGGGGATCAAGCGATTATTAAGAAAAATGATAAATATACGTTTTATGGTGGTAAAACTAAAGAGGTTGAGAAGAGTACACGTGTAAAAGTAAGAATTAAAGCTTATGCTTTTAAAGAGCTATTACATGAGGCTGATAAAGTTCTTATTATGGGGCATCAGAATATTGATATGGACTGTTTAGGGGCGGCTATGGGTGTTTATAGAGCTGCTACCATTATGGGTAAGAAAGCCCATATTATTTTACAGGACTCTACCTTTGCAGTACAGGAACTTTATAATAGAATTATAGAATTGCCAGAGTATCAAGATTTATTTATTTCACAAGAAAGAGCAGACCAAGAACTTACTAAACAGACATTAGTTGTCCTTGTAGATGTTCATAGAAAGAGTTATTTAGAGTACCCAGCGCTTTTAGATAAGACAGATAATATAGTTGTATTTGATCACCATAGATTAAGTACAGATTACATTGAGAATGCAGTACTTACTTATATTGAACCGTTTATCTCTTCAACAAGTGAAATGATTTCAGAGATTCTTATCTATCTTGCAGATAAAGTAAAACTTACTCAGATAGAAGCAGATGCACTTCTTGCAGGAATTACAGTAGATACTAAAAACTTTGCTTTTAAAGCAGGGGTAAGGACTTTTGAGGCGGCAGCCTTCCTCAGAAGGGCTGGTGCAGATAGCACAAGGGTACGTATGTTATTTCAAAATGATATGGAAACGTATAAGATTAAAGCAACAACGATTAAAGATGCTGAAATATGGGATGAAGATATTGCTGTGGCTGTTGTAACTAACAATCATATGCATTCTAATATTATAGCAGCTCAAATTGCTGATGAACTGCTTACTATTAAGGGTATACAGACTACATTTGTTATTACAGTTAATGGCCCTGATTTACAAGTTAGTGCAAGAGCTCTAGGTGATATGAATGTTCAACGTATTATGGAGATGCTAGGTGGAGGTGGGCATAAGAATATTGCAGGTGCCCAGCTTAAAGATACAACAGTTGAAGATATGAAAGTAAAACTTAGAGAAGCAATTAATGATTATAAACAGGAAGGTGAATAGAATGAAAGTTATTTTAACACAAGATGTAAAAAAAGTAGGTAAAAAAGGTGATGTTTTAGAAGTTAAAGATGGATATGCTAGAAATGCCCTTTTCCCAAAAGGTTTAGCAGTAGAAGCGAATGCAGTTAATCTTAATCAAAGAAAAGTAGAGCAACGTTCTGAAGATAAGAAAAAACAACAAGAATTAGATGCAGCTAATGAAACAAAAGCATTAATTCATGAGAAAAAAGTAAGCATTCCTATTAAAACAGGTGAAGGCGGACGCGTATTTGGTTCTGTAACAACAAAAGAGATTGCAGAAAGTATTCAAGTTGCTTTTGGTGTTAAAGTAGATAAGAAAAAAATCAATCTTGCTCAGCCTATTAAAGCAGTAGGAACAAAAACAGTAGAGGTTAAACTACATCCAAAAGTAACAGCAGAAGTTACTGTTTGCACAGTTGAATCAAAATAATTCATAATAAGGAAGAGGGGAACGTCTATGGATGAGTCACAAATAATGCGTATTCCTCCACATAATATTGAAGCAGAGCAATCCGTAATCGGCGCCATTATTATGGATCATGAAGCACTTATAGTAGCTACTGAAACTTTAAAGCCAAAGGATTTTTATAGACCGGATCATCAAGAAATTTATAGTGCTATTATGGAGCTTTATACTTCTAATAGTCCTGTAGACCTTGTTACGATTCAAAATAGGTTATCTGAAAAAGGGGTTTTAGAACAGGTTGGTGGCATTAGCTATTTAGCAGAGCTTGCAACCATCGTTCCAACTTCTGCACATATTAAGGAATATGCAAAGATTGTACAAGAGAAATCAATGCTTAGAAAGCTTATTAAAGCCAGTCAAGATATTAGTGCAAAAAGCTATGAAGGCGAAGAGGGACTTCATGATATTATGGGATTTGCAGAAAAGCAAATTTTTGATATTACTCAAAATGTCCAGACAGAAGATTTCTCACATATTAATGAAATTGTTGTTACTTCTATTGATAAAATAGAACAGGCACATATTACAAAAGGCGGTATTACAGGTGTACCTACTGGGTTTATTGACTTAGACTATAAAACAGCAGGGATGCAACCTTCTGACCTCATTCTAGTTGCTGCTAGGCCTTCTATGGGCAAGACAGCTTTCTCATTGAACATTATTCAAACTGCAGCTATAAAGCATAAGAAAAAAGTAGCTGTATTCAGTCTGGAAATGGCAAAAGACCAGCTCGTAAACCGTATGCTATGCGCAGAAGCATTAGTAGATGCACAGAAAGTACGTACAGGTAACTTAGAGCCAGAAGATTGGGATCGTATTGCTATGGCTATCCCTAATCTAAGTGCTGCAGATGTCTTTATAGATGATACACCTGGTATCTCTGTTATGGAAATGCGTGCTAAGTGTCGTAGGCTGAAACTTGAAAAAGGACTTGATCTTATTATGATTGACTACTTGCAGCTTATGACAGGTAGTTCAAAATCAGATTCAAGGCAGCAGGAAATCTCAGAGATTTCACGTTCTTTAAAAGCACTTGCTAGAGAGATGCAGGCACCTGTAATTGCTTTATCACAGCTCTCTCGTGCGTGTGAAGCCCGTGCAGACCATAGACCTATGTTATCAGACCTTAGGGAATCTGGAGCTATCGAGCAGGATGCTGACGTTGTTATGTTCTTATACAGAGATGAGTATTATCACCCAGATTCAGATAAGAAGAACATTGGTGAAGTTATTATTGCAAAACAAAGAAATGGTCCAACAGGTACAGTAGAACTGGTATGGCTTGGACAATATACAAAATTCGTTAATAAAGATAGAGAATAGTAAAAGAGGTATGAACATGAGTCATACCTCTTTTTATGTTATGAGTGTCCTATTAGATACGAGATAAGTAATTATAGTATATCGGTTCTATAAATGACTATGCTTTGGCTAAGGTACTATGGATTTCTGCAAAGATATCTTCTACATGCTCAATGTGAGTAGCTTTATAAGCATTACTGCCGCAGAATAGCAGTGCATTCTCTGTATCACCATTAACGGCATGAATAAGGGCACTGGAAATACAATAAGGAATATCTGTCACACCACACTTATGAAGACAGTGGAAGAAGCAAGCTTTATTGCCACGGGGGTTAGTGATAAAATCATTTAAAATGGCACGTCCTGGCATACCTACAGGACTTTTAATAATACCTATGCTATCTTCTGTAGAGTGAATATAAGCTTCTTTAAAGGCTAAATCGGCATCACATTCATGAGTTGTTACAAAGCGTGTTGCCATTTGTACGCCATCGGCACCTTCTTTTAGTGCGCATGCCACATCTTTACCAGTATAAATACCACCAGCAGCAATAACAGGAATAGATTTATTATATTTTTGACCATATTCTAGGGCTACAGCCTTAACTTCTTTAACAAGATCCATAAGTACAGGAGGATTATCAAGTACATCAGCATGGAAACCTAAATGACCGCCAGCAAGAGGGCCTTCTACTACAATAGCATCAGGTGTACATTGGTACTTCCTATCCCAGTGCTTACAGATGATATTAGCAGCCTTACCAGAAGATACAATAGGGACGATTTGAGTACTAGAACCTTTTGTATAAAGTGGGAGATCTAAAGGAAGCCCTGCACCTGAAATAATAAGATCAATTTTAGATTCTACAGCCTTTTTTACATATTCACCATAGTGTTTCATGGCAACCATTAAATTAACGCCAATAATACCTTCTGGTGCTTTTAAACGTGCTTTATGAATTTCATCTGCAAGAGCACGTAAATTTGCTTCAAGTGTATTCTTAATAAAGTCTTTTTCTCTATAACCAATTTGTGCGCCTGAAATGATTCCTATACCACCACATTTTGCTACACTTCCAGCTAATGAACTTAAAGATACGCCTACTCCCATACCACCTTGGATAACTGGGAATTTTGGTCTTAAATGACCTATAATAAGTTTTGATATTGACATATAACACCTCGTGGAATAAGTTTTGATTAACAAATAATTTGATTTTCAAACTATATAATTATTATAAAGAGACTATAAAAAGATGTTGTGAAGAGAATAAATAATATTATTGAAAGTATGGAAAAATATGGTATAATTGAGGAAAAGGGTTTTTATACAAAAGATAGGGGGCAAATCAGTGAACGAAAAAGTTTATACGATTAAAGAAGTGGCCACTATTTTAGATATTGAAGCTTATGTTCTAAGATATTATGAGAAAGAACTAGAGCTTCAAATACATAGAAATAGCCAAGGGCATCGTATCTATACGCAAAAAGATATTACAATACTACAGCAGATTAAAGAGTTGAGAGAACAGGGATTAGAGCTTAAGGGCATACGTAACGTCATACATACATTAGATCAGGAAGGATTAGAATCACTTACACAAGTAAGTGCTACAAATGCTAAGGTTATTCCATTAGTAGGAGAGGACATAGATATTGGAGATAAAGATGATCAGAAAGTAAAGCAGTTTACGATGATTATCAAAGAAATGCTTAAACAAACCTTAGTAGAGTATGGAGAAGAAAACAAGAGGCAGCTGCATGAGGAATTGACACAAGAAATGGATATTATGATGGATAAGAAACTATCAGAATTAGAGGTAAGTCAGCAACAAAAGAATGAAGAGTATTATAAGAAGATGGATGAAACCATGCGAGAGATGCAGAAAATGCGAAAAGAGATTGCTTTATTAGAACAAAATACACAGAAACCATCTTTATGGAAGAAATTATTTAAAGACAAAAATAAAACAGAAGAAATAGAAGAAAAGAGCATGTAGGGGCAGCTACATGCTCTTTTTATATTTTAAAGGAATTGTGATTTATGCATAAATCGGTAAGTTATATTTCTTAAAAATCTCTTTAACTTCTTCAACTTCTGATTTAGAAGGTTGTTCAGTATCGAAGAGAGAATACTCATAACCGAGTTGTTCCCATTTGAACTCGCCCATTTTATGGAATGGAAGTAAATCTACTCTCTGTACGTTTGGAAGAGTAGTTAAAAACTGTGCTAAGTCTTCAATATCTTTTTTATCATCCGTTAAGCCTGGAACATAAACATAACGAATCCATACTGGAATATTACGTTCTTTTAGATGTTTAGCAAATGCTAATGTTGGATCTAAAGGAACACCTGTTAAATCTTTAAATACAGTAGGATTATAAGACTTAATATCAAGTAAAACTAGGTCAGTATAATCAAGAACAGGGTCAGCTTTTTCAATGCTAACAAAACCTGAAGTATCAAGACAGGTATGAATGCCTTCTTCTTTGCATTTTATAAACATATCTTTGACAAAGTCAGGTTGAAGAAGAGGTTCTCCACCACTTATAGTGAGACCGCCACCTGAGCAAGTCATAAATGATTTATATTTTCTGATATCTTGAATAAGAGTGTTGGTATCTTCTTCTCTCCCATCATTCATTTTCCAAGTATCTGGATTGTGACAGTATTTACAACGCAGGGGGCAACCTTGTGTAAATAAGATGTAACGAATCCCAGGCCCGTCTACAGTACCGCAGGTTTCTACTGAGTGAATTCTACCTATCATGCCTTATACCTCCTGTAATGTAATGGTTAAGAGGATACACACTTATCCTCTTAACCTCATAAAGATTTAATAAATTAGAATTTTTCGTGGAATGTTCTATTGATAACGTCTAATTGTTGTTCTCTTGTAAGACGAATGAAGTTTACAGCGTATCCAGAAACACGGATTGTAAGCTGTGGATATTTTTCTGGGTGATCCATAGCATCAAGTAATGTTTCACGGTCAAATACGTTGATGTTTAAGTGGTGACCATCTTGTACGAAATAACCATCTAACATACCTACAAGGTTGCTGATACGTTCATCTGCTGATTTACCAAGAGCACCTGGAACGATTGAGAATGTGTATGAGATACCATCTTCAGCGTGTTGGTATGGAAGTTTAGCAACTGATGCAAGAGATGCGATAGCACCTTTTGTATCTCTACCATGCATTGGGTTAGCACCTGGTGCAAATGGTTCGCCAGCTTTACGTCCGTCTGGAGTGTTACCTGTTTTCTTACCATATACTACGTTTGATGTGATTGTTAAGATAGACATAGTTGGGTAAGAGTTTCTGTATGTTTTATGTTTTCTAATTTTGTTCATGAATGTTTCTGTTAATTTAACAGCAATTTGGTCAACTCTATCATCGTTGTTACCGTATGCTGGGTATTCACCTTCGATATCGTAGTCAACTACAAGACCATCTTCATTTCTGATTGGTTTAACTTTAGCATATTTAATAGCTGATAATGAGTCAGCTGCTACTGAAAGACCAGCGATACCTGTTGCGAAAGTACGAAGGATTTCTTTATCATGAAGAGCCATTTCGAGTTTTTCGTAGCAGTATTTATCATGCATGTAGTGGATGATATTTAATGCATTTACGTATGTTTCAGCTAACCAATCCATCATTGTATCGTATTTAGCCCAAACGTCATCGAAGTCAAGGTATTCTGTAGTAACAGGAGCAAATTGTGGAGCAACTTGTTCACCTGATTTTTCATCTTTACCACCGTTGATAGCGTAAAGTAATGCTTTAGCAAGGTTAGCACGAGCACCGAAGAATTGCATTTGTTTACCAATTCTCATTGCAGATACGCAACATGCGATACCGTAGTCATCACCCCAGTAAGCTCTCATAAGATCATCGTTTTCGTATTGGATTGAGCTTGTTTGGATAGAAACTTTAGCACAGAAGTCTTTGAATCCTTGTGGGAAGTTTTTAGACCAAAGTACTGTTAAGTTTGGTTCTGGAGCTGGTCCTAAGTTGATTAATGTGTGAAGTACACGGAAGCTGTTTTTAGTAACAAGTGTACGTCCATCAAGTCCCATACCACCGATTGATTCTGTTACCCATGTTGGGTCTCCTGAGAATAAATCATTGTATGCTGGAGTACGAAGGAAACGTACCATACGTAATTTCATTACGAAGTGGTCCATTAATTCTTGAGCTTCTTCTTCTGTGATGATACCAGCTTTAAGGTCTCTTTCCATGTAGATATCAAGGAATGTAGATGTACGACCAAGTGACATAGCAGCACCATCTTGTTCTTTAATAGCACCAAGGTATGCAAAGTATGTCCATTGAACAGCTTCTTTAGCTGTTTGAGCTGGAGCAGAGATATCGAAACCATAGTTTGCAGCCATTACTTTAAGTTCTTTTAAAGCGCCGATTTGTTCTGTGATTTCTTCACGAAGTCTGATAATATCTTCTGTCATGCTTGGAACTTCAAGTGTAAGTTTTTGAGCTTCTTTATCAGCGATTAATCTATCTACACCGTATAATGCAACACGACGATAGTCACCGATGATACGACCACGGCCATAAGCATCTGGAAGACCTGTGATAACACCTGAGTGTCTAGCTTTTTTGATATCTGTTGTATATGCAGAGAATACACCATCGTTATGTGTTTTACGGTATTTAGTAAAGATTTCTTGTGTTTCTTTATCTAATTCATATCCGTATGCTTCAAGAGCATTTTTTACAGTACGCATACCACCGTTTGGCATGATATTTCTTTTTAAAGGTGCATCTGATTGGAAACCTACGATTTGTTCTAAATCTTTATCTAAGTAGCCAGGACCGTGAGAAGTAATTGTTGAAGGAATTTTTGTTTCAACATCTAAGATTCCTTTTTCACGTTCTTTTTTCATAAGTTCAGCTACTTCAGCCCATAATTTAGTTGTTCTTTCAGTAGCTCCTGCTAAGAAAGAATCATCTCCTTCATATGGTGTGTAGTTCTTTTGGATGAAGTCACGTACATTAACTTCTTTTTGCCAATCGCCTGCTATAAAACCATTCCATTGTTCAAACATCTTAAGGTCAACTCCTTTTATTTTTAAAATCATCTTATTATCCAATTAATAATAAACTCAGATACAAAGTTGATAACTTAGAGGATAATAATTATTAGTTAATTTCTTTACACTCCTATTATATAATGTATACTGTATACACGTCAATAGTAATACAAAAAAATATTATTATGAATTTTGTAATAACTTTAAGTTTTTAATTAGAATAAATAAAATCAGGCTGATAGAGAACTACATTAATAAGGAAAGGATTAGGTAATAGATAAGTAAAACATTGTCATAAACAAGGTGAGACATTATAATAGTACAGGTATATACTACATATTTTAAAAGGAGTCCGAAATGATTAAGCATGTTATGAACATCTTTTATGGCATTATTTTAGGTGTATCTAATGTTATTCCGGGTGTGAGTGCGGGCACTATGGCAGTTGTACTTAACATCTATGATGAATTATTAGGTGCAGTAAGCCTTAAAAAAGAGTATTTAAAGAAAAACCTTATATTTCTTGCAACGATAGGGATAGGGGCAGTTGTAGGTATTCTTGTTTTTAGTAATGCCATTACTTTTTTATTTGAAAAATACAATATGCCGACTAATTTTCTCTTTATAGGAATTATTATAGGAAGCATTCCTATGGTAATAAATCATGCAAGAGCTGGGGAAAAAATACGTTCTAAAAACTGGATACCATTTATTATTACATTTGGAGTGATGATCGTAATGGTATTGACAAATGATGCAGAGGCTAATGAAGTTATTTTAAGAGAAATAAATCTGGGAATGTCTATATGGTTAATATTTGCAGGTGCTATTAGTGCATTTTCAATGATTATTCCTGGGATTAGTGGATCTTTTATCATGCTCACTTTAGGCGTGTATACATCAGTTATTACAGCTGTATCAGAATTTAACTTTGCAATTCTTATACCAGTAGCAATCGGCATACTCATTGGACTTATTTTGGGCATTAAGATTGTAAAAGTGTTGTTATCAAAGTATCAACAAGCAACTTATATGGCTATATTAGGACTTGTAATAGGTTCTGTTTTAGTTATTTATCCAGGATTTACATTTAACTTTACTGGATTTTTTGCTTTAATATGTATGTGTATAGGTATTATGATCACTTATTCTTTTGCAGATAAATAACCGTAAATGATTTAAAAAGAATAAGGACATACTAAATTAAGTACAAAACGACAGTGAATGTACGTAATAAATGAAGGAGACAATTATGGGAAAAGAGACTTATGTATTTGGACACAGAAATCCCGATACAGATTCTATATGTTCAGCAATAGCTTATGCACATCTTAAACGTGCATTAGGTGTAGAAAATGTAAAAGCAGTAAGACTTGGAAAAGTAAGTAAAGAGACAAACTTTGCATTAAATTATTTTAATGTAGAAGCACCGACTTTAATTGAGCATATTAAACCACAAGTGAAAGATATGAAGTACTATGCTATCCCACCTGTCTACACAGTAGATTCTGTAAAAAAAGCATGGGATGTTATGACTGAGAATAGAAGACCTATGATTCCAATACTTTATCCAGATCATAAATTAGCTGGTGTAGTATCTATGTCAGATATTGCAAAAACTCATATTGGTTTAACAGATGGTAATGTACTTCAAAAATATCGTACACCATTTGTAAATATTGCAGCAGTACTTGAAGGTAAAATCGTATGTGGTGATTATCCACAACCTTATGTAGAAGGTGAAGTCTTTACTACAGCTTCTATTACAGAAGATGATAGACTTAAAGATGTAGACATTGTTATTACAGGAAGTAATAAAACTCTTGTAGATATGGCAATTAAATCAGGTGCAGGTTGTGTTATTATTACAGATCAAGATATGGATGAACTTGATTTTACACATCAAGTAGAAGGTAACTGTGCAATTATTTGTACACCGTACTCATTCTTTAAAACAATTAAAATGATTTCTCAAAGTATTTCTGTTAAACACTTAATTGGTAAACAAGATCTTATCTTCTTCCAAACAGAAGATACTATTGATGAAGTTAAAGAAATCATGCTTAATACAACACATAGACATTTCCCGATTGTGGATGAAGATGGCAAAGTAAAAGGAATTATTTCTAAACGTCATATTTTAGATATTCAAAAGAAACCTGTTATTTTAGTGGACCACAATGAGAGAGATCAAAGTGCCATGGGTATTGAACAGGCACAAATCTGTGAAATTATTGATCACCACCGTATTGCAAATATTGATACAGTAGGGCCAGTGTTCTTAAGAGCAGAGCCTGTAGGATGTACATCTACAATCGTGTCAAAAATGTATGAAGAAAACAATATTATGCCACCTAGAGAGATTGCGGGTCTTATGCTTAGTGCAATTCTTTCTGATACACTTATCTTCAAGTCACCAACTTGTACAGAGACTGATATCAGAATGGCAAAACGTCTTGCAAAAATTGCAGAAGTTAATCTTGAAGAATATGGTATGGACCTTATTGCAGCAGGAACTTCTCTTGAAGGTATGACACCAAGAGAATTACTTGATATGGATCGCAAACCATTTGTAATGGGTCAATTTAGTACAGCTGTTGCCCAAATCAATACTGGAGATTTCAAAAGCATCTATAAGATGAGAGATGAAATTCTTGCAGAAATGGAGAACTTAAGAGAACAAGAAGGGTTAGGACTTGTAGTTCTTATGGTAACAGATGTAGTTGTTGGTGGTACTGAATTATTTGCAGTAGGGCCAGAAAAATGGATTGTAGAGAGTGCCTTTGAACTTCCAAAAGAAGATGATAGTATTTTCTTGAAAGATGTTTTCTCAAGAAAGAAACAAATCATTCCACAACTTACAGCAGCAGCACAAAATTAATTTTTTAAAAAGTTGATAAATAGAAGTATTCTATTTATAATATAGAAGTGAAATACACATTAAAAAAGGAGGATATACAAATGGCTAAACAAGTGACAAAAGACATGGTAATTGGTCAAATTATCCAAGTAGATAGAGGTATTATTCCTATTCTTATGCAAGCAGGTATGCATTGCCTTGGCTGTCCATCAGCTCAAATGGAATCTATTGAAGATGCATGTGCAGTACATGGTATGGATGCAGATGAATTAATCAAAAAAATCAATGATTATCTTGCAACAACAGAAGAAGCATAAAATATAAAAAAGAGGGATGTCCTATAGTCTTAGACTATTAGGATGTCCCTCTTTTTATAAATAGTGAACGAGTATATCTAATGCATTAGAAGCGATAAGAACTTTTGCATGTTCTTTAAGGAATGTTTCATTTAAATCACTAGCAGTGCCTTCTTCGCCAAATTCACTTAACATACTCTTTAAAATGTCTGTATTTGTTTTTTTATTCTTATTAGGTTCGAGAATCATAAAATATTGGTTATCATATTTATAAAGAGTCGTCTCGCCAAAATAGAGATGTTGTATATAACAAGAGGCATGTGTTACATCCTCTAAATTCTTAAAAGTATACATAAGCATATGGGAAGCAGTATTAGAAGCTTTAGGGGTCTCTTTAGCTAAGGCTTGCAGATCGCTTAATTTATTTTCTAGAGACTCTTTGAAGGTACGATGAGTTGGCCTTTCACCGATGGCTTCTAATCTTTCTTCTATTTGATTAGGGTCATCAACTTTTGTTACAACAATCATGATGCTGTCTGTAGATAATGGAACAGCTTCAATCATAAGTGGTACATTTTCAGCCTCAAAGCCGAAGTCTTCATAAGCTTTAGCCATCATATCTCTAAAAAGTGCTTGAGCTTTAGTTGACCCATAAGCAAGCTCACCGATTTTAATATCTCTATTTTGTAAATCAGAATGATTTAGAGTGACTCGGATTTGTGTATCGCTAATTTTCTCGATTTTCATACAACTCACATCCTTTCATAAAGTCACGATATTTTAAGACAAATAAATATAAAGATATAAATTAGTATAAGGGAATGAACCATAAAAGTAAAGAGGATAAATCTATCAAATGCATAGTAAGAGTGAGTTAATTTATTATATGATAAGAAGAAGGTTTTTATTGCCTACTTGTAACAAAAAAAATCAAAAGTATGATATACTGAATCAAATAAAGGAGGTTAAACCATGTTAAAAAAGATATTCTTGACACTACTTATAGGTGTTTTACTCGTGGGCATAGCTATAGGTACAGTTCTTTTTATGCCAGGTAAAGATACCGTTGACCCGCTTACATATTTCAGTGAGTTTAAGAAGGGTCAAATCAATGTAGTTTACGAAGATACAAGAGTAGATATGGAAAAGCCAATTATAGAAGAGGCAAATCAAATTTATGTTTCTTCAGAATTTGCAAAGCAGTATATAGATGATAAGATTTTCTATGATGAAGCAGAAGAAATTTTGACCATTACTAATTTAGAAGAGATAAAGCGTATCTTGCCAGGAGAGAAAGTAATAGATGTAAATGGTGAGAAAATAGAGTTAGCTGATCCTGTTATTGTAAAAGAGAATAAAGTTTATATTCCTGAAAGTTACCTAGAAGCAGAGTATCCTGTAGAAATTGAAAAGGGTAAAGATGGTCGTTTAGTTATTGTGTCTAATGCGAGAACACCTAAAAAGTTAGGAGTAGTAAGGAAGAAGGAAGCGAGTGTAAGAACACATCCAGATAATAAATCATTAATTACAGATACTACTCAAAAAGGAGAGAGTGTAGTTGTATATAAAGAAACTGGAGACCATTTAAGAGTAAGAGATGAAAATGGTATTATAGGCTATATGGATAGAAGTGATGTAAAACTAGAAGGAGAGACTTCTATTAAGGAAGAGAAGACATACACTTTAGCGCCTATGGCAAAGCCTTTACAGGATAAGGTAAAACTTGTATGGGATCAGATGACAGTTAAGTCAACTGGAGATTGGTCTACACCTAAATATCGTAATATAAAAGGTGCTAATGTCATTGCACCTACTTGGTTTGAATTTGAAGATGAAAGTGGTAAATTAATAGACAGAGCATCTAAAGCCTATGTCAATGAAGCACATGCTAGAGGAATGCAAGTATGGGCACTTATGAGTCATAACTTTACATCACCTGAGCTTACTAAAACGATTTTAACAAGTACAGCTAAAAGGCAATATGTGATTGACCAGCTATTAGAAGCAGCAGATATATATGGATTTGATGGTATTAATATTGATATAGAAAATGTACAAGCTGACTTTGGAGAAGAATGGGTACAATTTATGAGAGAACTATCTGTACAAGCTAAGAGACAAAATCTTAGTGTTACAGTAGACGTTTATATGCCATCTGCTTGGTCAGGACATTATTCAAGAGAACGAGTGGCAGAAGTTGTAGACTACTTCATTGTAATGGCCTATGACCAACATTGGGGCGGTTCTGAAATAGCAGGACCTGTAGCAGGGCTTACTTGGGTAGAAGAAGGGATTCAGATTAATCTTGAAGAAGTACCTAAAGAAAAGCTTGTGCTAGGTATGCCAACTTATACACGTATATGGAAAGAAACAAAGGATGGTATGAGTTCATCTGCTTATGGTATGGCAGCAGCTAAAAGCATAGTAAGTAAGTGGAATAGTGAAGCACTATATGATGACCAACATGGTCAAAACTACATGCAGATGATAGATGGCGATACTTTATATCAAGTATGGATAGAAGATGCTACAACAATTGAAAAGCGTGTGGGGCTTGTTAATAAATATGATTTAGCAGGTTATGCACTTTGGAAATTAGGTCTTGAAACACCAGATGTATGGGATAGTTTAAAACAGATGCAAGAATAAAAGTGTCATATTAATGGAGGGGAACTTAGATGATTAATGCTAATCGATATGATAAAATGGTTTATCGTAGATGCGGACATAGTGGGATTTTACTTCCTGCACTATCACTTGGATTATGGCATAACTTTGGAAAAGTAGATAACTATGAAAATAGTAAAGAAATGATTCTAACAGCTTTTAATTTAGGAATAACACACTTTGATCTAGCCAATAATTATGGACCTCCTTATGGTTCTGCAGAGGAGACTTTTGGAAGGGTATTAAAAGAAGATTTAAAAGGTTATAGAGATGAACTTCTTATTTCTACTAAAGCGGGTTGGGACATGTGGCCGGGACCTTATGGGAATTTTGGTTCACGTAAGTACCTTATAGCAAGCTTAGATCAAAGCTTAAAACGTATGGGATTAGATTATGTAGATATTTTCTATTCACATAGAAGAGATCCAGAGACACCACTAGAGGAAACCATGGGGGCACTAGCATCTACAGTTCATCAGGGTAAAGCTCTTTATGTAGGGATTTCTAGCTATAATGCATTAGATACTAAAAAAGCCGCTACAATACTGAAGAATATGGGAGTGCCTTGTCTCATTCATCAGCCCTCTTACTCTATGATGAATAGGTGGATTGAAGAGGGGCTTACGGATGTATTAAGACAAGAAGGAATAGGTTCCATTGCCTTTTGTCCACTAGATCAAGGTTTACTGACAAGTAGATACCTTGATGGCACTATTCCAGAAGGTTCAAGAGCAAGTAAAGAGTACAGTTACTTAAGTGCAGAAAGTATTACATCAGAACTTCTAGATAAGATAAGAAAATTAAATGAAGTGGCTAAAAGAAGAGGACAAACTCTTGCACAAATGGCATTAGCATGGACGCTTCGTGAGGGCGGAGTAACTTCAGCATTAATAGGGGCAAGTCATAAAGCGCAAATAGAGGAGAATGTAAAAGCTTTAGATAACCTAGAATTTTCTAGAGAAGAGCTTATAATGATTGATCATATTGTAAAAGGATTATCATAAAAAGAGGAGGCCTAGCCTCCTCTTTTTATGGTATTTTTTTTCTTCTTGTCTAATACAATTAAAAGAGAAATAAAGAGTACAAGTATAGGGAAGAAGGGGAATAAATATGGAGCGTTTAATTAAAAGAAACCAATTAAACATGCTTGTCCTAGGGTTAGTATGTATGATTTCATTTTGTGCATACTTAAAGTTTGCAAATGGTGCATTAGAAACATTTGGACTTTCAACAGCTTCTAAAGTTATTGTCATAGATGCAGGACATGGTGGATTTGATCCAGGTAAGGCAGGTCCAAACGGAACGAAAGAGGATGAAATTAATCTGCAAATTGCATTTAAGCTTAAAGATTATTTAGAACAATCTGGAGCAACAGTCATTATGACTAGAACTGATGATGAGAAACTTCAAGGAGAAAACGGGAATACACATAAAAGAAGAGATATGAATTATAGAAAGCAGGTCATTCAGTCAAGTGATGCAGATATTTTAGTGAGTATACATCAAAATGCTTTTTCACAGCCTAAAGTAAAGGGAGCGCAGGTCTTTTATTATCAAGATTCTGAGCAAGCAAAATTGCTAGCAGGATGTATACAAAATAGTATTAAAGCTTATGCTGACTCTGAAAATACGAGGAAGATAAAAAGTAGCAAAGACTATTACATATTAAAAATCAGCCAAATGCCAGGTGTCATAGTAGAGTGTGGTTTTTTAACGAATCCAGAAGAGGAAGCAAAACTGGCTAGTGACAAATATCAAGATCAAATAGCATGGGCCATTTATGTAGGAATTATAGATTACTTTGGGCAATTAGAGAAATGAAAAGGAGGTAATGTTTCAACTTAAGAAGCATTACCTCCTTCTATTAATTCATTTCAAGTGTAGAGAGCTCTTTAAGACAGTCTATCATAAGGGGGAGTGTATGGTCATCTAAGTGAGCTAAAGAAAGACGGAAGTATGTACATTTAGATTTTAAGGTAAACACTTCTCCAGGAGAGATAATAATATGATGTCTAAGAAAGCAATCATAGAAAGCTTCAGAAGAAATCTTAGTAGGCTTTATCCAAAAGAAAAGGCTACCTTTATGAGAATAAATTTCTAAAAGATGAGAAGCAGCAGAAAGCGCTTCATAAACTTTTAGATAGGCAAGATAACTCTTTTCAATAATCTCCTGACGTATACTGCCTAGAGCATCAGATTCTAAATAAAAGTGAAGTAAACGCTCATTAAAAGTACATGCTACAGGATCATTAATCTTTTTATGTAAGCTATTTGGAAGCGCTATAAAAGTATATTGAAGTGGTGGCAAATAAAGTTTAGAAAAGTGATGCAGATAAATAACCTGACCATGAGAATCAAGTGTATAAAGAGGTTTTAGACATTCATGGCTATAGGTGAAATCACTTAATGTACCATCCTCAATAATATAAAAATGGTGTAAATGAGCGAGTTCTATAAGACGATTTTTGCATTCAGGGCTATAAGAAATGCCTGTAGGATTTTGAACATAAGAAGATACCCATATAAAGCCAATATGCTCTGTTTGAAGTTGCTTTTCAAGATAAGTTAAATCTAATCCATCGTCAGTAAGCGGTATTTCTATAATTTTAAAACCTAAAGAACGTAGAAATGAGCTATAAGTTAAATCGTGATAAGCTTCTACACAGATAGTAGAAGAAGGATGTACCTTAAGTAAGTCTAATAGGAATGTGCAAAAATCTTTAGGAAATCTAATTTGAGCAGGTGTGGTCATAATACCTACAGACTTAAAGAACTGGCAGATGCTTTGTCTAAGAAGATTACGTTCTCTGTACAGAGGGTCAGAAAAAGCTCCCCAGCCTTCAAGTGCGATAATTTGCTCAGTGAGCTGTGTAATAAGAGAGGTAGGAAAATAGTCTTTATTAAAAGAAAGTGTACTACAGGATATAGTCTGAAGATTAGTTTCAGACTCATAATCTTTTTGAGAGGTAAGCGGACTCACATAAGTCCCACTACCTACATGCGCTACAACTAGTCCCTTATTTTCTAGAACCTTATAGGCATTAACAACTGTATCGCGATTAATTTTAAGCTTACGAGAAAGTGTACGTATGGTAGGAAGCTTAGTGCGCTCTGGAATTTCGCCTATTTTAATAAGGTGAGCAAGTTCACTGGCTAGCTGTATATATAAAGGGGTTGGATCAGATTTAGAAAGATGAATTGTACAAAACATATAGACCTCCTTAATGCTATCTAGTAGTAGAAAAGATAAGCTTTTATAAAGTATATTAGAAAGTCTACAAAAATATAGCAACCTCTTTTAAGAAGTTGCTGTTTTACCCCATTTCTTCAACATACGAATATCATCACCAAAGAATCTAAAGGCAATATATTCCCCAAATATACGGGAGAGAATACGCTCAGAATAAAGATTCTTCCAGTCTTCGAGAGGAAGGTTTGTTGAAATAATGGTAGAAGTATTATTAAGTGCTCTTGTATTAATAACATGGAAGAGATCAGGTGCTGTAAAGCTGTTTGTTGCCTCTGTTCCGAAATCATCTATAATGAGTAAATCTACTGTGAGTAAAATATCTAAGTTATTTTTTGCATCCTCTTCCATATCTTCACGGTGGAATCTAGACTCTTCAAAAAGCTTAAAGAGCTCTTGGGCACTTAAGTAGAGTACACTATAACCAAGATTTAATAATTCTCTTGCAATACAATTACATAAGAAGGTTTTACCTAGTCCTGTGGGGCCGTGGAATAAAAGATTTGTTTTTTTAAAACCGAACTGTTCTACAAAGTCTATAGATGCACGGTAAACACGTTCAATATTTCTTCTAGGGGAAGTACCATAGGTCTCATCTATAGCATCAGAGTAGTAATCAAATCTAAAGGATGAAAAGTTTTGATTAGCTGTTAAAGCCTTCATATTAGATTGAGTGCAAGCCATGTTAATTAAAGCTTGTTCAAAACATTTACAAGGTTTATGGTGAGCATATTCACTTGCAATGCTATCAGGTCTTGAAATATCACTAATGAATCCTGTATCTTTACAAATAGAGCATTCATAATGCGTATCTAAGTAATCAACAGGGTAACCATGTTCAACTAAAAGTTGCTTTTTACTACGTAAAAGTTCTTCATTTTTTTTGCGAAAATCTTCTAATAGGTTCTGAGGAGAAGTACTAAGTGCACTTTTAACAAGATTAATCCCTAATCGATTTAAGGACCTATCAATTACCTCGATATCTGGAATTTTAGTATAGATTTCTCTTTCACGATTGCGTTTTTCTTCAGCTGCACGTGTACGTTTTTGGTCATATTCTTTTATAAGAAGCTTATATTGAATTTCTCTATTGGTCATACTAGTTTCCTCCATACATCTTCTCTATATATTCACGTTCACGTTTTTCAAGTTCTGCTAAATCCCAATTATGAGAATAAGTCGTCGTGAAATGTGGATTTTTACTTTTAGCTTTGGGAGCCACAGGCCCTGCTTGCTGCTCTTTTTCTTTAGTGTGATTTTTATCTAAACGTTCGATATCTTCAACGGTTTTAATTCCTTTGTCGTGCCACTTGTCTAAAATGGAACCTAAGTAGTTAAGACTTGGAGATGAAGAATAAGTTACAGTGCGATTACATGCTTCGAGTATAACCGATAAATCAAAGGCATAATCAGTAAGCCATTTATCAAGCAGTTTACGCTGGTGTTTTGTAATCGTTTCTCCGGTCATTCCCAGTGCTTTTAAAATAGTACGATATTTTTTAGTAACAGCCGCTTGGGCTTTCGCACTTTCTACAGTGGTAATACCTTGATCCACCCATCCTAATGCAACCTTCTCTATGTAGCGTATATGGGTGTGATTATTAGAAGTGCAGTATTCTACTAAGTATTCAATTAAATCAAGAGGGAGATTGAGCCAGTCGTAAAGACCATACAGTACTTGCTGATCTGTAGCAGAAAGTAATCTACCTAAGTATTTTTCACAGATTGTGAATAAGTTAGAAATGGAAGCATGTTCTTGACAGTAGAGGCTTAATTCATCAGCAGAATAATGAGGTCTAGTCTGTTGAATGAAAGTTCTAGGTGCAGCAGTAGCAGCTATAGGGATTTCGGGAGATTTAGTTTCCATTTCAGGCTTTGTTTCAGCAAAACTTAACTCAAATTCATCTTCTGTTAAAAGTTTAAATGTAAGGACACCTGTCGTATTCCAGTATTCTAAAGCAGTAATAAGCTCTGAGTGGAGCATGTCTAGGTCTTTTGCAATATCTTCAAGCTGAATACCTTCTTGGGCTGGATTTTGATAGATTGCTAACATATAAAGATAAACTTTAACGTAGCCACCTAATGCTTGTGGCATATAATCCATAGCGAACCAGTAAGGAACAGAAAAAGATGTGGGAGTATTTGAGATGAACTTTACATATGCCAAAGCGTACGCCTCCTTTAAACGAAATATTATTGTGTTAGTATTATAGCACAAAAAATAAAAAATAGTATGGGGCAAAAAATAAAATCCCCTTAATTCCAAGGGGATTATGAGGATAAGCTGTTAATAAGTAAATAAATATATTCACATGACTTATGAACAGGCACCTGTGGATAATGTGGATAACTTAGTTTCCTAGTAAAATATCAGCGATTTGATTTACGTTACCAGCACCCATAGTTATAATCAAATCGCCTGGTACACAATGTTCCAACAAATAATCTGCAATTTCGCCAAAATCTGATATATACACAGCTGTCTGTTCTGTTTTGTGGATTTTATTGATAATATCTTGTGCATGGATATCCCCAGGATTTTTTTCCCTTGCTGCGTAAATATCTGTTACAATAAGACAATCTACTGAAGAAAGCACTTTAGCAAAGTCATCTAAGAAAGCTTTTGTACGTGTATAAGTATGTGGTTGGAAGACAACAAAAAGGCGATTATGAGGATAATCTTCAGCTACTTTTAAAGTGGCTGCGATTTCAGTAGGATGATGTGCGTAGTCATCAACAATTGTAACACCATGAATGTTACCTTTAATTTCGAAACGTTGGTCAGGGCCTGTAAAGAGCGTAAGGCCTAAATTAACTTGATTAATATCTATTTTAAGAAAGTGGCAGACAGCACATACAGATAAACAGTTAAGGACGTTATGCATACCAGGAACATGTAGATTAATGTGACCTTTATGCTGGCCTTTATAATAAACATCGAAAGAAGCACATGCTTTCTCGTTAAGATGAATATTTTTGGCATACCAGTCAAAGCCTTCATCAAGACCAAATGTTTCTACCTTACAAATCATGTCATTAGTAAGTTCTTTTATATGATCAATATGACCATTGATAGCTAAGAAACCATCCCAAGGAATAAGCTTGCCGAAATTTGTAAAAGAGCCACGAATTTGATGAATATCTTTAAAGTAATCCATATGATCTTCTTCGATATTTAAAATGACACCAATCTTAGGAAAGAAGTTTAGAAAACTGTCACAGTACTCACAAGCCTCAGTAACAAAGTATTCGCTACCACCTAATCGGATATTACCTTGAATAGATTTAAGCATACCTCCTACAGTAATAGTAGGATTAAGACCAGCATCCATAAGAATTTCAGAAAGCATAGAGGTTGTTGTTGTTTTGCCATGTGTTCCAGAAACGCAAATTGGATAGTCATAAGTTTTCATAAGTGCACCTAAAAATTCTGCACGTACTAGTGTAGGAATCTTGTGAGCTCTAGCAGCAATTAGCTCTGGGTTATCATCATGGACAGCTGCTGTATAAACAACTAAATCAATACCATTTGTAATATTTGAACTACTATGAGTAGGAAAAACTTCAATACCTAGGGACTCAAGGTGCTTGACTGTAGCAGAAGTTTTCATATCAGAACCTGTTACCGTATGGCCACGGTCATGCATGATTTCAGCAAGTCCGCTCATACTAATACCACCAATTCCAATAAAATGAATATGATGTTTGCTTGTAATTGCACTAAAATCTATCATATAATTATCCTTCCAATCTTTATAAAATATTTCTATACAGTATTATACTATAAGGAGTGAATAACGTGTACTTAAATTATTAGGTAAAACTACAAGATAATAGCAAAATATTCGAATGTTTTATAATCTATACATTGAAAGATTCGGGTTATGATGTATAATAAAGCTAATGATAACAATAAAGGAGCTATGGGCAATGAGAAAAGTTCAAAAAAACGAGAGAATAGGGGTTATATCAAGTATTCTGACGGATAACCCAAATCAAATTTTTACCCTGACTCATTTTTGTGAAGTATTTAATTGTGCGAAATCTACAATAAGTGAAGATATAGATGTAATTAAAGAGATCTTTAGTAATTATCAGTTAGGAACAATAGAGACAGTAGCTGGTGCAGCAGGTGGTGTATATTATAATCCACTTATGAATCATGAACAGATTAAAAACTTTACAGATGAACTATGTGAGATTATTGATCATCCAGATCGTATAATTCCAAGTGGTTATATTTATACGAATGATTTACTTTATTCTCCCCAAATTTCAAAAAAAATAGGGACAGCACTTGCTAGTTTATTTAATGGTCAAGAAATAGATTATGTTGTAACTGTGGAAACAAAAGGTATTCCTATTGCGCTTATGACAGCAAGAGCGCTTAATAAGCCAATGGTAGTTGTAAGAAATCAAAGTAAACTTACAGATGGTACAGTAATTTACATGAATTACATTACTGGAAGTAACAACCGTATTAAAACAATGTGTTTACCTACAAGAGCTATTAAAAAAGGTTCTAAAGTTTTATTTATTGATGACTTTATGAAAGCTGGAGGTACAGCAAAAGGTATTATTGATTTAATGCAAGAGTTTCAAGCTGAGATGGTGGGGGTAGGTGTGCTTATGGCGACTAAAGAACCCCATAATAAACTTGTGGATGATTTTAAAACTTTAGTATGGATTGATAATATGGATGAAGCAAATAAAAAAATGCATATCTATAGTGCTTTTAAATAACAACTAGATTAAATCTAGTTGTTATTTTTTTATGTGATAAATTGTTCTTGATAGGCATCATAAAATACATGATATTCATATACAGTATACGAGGTAGACTGAAAAAAAATTCTTATAGCTTATAAAACCTAAAAGAATCATAGAAATTCCTGTATATATAAGAAAAAATATAAACTACAAAAAATGTAAAAAACTTGAAGAAATTATATTTGAATGTTATAATCTAATTAGTTGGAATTTTTTATTAAAGTACAAACGAATATGGAGGGGTGTGCATGGGAAAAACGGAAATGATGGCAATGCTACTTGCAGGTGGACAAGGAAGTCGTCTGGGGATTTTAACAAAAGAGATTGCAAAGCCAGCAGTTATGTTTGGTGGTAAATATCGTATTATTGATTTTCCACTAAGCAATTGTATTAATTCAGGGGTTTACACAGTAGGGGTACTTACACAATATGAGCCACTTATTTTAACAAAACATATTGGAATAGGAACGCCATGGGATTTAGACAGAAGTAATGAAGGGGTGACAATGCTTTCACCTTTTGTAAAGGGAAATCAAGGTGAGTGGTACTCAGGTACTGCAAATGCTATTTATCAAAACATTAGATTTATTGATAGTTATGATCCAGAATATGTACTTATTTTATCAGGGGATCATGTATATAAGATGGATTATAGTAAGATGTTAGACTTCCATAAGGAACATAATGCAGATGCAACCATCGCTGTTATGGAAGTAAGTTATGAAGACGCTAAACAGTTTGGAATCATGAATACAGATGAGACAGATAAAATTATAGAGTTTGAAGAAAAACCACTAGTTCCAAAAAGTAATTTAGCATCTATGGGGATTTATATCTTTTCATGGGCAGCTTTAAGACAAGCTCTTATTGTAGATCATGAGAAGCATGAAGATAGTGATTTTGGAAAGCATATTATTCCAATGTTTATTGAAGAAGAGAAGGAAGTATTTGCTTATCGATTTAACGATTATTGGAAGGATATTGGAACAATAGATGCTTATTGGGAAGCTAATATTGAGCTTACTCATACACTGCCTGAGTTTAATCTTTATGATGAATTTTGGAAAATTTATACTAATATAGATCATCAACCACCACAATTTATAAATGATACAGCTATTGTAGAAAAAGCATTACTTTCAGAGGGATGTGAGATATCTGGAAAGGTTTATAATTCAGTCATTGGGCCAAGGGTAATTATTGAGGAAGATGCTATGATCATTAATTCTATCATTATGCAAGATACTATTGTAAAACGAGGGACAGTTATAGAAAGAGGTATTGTATCTGAAAAATGTATTATAGGAGAAAATACATATATTGGCCAAGGGGAAAATACCCCACATGAAACTAAATCCCATATTTATCATAATGGTATTACGGCAATAGGGGCATATACCAATATTCCTGAGAATGTAGTGATTGGGAAAAACTGTGAAGTTAGTGGAAATACTACAAAAGAACATTATCAAAACGGTAAGCTTGAAAGCGGACGTTCACTTATTGTATAGGGGAGGTATACTATGAAAGCTGTAGGAATTGTATTAGCAGGTGGAAAAAGAAATGCACTTGGAGCACTTACCATGCAACGTAATGTAGCAGCTATTCCTATTGGAGGATCTTATAGAGCTATTGATTTTGCATTAAGTAATTTAAGTAATTCTGGTATTAAAAAGGTAGCAGTTGTATGTCAGCATAATACAAGGTCATTAACAGACCATATTACTTCTTCTAAATGGTGGGGGTTTGGACGTAAAAAGACGGGGCTCTTTTTGTTTACGCCTCATATGATTAGTGCAGAAACATTTAGTTATAGAGGAACAGCAGATGCTATTTATCAAAATATAGATTTTCTTAAGAAGAGTAATGAGCCTTATGTTGTTATCACAGCGTGTGAGCAAGTCACCAAGATGGACTATAATAAAGTCATTAAATACCACATAGAAAAAGGTGCAGATATTACAGTTGTATGTAAGGAAATGGGGAGTTTTGATGTAAGAGATTATGGGGTAGTAGAACTAGATGAAGAATCAAGACTGATCAATCTAGAAGAAAAACCTCTAGAGCCTCAACATACAACGGTATCTCTAGGAACTTACGTAATAGGTAGAGAACTTCTTATTCATTTATTAGAAGAACTTGAGAGTGAAGCGCGTTATAACATTGTAAGTGATATTCTTATTCGTTATAGGCGTAAACTCAAAATTTATGGATATATGTTTACAGGATACTGGAAAACAGTTAAAGATATAGAAGCATTTTATAATATCAATATGGATTTCTTAAACGCTGAAGTGCGTACATTATTATTCAAAACATCACCACATATTTACACAAAAGCTAAAGATGAGCCACCAGCAAAATTCAATGATCATTCTAATATTTCTAATAGTATTATAAGCGGTGGAGACATTATTAATGGAATGGTAGAGGAATCTGTAATCTTTAGAAAAGTATTTGTTGGAGAAAATGCTGTTATTAAAAATTCTATTATTATGGAAGGATGTACAATTGGACGAGGTGCTGTGTTGGAAAACGTTATTTTAGATAAACAAGTTTATGTTTCGGATGGGCAAAGGCTCATTGGAACACCTAATGATATCCTAGTTTATCCTAAGAGAAGTATTATATAACACATTAAAAATAGAAAAATTACAATAATACACTATTTTTATGCATTTTTATTAATAAAGGTTAAAAAAATATTGATTATTGTTTAAAAATGTTATATAATTTAAAATATAATACACAGGTTAGCTGAAGGATGGGGACACCTTGGCTCGACTTTAAAAACAGGAGGGTTTGCTAATGGAAATCACAGATATCAGGGTCAGAAAAATAAATAAAGAAGGGAAGATGAAAGCAGTAGTTTCTGTTACATTTGATAATGAATTCGTAGTTCATGATATCAAAGTAATCGAAGGCGACAAAGGTAGCTTTATTGCAATGCCAAGTCGCAAAACTCTAGATGGTGAATTTAGAGATATTGCTCATCCAATTAACTCTGAAACACGTGATCGTATTCAAAAGACAGTACTTGAAAAGTATGAGATGGTACTTCTTTCAGATGACGATATTGTAAGTGACGAAGTAGCCGTTTCAGAAGAATACTAAAATAAAAGGCATCTCTTAGAAATAGAATACTAAGAGGTGCTTTTTTTTAGCGCCTCTACTTGCGTAAAATAACAAGAAATGAGAAAATAAGATTAGCAAAATTGTGAGAGGATGTGCAATCGGTGAAAACGAAGTCCATTATATTAGCGGCAGGTCAAGGAACTCGCATGAAGTCTGGTACTTCTAAAGTACTTCATGAAATTTTTCATAAGCCATTAGTTTATTATCCTATTGAGGCAGCTAGATATGCAGGAGCACAGGAAGTATGTCTTGTAGTAGGGCATAAATCAGAAGAGGTTATGAAAACCTTTGGAGATACTGTAAAATATGCATTGCAGGCAGAGAGATTAGGGACGGGACATGCTGTCATGCAGGCAATGGATTTTATTGGAGATGACGGAGAAATTCTTGTTCTCTATGGAGATACACCACTTATTACAGCTCAGACAATAGAGAAGATGCTTGCTTTTCATAGAAAAAAGAAAAATGCTGTAACTGTACTTTCAGCTTTAGTGGATGACCCTACAGGATATGGCCGTATTGTAAGAGATGAGAGTAAACACTTTGTAAAAATTGTAGAGCAAAAAGATGCAACAGATGAAGAAAAACGTATTACAGAGATTAATGGTGGGATGTATGTTTTTGAAGCTAAGCACTTAAAATCTGCCCTTTCTAAAATTACAAATAATAATAAACAACAAGAGTATTACTTAACAGATACTATAGAGATTTTGCTTCATGAGGGTTATAATGTAGATGCTATTGCTATTATGAACCCAGACGATATATTAGGTGTTAACTCTAGAGAGCAGCTAGCACAGGCAACTGCTATTATGAAACAACGTATTAATAGAAAACATATGGATAATGGTGTTACTTTAATAGATCCTCATCATACGTATATTGATCCAGAAGTTGAAATTGGGCAAGATACAGTTATAGAGCCAGGCTGCATCATAGAGGGAAATACATCCATCGGAGAAAACTGCCTTATTGGTTATAATACTAAGATCAGAAACTGTAAAGTAGGCAATAGCGTTGCTATAGAATCTAGTATGCTCATTGATAGTCAAATAGATGAAGGATGTCATATAGGACCATTTGCTTATATTAGACCGAACAGTCATATAGGAGCAAAGGTAAAGATTGGTGATTTTGTAGAGATTAAAAATGCCACAATTGGAGAAGGAACAAAAGTGTCTCATTTAACCTATATAGGTGATGCAGATGTAGGTTGTGATGTGAACTTTGGATGTGGTACAGTAGTTGTAAACTATGATGGAGAGAAGAAACATCGTACTATAATAAAAGATCATGCTTTTATTGGCTGTAATACAAACCTGGTATCTCCTGTTGTAATAGAGGAAAATGTTTACACAGCAGCAGGGTCTACCATTACACAAGATGTACCAAAAAATAGTTTAGCTATTGCAAGAGCAAGACAAGAAATTAAGCCTGAATGGGTAACAAAAAAACGACAGAAATAGCCGAAATATTTACTAAAAATGTATAAAAACGTTCATATAAGTTGCAATTTATCCTCAATATGATATAATGTTGTCGATTTAGTGGACGTAGATTCTTAAGGAGGACTTAATCAAATGATTAGAAATTATGCTGATATCAAAGTGTTTACCTGCAATGCACACCCACAACTTGCAGAAGAAATTGCTAAGTGTTTAGGTGTTACACTTGGAAAATCTGAGGTGTTAAGATTTAGCGATGGAGAGGTTTCAGTAAAAATTGATGAAAAAGTACGTGGTACAGACGTTTTCATTATTCAACCAACTTCAACTCCTGCTAATGAACATCTTATGGAATTACTTATTATGATTGATGCTATGAAACGTGCATCAGCTGGTCGTATTACAGCAGTTATTCCATACTATGGATATGCAAGACAAGATAGAAAAACAAGAGCGAGAGATCCAATCAGCTCAAAACTTGTAGCAGACATCCTTCAAACAGCAGGTGCAGACCGTGTTCTTACAATGGATCTTCACTGTGCACAAATTCAAGGATTCTTCAATATTCCTTTAGATCACTTAGTAGGTATGCCATTACTTACTAAATACTACACAGATAAACTTGATGGCAACACAGATGATGTTGTTGCAGTTTCTCCGGACTTAGGAAGTGTAGGTCGTGTTAGAGGATTTGCTACAAAATTAGATATTCCTATTGCTATCATTGATAAGAGAAGACCAAAAGCTAATGTATCTGAAATTATGAACATCATCGGTGATGTAGCTGGAAAACGTGTTATCTTAGTAGATGATATGATTGATACAGCAGGTACAATTTGTAATGCAGCAAATGCATTAAAAGAAAGAGGGGCAACAGCTGTATATGCATGCTGTACACACGGTGTATTATCTGGCCCAGCTTTAGAAAGAATTAATGAATCAGCTATTGAAGAGCTTGTAGTACTTAATACAATTGCTCTTCCAGAAGAAAAAAGAATCTCAAAAATTAAAGAGATTTCTGTAGCAGAAATCTTCGCAGATGCAATTAGACGTATCCATGAAGATTTATCAGTTTCTAAATTATTTGATTAATGATTGTAAAGGGTTTAGATTTTTATCTAAACCCTTTTGTTATGCCTTAAAAAAGGTATAATATATAATAAGATAATCAACTTATTATACATAAAGCATAAGATGGAGGAACAATATGAAATTAATCGTTGGATTAGGTAATCCGGGACTACAATATGATGGAACTAGACATAATATAGGATTCGAAGCCTTAGATAAACTTGCTGATATACATCATATCAGTGTAAATAGAAGTAAATTTAAAGCTTTGGTTGGAGAAGGAACAATCGGAGGAGAAAAGGTAGTTCTTATGAAACCTCAGACTTATATGAACTTAAGTGGAGAGGCTATTGCGGCATGCAAGAGTTGGTATAAGTTGGAAAATGAAGATATAATTATAATGTATGATGATACTTCTTTAGGTATAGGAGATATTCGTATTCGTAAAAATGGTAGCAGTGGTGGACACAACGGTATTAAAAGCATCATTGCACATTTAAGTACAGAAGTTTTCCCAAGAATTAAAATTGGGGTAGGTCAAAAACCAAATGGTTGGGATTTAGGTGACTATGTGCTTGGAAAGTTTACAGATGATGATAAGAAAGTGCTTGATCCAAGGCTTAAAGTCGTTTGTGAAGCTGTAGAAACAATGCTTAAAAAAGATGTGGATACAGCAATGAATAACTATAATGGTAAGACAAGACGGTGATCATATGGATTATAAACGTAAGATGCTCATTAATCCCTTAACAGATATTGAGGGATTTAATGAGTTCCTTTATAAGTTTCAAAGTACCCATAAGGGAAAAGTAGTTGGAACAGTAGATGCCTGTAAAGCTCATTTTATTTATAGTACATCTGCACTCATAGGCCAAACACCTGTCATCATTACACCAGATGAAATCAGTGCAAGAAAGCTTTATGATGACTTACAGTATTTATATGAAGAAACAAAAGTATATCTCTATCCTGCTAGAGATATACTCTTTTATAATGCCGATGTACACAGTATGGATATTACTGCAGAACGTATGAAAATTATAGAGGCTTTACTGCATAAGCAGGAAGCTATTTTAATTATACCTGCAGAAGCGTTACTTAATCCTCTTTCACCTAAGGAAACATGGCTTTCCTATCAGAAGGAATTAAAAGAAGGAAGCATAATAGATATTAAGAAGTTAGGAACTTACTTGATGGAAATTGGCTATGAGCGTGTAGGCAAAGTGGAGGGAATAGGGCAATTTGCTATTAGAGGAGGGATTATAGATTTATATCCTCCTAATAGTGTTATGCCTTATCGTATTGAGTTATGGGATGATGAGATTGATTCTATTCGTACTTTTAATCCTTCTACACAAAGGTCCATAGAAAAGGTAAAGCAGATTCTTGTTGTTCCTAATCAGGAGATTATTTTCCCACTTACACTTTTACAAAATGCTTTGCCGGCTATTAAAGAGGATCTCAAAGTAGTAACAGACAAACTTAGAAATGAGGGGAAAAAAGAAAGTGCCAAGGCTATTGAAGAGCAGGTTAAAGAGCATATAGAGCAAATTCAGGAAGGTCTAACTATAGAGGGGCTTGAGACTTATGTTCCATATACTAATTTACAGACTGTCTCTATATTAGACTATCTTCCTGCTGATACGATCATTTATGTAGATGAACCTGCTAAAGTAAGAGATAAATGTGATAGGCTCTATGAAGAGTATAGGAGCAGTATGATGGACCGATTAAATTATGGACATATTCTATCAGGGCAGATAGAGTTCATCTTTGAATATGAAGAAGCTGTATATACTATACAAAAAAGGCCTGTTATAAGTTTAAACAATTTCTTAAAGACAGATACAGATTTTGAGACAGATAATCAACTTTCTATAGCAGTGTATGAAAATAATACATTTTATAATAGTTTGGATCTACTTGAGAAGGATATTAAAGAGTGGAAAAAAGGTAATAAAAAAATTATTATACTAGCTGGTATTAGGGCTAAAGCTATGAGGCTGATGGAAGAGCTTGAGGTACGTGGTATATTGACCACATATAGTGAAACTCTATCGGATGAGTTGCAAAAAGGACAAGTTGTTATTACAAAAGGCTCTCTTGGTAAGGGGTTTGTCTATGAAGGCATAGATTTTTATATTATCGCAGATAAAGACTTATTTGGAAAAGAAAAGAAAAAGGTAAAAGTCAAGAAGAAACATAAAGGAAATAAGATAGATAGCTTCTTAGATCTTACACCTGGAGACTATGTGGTTCATGAGAATCATGGTATTGGTATTTTTAAAGGCATTGAGCAAATAGTTATAGAGGGGATTGCAAGGGATAATTTAAAAATAGAGTATGCTAATAATTCTACACTTTATGTAAATATTAATCAGATGGATATGGTACAGAAGTATGTAGGTGCAGAAAGTAAATCCCCTAAACTTAGTAAGCTTGGAGCATCAGAATGGAAGAAATCTAAGGCAAAAGTAAAAGGTGCTATTCAAGATATTGCTAAAGACTTGATTAAACTTTATAGTACGAGATACAATGCTAGAGGTTTTGTCTACGAAGAAGATTCTATTTGGCAGAAAGAATTTGAAGCAATGTTTCCATATGAAGAGACATCGGATCAGCTTGAAGCTATAGAAGATGTGAAAAAAGATATGGAAAGTAATAAGATTATGGATAGGTTGGTATGCGGTGATGTAGGTTATGGTAAAACTGAAGTTGCCATAAGAGCAGCTTTTAAAGCTGTGCAAAACAATAAGCAAGTTGCCTATCTAGTGCCTACTACTATTTTAGCACAGCAGCATTTTCAACGATTTGAAGAGCGTATGGCTAACTATCCTATTAATGTGGGTGTACTGTCTAGATTTAGGACACCAAAGCAGATTAAAGAGACCTTAGAAGGTATTAGAAAAGGTACTATAGATATTGTTATTGGGACACATAGATTACTTTCTAAGGACGTTCAGTTTAGAGATTTAGGTTTACTTATTATAGATGAGGAGCAACGCTTTGGTGTTAAGCATAAAGAAAAGCTTAAACAAATACGTACAGAAGTAGATGTACTTACACTTACGGCAACACCAATACCTCGTACACTTCATATGAGTTTAATTGGTGTACGTGATATGAGCGTTTTAGAAGAAGCTCCGTTAGAGCGAAGACCTGTCCAAACATATGTATTAGAGTATAGTGAAGACTTTATTAAAGATGCTATACACAGGGAACTTGGTAGGGATGGACAAGTTTATTTCTTATATAACCAAGTAAGAGATATTGAAGAAAAGGCTATGCAAATTCAGAAGATGGTACCTGCTGCAAAAGTAGGATTTGCTCATGGTCAGATGAGTGAAAGAGAATTAGAAAATATTATGATGGCCTTTATTGAAAAGGAAATTAATGTACTTGTATGTACTACAATAGTTGAGACAGGCCTTGATATTGCTAATGCAAATACTATTATTATTAATAATGCAGACCGCATGGGGCTTAGTCAACTTTATCAATTACGTGGACGTGTGGGGCGTTCTAACAAGGCATCCTATGCTTATCTGATGTACCAGAAAGATAAGGTGCTTAAAGAAATTGCTGAAAAGAGGCTCCAAGCTATTAAGCAATTTACGCAACTAGGTGCAGGCTTTAAAATTGCTATGCGAGATCTAGAGATTAGGGGAGCAGGAAATCTTCTTGGGGCCCAGCAACATGGACATATGGAAGCTGTCGGTTATGATTTATACTGCAAGATGTTACAAGAAGCTGTGGCGCTTGAAAAGGGTGAATCGGTAAAAGAAAGCTTTGAAACAACTATTGAGATGAAAGTTAATGCGTATATTCCAGCTAGCTATATATTAGATGAAGTGGAAAGGCTAGATATTTATAAAAAGATTGCATCTATCCAAGGCGATAAGGATTACTATGATGTGCAAGAAGAATTAGAAGATCGCTATGGCACATTGCCAAACAGTGTTCAGAACCTTATTGATATTGCACTTGTTAAGTGGGAAGCTAATCAGATTGATATTACTTTGGTTTCTGAAGTAGAAGGGCATCTTACTTTTAAATTTAAGGAAGATGCGCAACTTGATCCTACATGTCTCCCTGAGGTACTGCAAACTTATGGAAGAAAGATTAAGTTTGTAAGTGGTAAGGAAGTTATGCTTAAATTAGATGCAACAGATATTCCTAAGAAAGGCCTGATTGATTATATTAAGAATGTATTACATTCGTTCAAGAAATTGAAGAGCATTTAATTTTACTTTATAATAAAGATAAAATTGAAGCATAAATGCAGATAATCAAATCGACAGGCTAAGGAGAGATGGCAGTGAAAGGTATAAAAAAATTATTAGCATTAGCTCTAACAGGTGCAGTACTTATGACAAGTATAACAGGATGTGCCTTTGGTAATGGAAAAACAAGTAAGGCTGTAGTTGCTGTTATCAATGGAGAAAAAATTCCTGAATCTTTATATAGAATTTATCTTTGGTATACTCAACAGTATTTTGAACAAATTTCGGGTCCAGGTATTTGGGACATGGAAATTGAAGGGCAAAAAACAGGTGATTTAGCTAAACAACGTGCATTAGAATCTAATATTCTTTCGGTCGTTGCTAATAAGAAAGCTGAGGATTTAGGAATTAAGATTTCTAAAGAAGCTAAAAGAGCTGCAAAAGAAAATGCTGAGAGCTTTGTAAAGAGTAATCCAGAGATTATAGAGATTTATGGTTTTAATGAAGGAGATATTGAACAGTTTCTTATTAGCACAGACATTGTAAGTCTTGTAGAAGAGAAACTTGGGGAAAACTATATGCCTCAAGAAGAAGAAATCCAAAAGTATATCGATGAAAATAAGAGTGCTTATGAAGAAGTAACTGCTAAACATGTACTCATTAAGACGACAGATGACAATCTTAATGAGCTTCCTAAGGAAGAGCAGGAAGCAAAACGTAAGCTGGCAACAGAAGTTTTAAATAAGGCTTTAGCTGGTGAAGATATGAGTGAGTTAGCAAGAACTTATTCAGAAGATCAAGGCTCACTTAATCAAGTAACAGGTGTAGAGGATGGTGAGTACACCTTTAAACGTGGTAAAATGGTGAAAGAGTTTGAGGATGCAGCTTTTAATGGAGAAGATGGAAAGGTGTGGCCAGAGCTGGTTAAAACAGCTTATGGATATCATATTATTAAAACAGAAAAGCATATTCCGGCAAACGAAGAAGTAATGCGTGATGAATTCATTGCTGATGCTAGAAGAGAATTTACAAATAATGAATTTAATACAATGATTAGTAATGCAACTGTAGAAAAAACTGAGCTCTATGATACAATCTCTATTATAAGAGAGAGTGATAGAGCAGAAGAAATGCCTGAAACGAATACTACTACAAATGAATAAAATGGATAAGAAAGAAGGAAAAGAGTAACTTGTTAATATGAGCTCTTTTCTTTTTTTTATACAAGTGAAACTCTAACTGAAAATGTATATTATAGAAAAAAAAGTAGCATAATATACCTAAAGATTAAAGAACATTTATTCCCACTTCAGACAATTAAGGAGGTTGTTTATTTGAAAGCAACAGGCATCGTTAGAAGAATAGATGATTTAGGACGCGTGGTTATTCCTAAAGAAATTCGCCGAACGCTCAGAATTAGAGAAGGTGACCCGCTTGAAATTTTTACAGATCATGATGGGCAAGTGATTTTAAAGAAATATTCGCCGGTAGGAGAGCTTAGTGCCTTTGCTAAGGAATATGCAGAAGCACTTGCACAAGCTACAGGACATATTACTTGTATTTCTGATAAAGACCAAATCATTGCTATTTCAGGAGGTTCTAAGAAAGAATTTCTAGATAAGAGTATCAGTAGTAATTTAGAGCGAGCTATTGAAGCGCGTAGTCTTTTGCATGCAGCAAAAGAGGACTCTAAGTTTGTACCTATTTTATCAGAAGGTAGTACAGAAGGTTATTTTTCTGAAATTATATCTCCTATTATTTGTGAGGGAGATGCTATTGGAGCAGTTATTTTCCTATCTACCAATAAAGGCACACATATGGGCGAAGTAGAAGAAAAACTCGCACAATCAGCGTCAGGTTTTTTAGGAAGACAAATGGGCCAATAAAAGAATGCCAGTAACTATTTTGTATAAGTTGCTGGCATTTTATATGATACAATAAATTTAAAGAGGTGATGAATATGAAAGATAAAAAGTATACATACCAAGAGTTATTAGAGATTATTGCAAAACTTAGAAGTGAAGAAGGATGCGCATGGGATAGAGAGCAGACGCATGAATCATTGAAAGAATCTTTATTAGAAGAGAGTTATGAACTTATAGATGCTATTAATAATAAAGATATGGTGAATATGAAAGAGGAGCTTGGAGATGTATTACTTCAAGTACTTATGCATGCTCAAATTGCAAGTGAACAGGGAACATTTACTATGGAAGATGTAGTGGATGGTATTGCATCTAAGTTAATTTATAGACATCCTCATGTATTTGGAAATGAAGAAAAGACAAGTGATACCTCAAAAATTCTCCAAACTTGGGAGATACTTAAGAAAAAAGAGAAAAATGAGCAAAGCCAGACGGAATCTATGATGCGTATTACAAAGACCCTTCCAGCCCTTACAAGAGCTTACAAAGTGCAGAAAAAAGCAGCTTCTGTAGGATTTATGTGGGATAGCTATGAACCTATTATTGACAAGGTTTTGGAGGAACTTGAAGAACTTAAAATAGAGATTAAATCAGGTAATAAACAGAACATGAATGCTGAATTAGGAGATGTTTTGTTTTCTGTGGTTAATTTATCTTATTTTTTAGAAATAAATCCGGAATTTGCCTTGACAAACACTACGGAAAAGTTTATAAATAGATTTAGATATATTGAAAATTCGGCGTTTGCTAAGGAAAAACAACTAACGCAAATGACATTGGAAGAGATGGATCAGCTATGGCAAGAATCTAAAAAAGTTGAATCAAACATCTAATTTTCAATACATAATATCCATGTATGTACATGAATAGAGGAGGAACTCATTATGAACAAATCTGAATTAGTAGCAGCTATGGCTGCAAAAGCTGAAATTAGTAAAAAAGATGCTGAAAAAGCTTTAAAAGCTTTTGAAGATGCAGTTATGGAAGAACTTACAAACAATGGTAAGGTGCAATTAGTTGGATTTGGTACATTCGAAGTTACTGAAAGAAAACCACGTGTTGGTAGAAATCCAAAAACAAACGAAGAAATCCAAATTCCAGGGGGTAAAGCTCCTAAATTTAAAGCTGGTAAAGCTTTAAAAGATGCTGTAAATCAATAATTTATTGATAGATGAGAGAATCTACACGTTGTGTAGATTCTTTTTATCTATACAAGAAAGGAATTTCTTATGCGTATTGATAAATATTTAAAACTTACAAGAATTATTAAAAGACGTACTATAGCACAGGAAGCTTGTGACCAAGGGCGTGTAAGTATTAATAATAAAGTAGTAAAAGCCTCTAACAATGTGAAAGTAGGAGACGTTATCCAAATTCAATTTGGTGAGAAACTTTTAAAATATGAAGTTCTCGATATTAAAGAGCATGTAAAAAAAGAAGATACAGAAAGCCTATATCGCATGTTGTAATAAAAATCTATCCACCTCAATATAAATAAGTAGTAAGAACTTATTATAAAGGGGTGGATTTTTGTATGGATGAGAAGATATCCAAGAAACATGCAGTAAATCTCATAGATCGTGCTAGGCTTAATATGACAGGTGTAACAGATGTCTTTGCTTTTGATGAGAAGGTAATAGAGCTTGAGACTGTAGATGGATACTTAGACATTGAGGGAGACGATTTGCACATCGTAAAAATGAATTTGGATAGTGGGGAATTAATTGTAGAAGGCCGTGTAACAGGACTAGCTTATCAAGATCAAAGTGGAGCGAGCAAAAAGGGTTCATTAATAGCTCGTTTATTCAAATAAAAGAGGCGTAGAATGAATCAAGTAGTTAATAGTCAAACCCTTCTATTTCTAACTTGTATAGAGATAGGCATTATTATGGGGATGTTCTATGATCTGATTAGGATTTTCAGAAAGATCATTCCCCATCCCAATTGGCTTATCCAAGTAGAGGATACATTGTATTGGGTTAGCGGCGCACTCATAGGCTTTGCTATCCTCTATATGCATAATTACGGTAAAATTAGGTTTTTCGTGTTCCTCGGCATGCTTTTAGGTGGAGTATTCTACCTTTGTACATTTAGTATTATTTTTATGAAGTTTGCAACCTGGCTTATTGACTTGATGAAGCAAATTATAGATTACATCTTACATATTTTAGGAATCCCAATTAAGTGGATAATCCATTTAATTAAGATTCCATTAAAGGCATTCCAAAGATTGCTGTTGCGTCTTAATACATATCGCAGAAGACAAACTAAGAAACTAAGTCGTAAAATCTATTATCAAAAGTCAGATGTGCGTTCACAATTAAAGTATAGTAAAACAAAGTGATTTACAACTTTATCCAAACATATTAAAATTAGGTTATATGATTAATTAGGTGGGGTACATATGATGAACAAAAAAATAGTATGGCGTATAACACTTGTTGCCAGCATAGGTATACTAATCTATTTTGGATTTAAAACAATAGAACTTAATAAAGTCATAGATAGTGTAGATGAACAGATTATAGAAGCACAGAAAGAGTTAGAAAAAGATAAAGCAGAACTTCAAGGACTAGAAGATGAACGTGACCACATGGAATCATTGGAGTATATAGAACGTGTAGCAAGAGATAAACTTGGAATGGTTAAAAAAGATGATATTGTATTTAAAGAGAAATAAAGCATAAAAAACACGTCTTGATAGGATTTAGTATACCTGTTAAAGACGTGTTTTGATGTTTAGGCGTACATGCAAAGTTTCATAGCAAGTCCACTTTGGTGTTCACTTGTACCAGGACGAGCCTTATAAGTATCTGCTTTTTCGCGTGGTAACCGCTAAAAGAGAATTTCACATTGGGAATGGTAAGATAAGAATATAAATGAACAGAGTAATAGTGATTTGAATCTTATCGTGATGAATCCTCATTTGTTCCTTATAATACAACAAAAAATTCAAATTTACATTATTATTTAAAAATAACATTAATAAAATTACAAAAGATGCTAGACAAAAGAAGGAACATGAGAATAGAATCAAAGAAAGAAGTTTTGAAGGGAAAGAGATGATAGAGATGAACAAGGTCGGTCTAGTATTAGAAGGTGGAGGTATGAGAGGGCTTTATACAGGGGGCGTATTAGATTTTTTCCTAGATAAAGGTCTGCTTTTTCAGGATATTATAGGTGTTTCAGCAGGTGCTTGTAATGCTGTGTCTTATATCTCAAGACAAAGAGGGAGAAACTTTAAAGTGAATACAGATTATGTTGGGGATAAACGTTATTTAAGCTTTGAAGGAATGATTAAGAGAGGTAGTATATTTGGAATGGATTTTCTCTTTGAAGAAATTCCTAATAAGTTAGTACCTTTTGATTATGAAACTTACTATAATTCTAATATGCATTTAACTATTGTGGTAACTAACTGTGAGACAGGGGAACCAGAATACCTAGATGGTGGTCATAAAAGTTTAGTAAATCGTTATTTGAGGGCATCAAGTTCTATTCCTATGTTTGCACCTATTGTGGAGATTGAAGGAAAGAAGTATCTAGATGGGGGAACTGCTGATTCTATACCTATTCAATTTTCGAAAGAGAGAGGAAATACGAAACAAATCGTTGTGGTAACACGCAATGAAGGATATGTGAAAAAGCCAGAACCTTTTAAATGGTTATACAGTAGACAATACAAGGGTTATCCAAAGCTTATTGAGACGATCCAAAATAGGCATCATATGTATAACAATACGTTAAAGACATTAAGTGAGTGGGAAGCTTCTGGAGAAGCTTTGGTTATTCGTCCCTCTAAGCCTATTACAATAGGAAGATTTGAAAAGGATGTAGAAAAACTTAGAGAACTTTATAATAATGGATATGAAGATGCAGCAAGGCTCTATGGACAGATAAAAAGTTTCTGTAGTGATTGCGATAATGTAGTAGTTAGCAAATAGTGTATTTATATCTTCATCACAATATTGTAGTATGGTATGATTTAGTAATGTAAAAGGAGATGATAAAGTGAGTCAACAAACTACAGATTTAGGAAAAGATAGTGTAGGTAAGTTACTTGTTAAGTTAGCACTTCCGGCCATTATTGCTCAACTTGTGAATGTTCTTTACAATATTGTAGATAGAATATATATTGGTAGACTTCCAGATGCAAAGGCAGCTATGGCGGGTATTGGAGTAGCTTTCCCAATTATTATGATTATTTCAGCGTTTAGTGCACTTATAGGTATGGGTGGAGCACCTCTTGCAGCTATTAAGATGGGAGAGAAGGATAAAGAGGGCGCACAAAAGATATTAAGTAATAGTTTTTCATTGCTTCTTATCCTTGGAACAGTACTTATGTGTGCTCTATTTATCTTCAAAGAGCCTATTTTATGGGCATTTGGAGCAAGTAATGACACGATTACTTATGCAACTCAATATTTAGGTATTTACTTATTAGGAACACTTGCTGTACAAATTGCACTTGGTATGAATCCATTTATCAATACACAAGGTTTTGCAAAAGTAGGTATGTGTACAGTCATGGTGGGGGCATTTATTAATATCGTATTGGACCCTATCTTTATTTTTGGATTTGATATGGGTGTGCGTGGGGCAGCTCTTGCAACAATTATGGCACAAGCTGTTTCTGCAATATGGGTTATTTACTTCTTCTTTGGTAAAGAGAAGAAATTTAACAACAAAGTAATAAATGAGATTCTAGGTAGTAAGACAACAATTAAAATAAAGAAAGAATACTTAAAGCCAAGTGCTTCTATAGCCTTTAAAATTACGACTTTAGGTGTATCACCATTTATTATGCAGGCGACAGAAAGTCTTGTTTTAATCAGTCTTAATAAACAATTACTTATATATGGGGATGCAATAGGGGTAGGAATTGGTGATTTAGCCATTGGTTCTATGACCATTATGAGTAGTATCATGCAAATCATTGTGTTACCACTTATGGGACTTGCACAAGGAGCGCAACCTATTATTAGTTATAACTATGGTGCTAAACAAATGGATAGAGTTAAGAAAGCTTTCAAACTCTTCTTGATGAGTAGCTTTGCTTATACAGGTATAATGTGGATTTTGCTTATGACGGTACCAGGAGTATTTGTAAGCATTTTTAATAAAAATCCAGAAGTTATGAGTATGACAAGTTGGGGGATTAGGATCTTCTTTGCTGGGATGTTTATGATGGGTATACAAAATTCATGTCAACAGACGTTTTTAGCGTTAGGTCAGGCAAAAATTTCTTTATTCTTAGCTTTATTAAGAAAGGTTATTCTATTAATTCCGCTTATCTTTATCTTACCATTACTAATGGAAAATAAATTAGCGGGTGTATTTACTGCTGAGCCAGTAGCAGATATTTTAGCATCTATTACAACATTTATTTGTTTTGGCATCTTCTATAAAAAGACTTTTAATGATAAAAAGGTTATGGATTAATCTAATTTTCTCATGTTATAACTAGAAGTGATAAAAAACTTCTAGTTATAACAAAAAAAATAAAAAAAGTACTTGCATTATGACAAGTAATAGTATATACTACAGAAGTACTTGAGGCACGGGCCTTAAAGAAATGAATATGGCGGAATAGCTCAGTTGGCTAGAGCACATGGTTCATACCCATGGTGTCGGCGGTTCGAATCCGTCTTCCGCTACTTTGGTCGCTTAGCTCAGCTGGGAGAGCACCTGCCTTACAAGCAGGGGGTCATAGGTTCGAGCCCTATAGCGACCATTTTTAATTTAAAAAAGCACCGCATTTTGCGGTGCTTTTTTATTTTGTTAAGGGGTGTAGAAGGCATAGATTTTTGAGAAAATACAGCTATACGATAGCCTTGGGTATTTTGATACCATGGGTAGATATTCCTATGATGGCAACTTTATTGGGTGTGTTCTAGCCTATTTTAAACTTTATACCAGATAAGGCTGTATAAAAGCTGTAAGAGAATCTTGATCGGTCTCGAACCAAGTATCAAAATTTATATTAAGTGATTCTAGTTGCAGAGCTAGCTTATAAAGAAATTCTGGAATAAGTGGTGAAGGTATATCTCCTAAAGGTATACCAAGTCTTACATGATCGGCATGGAAAGAACCGCCTATATACAGCGTATAACAGTCGGTGATAACATTCTCGATACGTTTTTTCTTGCCCGCAAAGCCGATGCTACCTATTTGGTGTACCCCACAGGAGTTAGGGCACCCAGAAATATATACACGGGGTAATATATCTTTTTTATACTTTTTATGATTGAAGTAGGAGATAATGTTATCTAGAAGTTCTTGGCTATTTAGTATACCCATTTGGCAAGTGGGAACACCAATACAACTTACACTTTGAGTAAGTTTAGTTTCACCACCTAGGCCGTCTGTAAGCTCAAGTAGTTTAAGGGCTGTTGCCTCATCTAAATTAATCATATAAAAACCTTCGGTCATAGTAAGCCTTAAGCGTACTTTAGGCAGATAGTCTAAGTATTGAAGGAGTTGCTTGAGGAGCTTCAATGTAAGCTGGCCACCTAGAGGTTGAAAATACATGCTATATAGATTTATCTGCTTTTGCTTAAAAATACGAGGATGTATGAGGGTAGTAGACCAATCTTCATAGACTTCGAAGCTAGGTGTAAAAGGGAGGGAAAGCTCTTTGCTTTGTTTAGCTATTTCAAGCTCATCTAAAAAACTAGCAATAAATTGAGCTTTGCCTAGTTTGTTGACGATGTATCTGACACGCGCTTTATTGTGATCCTCGTAATTTCCTTCCTTTATAAATAAATTTAGCATAGCTTCTATAGCATAGAGTACATCTGAGGGAGGAAGTGAAATAGGGATAACAAGAGAGGGTTCAGGATCCTTGCCTAAGCCACCGCCTGCATAGACCTTAAAGAAGGGGTTATGATCATAGGACATAGCAATAAAGCCTAAATCCTGTATTGTAGAATGAGCATCTGCAGTTGGGGTATTAGAAAAAGCTACTTTGAATTTTCTAGGTAAATGATAAGCATAAATAGATTTTAGAAGATAAACATTAGCTGCTATAGCAAAAGGAAGAACATCAAAAGCTTCTCCAGGGGTTACACCGGTGAGTGGAGACATAGATACATTTCTAGGATAATTTCCACCACTTCCTCGAGTGTAGAGACCTTTTAAAATGCCTTGTTCTATAATGTCTAGGATAGCATCTAAGGAAAGATTGTGTAATTGAATACATTGCCTTGTTGTAAGATGGATACCGCCTAAATTATATTTAAGAGCCATATCATAGATGAACTGAAGTTCTTCTTTAGAGATAACACCTCCGGGGAGTCGAAAACGGAGAATAAAACTTTTCTGACTACGCGTAGCGTATACACCAAAAGCTCCAGAGTAACGTTTAAAGTTTAGTTTTGAAAGTTCTTTATTAAGAAAAGCTTCGCTGTGTTTTTTTAGGTCAGGGAGTTCTTCAAGTAGGATTTCGTTAAGTTTATTCATAATATCACCTGTAATGGTTAAAGTTTTTCTTAGTTTTCCACATCTAAATAAAGGTATACTTAAAAATAAAAAGAGCGCAAGAAGTCCATATGGATTTCTTGCGCTCTTTTAAATAGGAAAAGTTATTTTACTTCTACAGTGTATTTTGCTTTAAGTTCAGCTTGTTTTGCTGTGTAAACTGCGTTGTGTTTCATAGACATAACAAGTTGTTTAACTCTATCTTTTACATCTTCAAATTTAGCATCTTCACCTTCGTTTACAGATGCAACTTTAATAATGTGGTAACCAAATTGTGTTTGAATAGGTGCGCTTACTTCACCAGCTTTCATGTTAAATACTGCATTTTCAAATTCAGGAACCATTTGACCTTTGCCAAATTCACCTAAATCTCCACCACGTTCTCTAGATGGGCAGCTTGAGTATTTAGAAGCAGCTTCTTCAAAGCTAAGACCACCGTTGATTTCTTCAAGAATAGCTTCAGCTTGTTCTTTAGAATCTACTAAAATATGACTAGCACGTGCACTTGGGCCTGATTTGAAAGTATCCTTGTGATCGTTGAAATAGCTTTCAGCTTCTTCATCAGATACTGTTACAGTACCGAGTAATTTGCTAAGCGCATATTGTTTTAATAATGTATTGTACATGTTTTCAGCAGTAGCTAAAAATTCTGCATCTTTATCTAAACCATTAGCAATAGCATCTGAATAGAAAAGTTCTTGAGTGATTAATTCTTCAACAAGTTGTTTGCGACCACCTTCGCCAGCAAATCTTGCAGCATTTTGACCTAAACTTTGCACTAAGCTTACAAGATGGCTTTCTGTTACTTCACGGCCATCAACAACAGCGATAACTTTATTTTCCATAATAGTCTCCTTTTAATAAGTAATTATGCAACTATTGTACCATAAATAAAGAAAGGCATAAAGGAAATTCGACAGGTATAGGATAGAGTAAGGGAGGTGGTAATATGACAGATGAACCTAGGAAGGTCCAGGAGTTTATTATGGGATATCTGCAAAATTACTATAAAATGTTAGGAGAACAAAAGTATAAGGTATATCAGTTTAAGGATTACTTTGCGTATAGTTTGAAAGGAAATTATACCTTTATAAAGGAAGAATTTTTACTAAAGGCACAAATTGAACATTATAAACAGCAATCGGTCAACCTTACTTTTCAAAGGCCGGTTCTACATCCAGCATGGAAGTACATAGGAGGAAGTGATAGAGCGTGTGATGTAAGGGTGGGTTTAGATATGGAGTTGCAGTATAAGGGCATTCCTGCTAAGACCATATTAAAGAACCTAGAGCATCAATTTGTATTAGTAAAGGAAGGGAGGGAATGGAGAATAGAAGAAGATACTTATGAATATGAGTTTGATTTGGCAGGACCATATGAGCTGGAGCTGCGGGGAAGAAGGCAGAAAAAGAAAAAATGGGAGTTTAGCCAATCCCGTGAGATAAGAGCTATCCCTAAAGGTATTTATAGTAGAGAAAAAGCTGTAGAATATGCGAGAAAATATGCATTGGTGCCGAATACAAAGGAGTGGAAAAATTATGAGGCATATGGTGGGGATTGTACAAATTTCGTGTCACAGTGTCTATTTGCAGGGGGAATACCTTTTGATCATCAGGGTAAGTATGTAACACATAAATGGTATTGGTACTCTGATCAGTATCGTACCCCTAGTTTTACAAGTGCTGATGCGCTGAAGACTTATATGCTTAATAATGAAGGCTTTGGATTGGTGGCCCAACTTGGAGATATGCAGTCTATGAAATTAGGAGATATTGTACAGCTAGGAGACCTTAAGGAAACAACGCATAGTATGCTTGTAGTGGGTATTGTAAAAGAGGATGGAGAGACGCCGTTGACAAAAGATTTACTTATTGCACAGCATTCGGGGGTAGATGGTATAAGAGGTTTTAATATTCCTCTTGCTACTAAGCCTAATCAAAGAGTTTATTATAATATTTTGGGCTATAACCCCTAAAAAAGTTAAAGGATAGGCTAAATTTGTCTAAAAGTTTTTTGATTATTTAGCTAAGTATTTACAAATATTTCAAATAGGCTCTTCTATAATGAACATTATGTAGGAGGGGAAAGAGATGAATAGAGTAGATACAAAAGATAAAAAACAAGTCGCTTTAGGAGTCAATTGGCATGAAATTTGTTTAATCCTTATAAGTTTTATGTTTGCTCGAGTAGGATTTGAGGGAAGTTTTTATACAGCTGGTATAGCATATATAGGAAGTTTATATGTAACCAAAAGTATGAGATACTTTGGACCATTGGTAGCTATACTAGGAATACTTTCAGTAGGAGATTTTAATATTCGAGTGCTAAAGTATATCTTAATGATTACTATTATAATGCTTATAAGGAAATTCATAGAAGAAAGTCAGAAGTCTTTTAATATACGTAATCAAATGGTGAGCGTCTTTGTAAGTACCTTATTAGTGAATTTAGTATGTACAGTTATTTTAGGTAGAACACTGTATGCAATCGCAATCGGTGTAGTAGAAGCTATAGTAGCAGCAGCTCTTACTTACATATTTTATTGTGGTATAGAAGTACTAAAAGAACAAAGGGATACGCCCTTGACAAATAAAGAAGGTATTAGTGTTATATTAATGTTTGCTGTATTAATAGCAGGACTTGTAGATTTTTATATACGTGTACCACTGTGCAAAGAAATTTATTTTAGAGATATTCTTACCTATATTGTACTTATAGGTGTCATTTATCTAGGTGGCATGAATATAGGGGTGACTATAAGTATGGTCATGAGTAGTTTACTTGTCATAATTGGATACATAGAGCCTGTTTTTGTAGCTATATATGGTATGACAGCCTTAATGGGAGGGCTGTTTTTAACACTAGGAAGATGCGGTGTCATATTAGGAGGTGCCGTAGGGCAAATTTTAGGGTGTATGCTATTTAATGGAGGGCAGATAGACCTAAGTTTATTAGGAGCCTATCTTATAGCTTCATTAATTAGTATGATTTTACCTAAACATTATTTTGGGCTTGCGGGCTGGTTTGGAGAAAAGAGTAGAGAACAGAATGAACAGCTACATTTAGAACGTGTACAACGTATTATGACAAGCAGGCTTAAGCATATTGTAGGTGGCTTTGAGAAGTTAGGTGATAGTTTTCAGAAGACAGATTTGAAGAAAACTGATTTTACACAAAAAGATGTGAAACGTATTATAGAAGAAACTGGGGAGAAAATGTGTATAGATTGCTCTATGAGACGTTTTTGTTGGGAGCAGGATATAAATACAACTTATAAGCATGCTCAGGAAATGATGAATATTTTCGAAAAGAAAGGTTTTATTGCAGAGGGAGAAATCCCTGCATTGTTTAAAGCACATTGTCCTAATGCTGTGAACTTTGCCTATGTAATGAGCTTTAAGATGGATTTACTTAGGCAGGAGATGGCATGGCATAACCGGTTTATAGAAAATAGAGCACTTATAGCTCAGCAGTTAAAAGCTGTGGCTGTAACACTTAAAAATTTAGTACAAGAAGTAGAAAAAGAAATTTATTTTAATAAAGAAGAAGAAAAACTCCTTAGGGAGAGCTTACTTGCAGCAGGCATAAAACTAACGGATATTATGATTCTAGAAAACAAGGGGAAGATCCAGTCTATAGAGCTATATACTTCTTTAGAACAAAGAGACTATAAAGATTTAATGGAGCAGATAATAGAAGATACACTCGGTTATAGAGTAACACTAGATAGTTGTACCTATCAAAAAAATAATTATGAATATAAGTGGAGAACTAAAAATACTTATAGGATTACTTCAGGCTATGCAGTATCTGCTAAAGAGGAAATTAGTGGCGATGTTTATACCTTTATGGAAGTAGAGGATGACCAGTATTTATTAGCGTTAGCAGATGGTATGGGGAGTGGTAGAGTTGCCTATGAGGAAAGTGCAGCGACCATAGGTATGCTGGAAGATTTTATGGATTCAGGATTTAGGAAAGACTTAGCAGTTAAAATGATCAATTCAGCACTTATTCTAAATGAAAAAAGTGAAGTATTTTCTACTATAGATGTAACCCTTATTGACCGTAAGAGTGGTATAGCTGAATTCTTAAAGGCTGGAGCAGCTACGAGTTTTATCTTACATAAAAATGAGGTTATTCCGATTAGAATGTCTACCTTACCGATAGGTATTGTAAAAGATGTAGACTTAGAGATTAAACGTGTACAGCTTGAAGATGGAGACATAGTCATTATGATTACAGATGGTATTTTAGAAGCTTCAGGCGATGAAGTAGGAAAAGAAGAGACCTTCAAGCATTTCATACTAGAGTGTAAAGGACAGGCGCCACAGTATATGGCGGATTATTTAATGCAAAAGAGTAAGGACCTACTTGGTGTCATGCCGGGGGATGATATGACCATTGTTGTCGCACGTATTTGGCAGGAGTATTAAAGCTATTGAAGGGAAAGTGCATATTTCTTATGGATAATGGAATACTTTAAACACTTAGTAGATGAGGGATTGCTAGGCAGTCCCTTTTATATTGTTTTTTTATTTAAAATATGATGTAATACACTTAGGAAATATGGTTAAACTGTGAAAGGATACCCTATGATTGCACGTATTAAAGAAAAGGTCAAAAGGTACATAGAAGAACAAAAGCTCATTCAAAAAGGGGATACCATTATTGTAGGTGTATCTGGTGGAGCGGATTCTATGATGCTATTACATTTTTTGAATTCTCATAAGGCTTTTTATGAGATTAAACTTAAAGTTGCCCATGTACACCATGGCATTCGTAAAGAAGCAGATGATGATAGGGATTATGTTAAAGAAATGTGTAGGGAGTGGCAAATTCCTTGCTATATACATGCCTGTAACATTAAAGAACTTGCAAGGCTAAATAAAATAAGTGAAGAAGAGGCAGGAAGAATAGAAAGATATAACTTCTTTATATCTTTAACAAATCAAAATGATAAAATTGCTACAGCGCATAATACTAACGACCAAGCAGAGACAATGATTATGCGTTTTCTAAGAGGGGCAGATATTAAAGGTCTAAGAGGCATTCAGCCCAAAAGGGATAATATTATTAGACCTATCTTATGTCTGACGAGAGAAGAAATAGAAACATATTGCAAAGAGTATAAGATTAATTACCATGATGACCATACTAATTTTGAGACAATCTATACACGTAATAAGATAAGGCTTGAATGTATACCTTATATTAGGCAGAATTTTAATGAGAATATTGTAAGTACTTTGTTTGAGCATAGTCAGCTTTATCAGGAAGAAGAAGCTTTCTTGGAAGACTATATACAAAAAGTCTTTGAAAAGGTGGTAACTAAAGCAGGCATGCAGCTTAAAATTTCCATTAATGCGCTAGCACAAGAAAAGGTTTATATCCAAAAAAAACTTATTCATAAATGTTTAGAAAGTTTCATAGGACATAGTAAGGATATTACGCTTTTACATGTTAAAAGTGTTTTAGAGCTTGTAGAGAGGCAAAATGGTAAAAAAATCTGTTTGCCTTACGAAACAGTAGCTCATAGAGTTTATGAGGATATTGTCTTAAGTAAGGAAAATGAGGGAGTAATTTCTAATTATGAGTACACCCTTGAACTGGGCATAAATAATATAGAAGACTTGGATATGCAGTTGAACTTGCAATGTGTACCAAGGAAAACATTTGAACAATCCCAGCAAAATATGTATACTAAATATGTGGATTATGATAAAATAAGGGATAGCTTGCATTTAAGGACAAGACGAGTGGATGATTACATTGTCCTTCAAAATGGATCTAAAAAGTTAAAGAAATTATATATAGACGAAAAAATTCCACAGCATAAAAGAAGTACACATCCTATTATTGCAGATGGAAATGAAGTCGTATGGGTTTTAGATTCTAGGCTAAATATTGATTATTTTGTCACGGATCAGACTAGACATATACTAGAAATTAAAGTTATTAAATAACCAAAGCTCAGGAGGGATTATGTTGAAGTTAGAAACACTCATATCAGAACAAGATATCCAAAGAAGAATTGAAGAATTAGGGGCGCAAATATCTAAGGATTATGATGGTAAAGAAATTATCATGCTTTGCGTACTTAAAGGTGGGGTTATGTTTATGACAGACCTTGCAAAACGTGTTACAGTACCAATGAAGATGGAATTTATGGCTGTATCTAGCTACGGTGATGAGTATAAAAGCTCAGGTATCGTAAAAATCCTGAAAGATTTAGATGAACCAATTGATGGTAAACACGTGCTTATCGTAGAGGATATCATTGATTCAGGTCGTACACTTAGTTATTTAAAAAATATTTTAGAAGGAAGAAACCCAAGCAGTGTTAAAATTTGTACATTACTTGATAAACCAGATCAACGTGTAGTGGATGTAGAGGTAGATTATGTAGGATTTACTATACCAGATAGCTTTGTTATCGGTTATGGTCTTGATTATCATCAATTCTATAGAAACCTTCCTTATATTGCTGTAAATAAAGGGGAATAACACAAGTACATTATTTTAACGCCAGGAAGGAGGAGAGAATTTGAAAGGTAAAATGAAAGGGAGTATGCTCTATCTCATTATAGTTGGGATTTTATTAGTCGCAATTTTATTTGGAGCAAACCAAAACTTTGTTAGTCAAAAACAACAACTTAACTTAGGCGATTTTATTACAAACTTATCATCCGGCAATATTGCTAAAATGGACGTAGAACTTGCGTCAGATGGCAGTACAGCTTATGTAAGCTTTAAATTAAAAGACCAAGGAAATTATGTAGCATCAGAAGGAATTGTACCGATGGATCAAAGTGCATTCTTTGATTATGTACTTAAAGAGGTACCACCAGAATTAATGGCTACATGGGAATTTGATGGCTATGTTCAACAACCAAGCCTATTCTTCCCAATTTTACAAATTGTACTGATTGTAGGTATGTTTATCTTCATTATGGTATTCTTCATGCAACAAATGCAAGGCGGCGGTGGCGGTGGCGGCCGTGGTGTTATGTCATTTGGTAAGAGTAAAGCAAAAATGACAGTTGATGATAAAGGTTCAACAACTTTCAAGGATGTTGCTGGTCTTGATGAAGAGAAAGAAGAAGTAGCAGAACTTGTAGACTTCCTTAAAAATCCTAGAAAATACACTGAGATTGGTGCAAAAATTCCAAAAGGTATTCTCCTTGTAGGACCTCCTGGAACAGGTAAAACATTACTTGCAAAAGCTGTAGCAGGTGAAGCACAAGTACCATTCTTCAGTATTTCAGGTTCAGACTTCGTAGAAATGTTTGTTGGTGTCGGTGCATCTCGTGTACGTGACCTTTTCGAACAAGCCAAGAAAAATGCACCAGCCATCGTATTTATCGATGAGATTGATGCGGTAGGTAGAAAGCGTGGCGCAGGTCTTGGTGGCGGTCACGATGAAAGAGAACAAACACTTAATCAATTACTTGTTGAGATGGATGGTTTTGGTATTAATGAAGGGGTTATTGTAGTGGCTGCTACAAACCGTGCAGATATCCTTGACCCAGCCCTTCTTAGACCAGGTCGTTTCGATAGACAGGTAGTAGTAGGTAGACCGGACGTTAAAGGTCGTGAATCTATCCTTAAGGTACATGCAAAAGGTAAACCTCTTAATGAAGATGTAGACCTTAAAGTTATTGCTCGTACAACACCAGGTTTTACAGGTGCAGACCTTGCCAACTTAATGAATGAAGCAGCACTTCTTACAGCACGTCATAATAAACGTGCCATTGATATGGAAGAAGTTCAAAAAGCTTTCATTAAAATTACAGTAGGTACAGAGAAGAAGAGTCACCTTGTTACAGATAAAGAAAAACGTATTACTGCATTCCATGAAGTAGGGCATGCATTAATCCATGAACTTTTAGAAACACTTGACCCAGTACACAGTGTATCAATTATTCCGACAGGTTTTGCTGGTGGTTATACAATGCCTCTTCCAAAAGAAGATAAGCTTTATATGACTAAAACAAGAATGTTAGATGAGATTGTATCTTTACTTGGCGGTCGTGCTGCCGAAGAATTAGTATTTGGTGACATTACAACAGGTGCTTCTAACGATATTGAACGTGCAACTAATATTGCACGTGATATGGTTACTAAATATGGTATGAGTGAGCTTGGTCCAATCAAGTTTGGTGATGAACAAGAAGAAGTATTCCTTGGACGTGACTTCTCTCATCAACGTAACTATAGTGAAGACGTAGCAACAGCTATCGACCATCATATCCGTAGTATTGTAGAAGATGCTTATGATAGATCCAAACAACTTCTTACAGATAATATGGATACTCTAAATCGTGCATCAGAAGTATTACTTACAAAAGAAAAAATTACTGGTCATGAATTTAGAAAAATTATGCGTGGCGAAGATGTTGATATGGAAGTTCTAGATGAACAAAGTATCTTTGAGATGGCTAAGCAAATGGAACAAGCTGATCAAGAAGAAGCTGAAAGAGAACTATAAGAAAAAGGTATATTAAAAAGCTTAGGGGAACAGCCTAAGCTTTTTTTTATGCAGTAGGGTATGCTATAATGCTACTAGGTATTTAGAAGGGGTGCATAATATGAATTTACAAGAGATTAAACAAAGTCGTACTTGTTTCATGGGGAAGGAGATAGAATTCTATGAAGAAATAGATTCTACTAATATAAGGGCAAAAAACTGGAGTAAAGAAGGGGCTATAGAAGGCAGTTTAGTCATTGCTGAGAAGCAAAATGCCGGTAGAGGCAGAATGGGTAAACAGTGGGATTCTCCTAAAGGAGAGGGGATATGGATGAGCTTTATTGTGAAGCCAGTTATGAGCATAGAAAAAATACCTCAGTTGACCATTTTAGCAGGTCTAAGTATGTGCTACAGTATAAGGCAGGTAACGGGTTTGGATATATATATAAAATGGCCTAATGACCTTGTTGTAAACAATAAAAAGGTTTGTGGTATACTATGTGAGATGGTAAAGGTAAAAGATGAACTTGTAGTAGTCGTAGGGATTGGTGTAAATGTAAACAGTAAGAAATTTCCTGATGACTTATCCCATGCAACTTCATTATATTTAGAAGGGAAAAAACTTTTCAGTAGGGAAAGTATTATTAAAAGTTTTTTAAGACGATTTGAAGAGAATTACAAGATCTATATCGAAACAGGTTCTCTTATGAACTTTATAGGAGATTATAAAAACTATTGTATAAATTTAAATAAGCAGGTAAAAATAATAGAAGGCCAACAAGAGTTTATAGGCTTTGTAAGAGATATAGACCAAGAAGCAAGACTTATAGTAGAAAAAGAAGATGGAAGCCTAATAAGTATTTTATCAGGTGATGTATCTGTCAGAGGTCTATATGGCTATGTTTAACAGATGATAAAGGAGTTTTAAAGATGGAAAAAACAATTGTTATTAGTGCATCACCATATAACCATAAATATTACTTTGAACCAAGTTATAATGATATTCCAAGTGAAATCCAGGAAGAACTAATTGAAAGCATAGCGGCTATTGCTGAAAAAGTTAATGCTATTATCTCTTTAGGATTTGATGAAGTAGGACATATCTTTATTGAGCAAACTGCAGATGAAAGTGTATTTGCGGATGATATTGGTGCAGAGCTTGAAATTAAGAGATTCCAAAAAGAAAAAGATGAACTTTTAAAATCATTACAACTGTGGTACATGATTTACCGTAGTGAACAAGGTCAAATTGTAAAAGAAATTGTACTGATGCAGAGTAAAGGTTTAGAGCTTGAAGACATTTTAGATGAAATAGAAGCAAAATATGGTGAAGAAGCGAGAGTCTTTGCAGAGCAAGTATTAGACTAAGGAGGATTACTATGATTTTAGTAATGGATGTAGGCAATACCAATATTGTCCTTGGCGCAATGGAAGGGGACAAGCTTATAGCAAGTTTTAGACTTACAACGCAGACACCAAGAACATCAGATGAATATGGTGTAACCATTATAAGTATGCTGAATCAAAAGGGTATTAAGCATACAGATATTAAGGCTATTATTATTGCGTCTGTTGTACCAGATATTATGTATTCACTAACTAACTGTATTAAACGTTATTTTGGGCTAAAGCCTATGATTGTAGGGCCTGGTCTTAAAACGGGCATAGCTATTCGTACAGATAATCCAAAAGAAGTAGGGGCAGGCCGTATTGTAAATTGTGTAGCTACTTATGAACGATTAGGTGGACCATGTATGGCTATTGATTTTGGAACGGCTACTACTTATGATGTGGTTAATGAAAAGGGGGAATTCATAGCAGGTATTACTTCACCAGGTATACGCATTTGTGCAGATGCTATGTTCCAAAGGGCAGCACAGCTTCCACATATTGAGATTAAAAAAACTAAGAGTATACTTGATGCTAAGAATACAATTACAAGTATGCAGACAGGACTTGTGTAGCTACTTATGAACGATTAGGTGGACCATGTATGGCTATTGATTTTGGAACGGCTACTACTTATGATGTGGTTAATGAAAAGGGGGAATTCATAGCAGGTATTACTTCACCAGGTATACGCATTTGTGCAGATGCTATGTTCCAAAGGGCAGCACAGCTTCCACATATTGAGATTAAAAAAACTAAGAGTATACTTGATGCTAAGAATACAATTACAAGTATGCAGACAGGACTTGTGTATGGGTACATAGGGCAAGTTGAATACATTGTAAAAAAAGTAAAAGAAGCTTTAGCTGCACCTCATATGAAAGTTATTGCAACAGGAGGATATGCAAAGATTATTCAAGATGGAACAGATGTCATTGATTATTATGATGGCTTATTGACTTTAAAAGGACTGAATATAATTTATCACAAAAATAGATAGGATGATACAAAGTGAAATTTAAAAATATAACAACGCCAAATGATGTGTTTCTTGCACCAATGGCGGGTATTACAGATTTACCATTTAGGTTAATCTGTAAAGAGTTCGGGGCAGGGATGGTTTATACTGAAATGGTAAGCGCAAAAGGCTTATTCTATGACAGTGAAAAATCAAGAATCTTACTCAGTGTAGAAGAGGGAGAACATCCTGTAGGTGCACAGCTCTTTGGAAGTGATCCTCAAATTATGAGTGAGATGGCTAAAGTAGTGTGCGAGAGTGATGTGGATTTTATTGATATCAATATGGGATGTCCGGCACCTAAGATTACAAAAAATGGAGAAGGTTCAGCACTTCTTAAGAATCCTGAACTGATCGGTGAAATTGTATATGCTGTATCTCATGCTATTGATAAGCCGCTTACAGTTAAAATACGTAAAGGTTTTGATGATACATGTGTGAATGCTGTAGAAGTTGCAAAAGTTATCGAGCAGGCTGGTGCAAGCTTATTAACCATTCATGGACGTACAAGAGAGCAATTCTATAGTGGTGAGGCGGACTGGGATATCATTAAAAAGGTTAAAGAAGCGGTCAATATTCCTATTGTAGGGAATGGTGATGTAAGAGAGCCTCAGGATGCAAAGAGAATGATGGATTATACAGGATGTGACGGTGTACTTATTGCACGTGCAGCGCAAGGAAATCCATGGATTTTCTCACGTACAAATCATTACTTTAAAACAGGTGAAGTACTTCCAGAACCGACATTAGAAGAACGTATTCCAGTTATTTTGAAGCATGCACAAATGCTTGTAGCACATAAAGGAGAGTTTATAGGCATAAGAGAGATGCGTACGCACCTTACTGCTTATGTAAAAGGTATTCATGGTGCGACAGGGTTTAGAAGAAGACTAACAGCAGTAGAAACTTTAGATGATATTAAATTCTTATTAGAGGACATACAAAATGAATTAAAAAGCTTATAAATATGGCATATACCTTTTCCTTATTGAATAGATATGAGTAAAAGTTCATGGAGGATCAGATATGAGCCAATTTGCATGTATATCTTTTGAAGAAGATAATATAATAGTATCAAAAGAAAAGTCCCTTAGATATCCTCATCTTAAGATAAGCCTTGATATTCAAGAAATAGCTGGGATTGAAGGATATAAGGTAAATACACCTAGACCTTTAAAAAAATGCCCTACTAAGTATTGGGACAAGTTAGAAAAGGAGCTTCTTTTAAGAGATGTAACTTACGCCTATTTAAAGGGAGCGGAGAAAAGCTTTAATCCTTTTAATAGAATAGAGATTGTAACAGGAGATGAAGTGCGCCCTTTACTTTCTTCTATGATTTTGCAGTATATTTATAAGTATAAGCTTATAGAACCTAGGCCTTATGAAACAAAAGTAGGCATTATTACAGGGAGAATACATGAAACTGTAGATTTAATTGCTAATATTAAAGATGAGATAACGGACTTAACTTTATATACAAAAGAGCCTTTGGCATATAAAGAAGTTGTGCAAGAGCTTAATAGGCTCATAAAGCTAAGAGTAAGAGCAGTAGCACTCAAGGTAGAAGCACTTAATGAGATGGATATTATTTTCGACTTAAATGGAGCAGGGAAATATGCACTAGGATGTAATCCTAAAGCTATCTATATTGATTATAAAAATCAAACAAGAAGGTATATGCAACAATTTATAGGCCCACCTCCTAGAATATGGTATGAGTTTGATATAATATGTCGTAGTCAATCCTTAAGTGTACCTTTTTTACAAGCTATACTTTATGCACAGGGTTTAACCCATGGTTTATTAAGGAAAGAAATAAACAATCTAGGCCTTACTTTAGGCAAAGTCTACGCAAGGCGCATAAGTTGACATCCAGCATAGAGTAGGTTATAATTTTAAAATTAATAGTTTAATGCGCTTTAGAAAGGGAGTATTTTAAAATGGCAGATAAACAAATATTACTCACATATGAGGGGATTAAAGCCTTAGAAAAAGAACTTGAAGATCTCAAAACAGTTGAACGTAATAAAGTAGCAGTTGAATTAAAAGAAGCAAGAGCCCAAGGAGACTTATCAGAAAATGCTGAGTACGATGCGGCTAAAGATAGACAAGCAGAGATTGAAACACGTATTGTTGAAATCGAAAAAATGCTTAAAAACGTTGTAGTTATTGATGCTGACGAGCAAGCTTCAGATACAGTTAAGCCAGGACATAGAGTTAAATTATATGATGAAGCATTTGAAGAAGAAGTAGAGTACCTTATTGTAGGTTCTACAGAAGCAGACCCAATAAATGGTAAAATCTCAAATGAATCACCAGTAGGTGCGGCACTCATTGGGCATCAAGTGGGTGACGAAGTTTTAGTAGAGACAGAATTCGGAACAGATAAATACAAAATTTTAGCTATTTCTAATAACTAAGGATAAAGTTAGAAGTACGGAGGAGGAAATATTTTGTCAGAAGTAGAACAAAGTTTAAATGTTAATGAATTAATTAAAGTACGTCATGATAAGCTTAAGGATTTACAAGAGAAAGGTAAAGATCCATTCCACATTACAAAATTTGATGTCAATGCACATAGCCAAGATGTTATAGATAACTTCGAAGAATTAGAAGGTAAAGATGTAACAATAGCTGGTCGTATTATGGCCAAAAGGGATATGGGTAAGGCTTCTTTCATCCATATTCAAGATCAGAAAGGTAAAATCCAGTCTTATGTAAGACGTGATGAACTGGGTGATGAAGATTACGCAGAATTCAAGAAATTTGATATAGGTGATATTGTAGGTATTACAGGTCTCGTATTTAGAACACAAAAAGGTGAAATCTCAGTACGTGCACATAAAGTAACACTTCTTTCAAAGAGTCTTCAAATCCTTCCAGAGAAATACCATGGATTAAAAGATACAGAAGTACGTTACAGACAACGTTATCTTGATCTTATTGTAAATCCGGAAGTAAAAGATGCATTCATTAAGCGTTCTATGATTATTCGTGAAATCCGTAGCTTCCTTGATCAAAGAAACTTCTTAGAAGTAGAAACACCAGTGCTTCACTCAATTGCAGGTGGAGCTGCTGCTAGACCATTCATTACACACCATAATGCATTAGATATTGATATGTACATGCGTATTGCACTTGAGTTACATCTTAAACGTCTTATTGTAGGTGGATTTGACCGTGTATACGAAATCGGCCGAGTATTCCGTAATGAGGGTATGTCAGTAAGACATAACCCAGAGTTTACACTTCTTGAATTATACCAAGCCTATGCAGATTACGAAGATATTATGAATCTTACAGAAGAGCTTATCCGTCACGTGGCAGTAGCTGTTAACGGAAGTGCTGTTTTAGAATACAATGGTGTAACAATCGACCTTGAAAAACCATTTACACGTTTATCAATGGTAGATGCAGTTAAAGAATACGCTAAAGTAGACTTTAGAGCGGTTAAAGATGTAGAGGAAGCACGTTTACTTGCTAAGGAGCATCATATTGCATTTGAAAAACATCATGGTAAAGGTGATATCTTAAACTTATTCTTCGAACATTATGTAGAAGAACACCTTATTCAGCCAACATTCATTACAGAACATCCAGTAGAAATTTCACCACTTTCAAAACGTAAACCAAATGATCCAGAATACACAGAGAGATTTGAGTTATTCATCGTTGGTCGTGAACATGCGAATGCATTCTCAGAACTCAATGACCCAATCGATCAAAGAGGTCGTTTCATGCACCAAGAAGAACTTCGTGCAGCTGGTGATGATGAAGCAACTGAAATGGATGAAGACTTCCTTACAGCACTTGAATATGGTATGCCTCCAACAGGTGGTTTAGGAATTGGTATTGACCGTTTAGTTATGCTTATTACTAATTCATACTCAATTAGAGACGTATTATTATTCCCAACAATGAAGCCAATTAATGAATAATAGATAAAAAGAGGTTGCTTACCAAAGCAACCTCTTTTTATTGTTAGGATTAATGTAGCTTGGAGGATAAAAACGAAAGTCTGTGGTCTTAACCATGTTCAAAGAGTGAAGGAATAGAAATAGAGTGTCTATAAGAAGTAGGGAATTTATGATATAGAGTAGTAAGCTCCTTATACATCCTATCAATATATTGTTTATAACTTACTTTTTCGTATGTGGAAATAAGAGATAGACAGTGATGAAATAAATCAAGGCCATCATTTAACTCATTTTGTTCAAGATAAATATGTATAATAGGAAATGTAGCAAAAATTTGAAGTTCTAAAGATAGGTCATAAAATTTGAGGATTTGTTGATAACTATTAAGAGCATCATCATAGCGATGGAATGCTTTAAGGCAGTAAATTTTTAAAAGTAGTAGTCTAGTAGGTTTATCAGAGTGAAGAGACAAGTTGTCTGACAGAAGAAGCATTGAAGTGTTTAATTCTTGTAAAGCTTTTTCGTAGTATTCTAGATGATAATAAGCAAGTATCATATTATATTTAAGTTCAAAGATTAGATCTATATTAGGTAAATGATCATAATGAAAAAAAATAAGGCAGTAGTTTACAAGAGGCAAGAAGCGCTCTGTTTTGTAACAACATTGTATAAGGTGAGACGTAAGATTTGCAAAAGTATCTGAATAAGATTGTTTAGGAACCGAGTTAAAGGCTTGTGAATAATAAGTATAAGCTTCAGTATAGTCATGGTGACGCATATAATAACTGCCAATGGTATCATAGAGGAGAGCTTTTTCAAGTGGGAGATTATGTTCCTCAAGTAGGAGTAGCATATTCGCATAGTTACCATTTTTAAAAGATAGCGATATAAGAGTATTATCAGCTTGAAGAGAGCTAATAAACTGTAGGGCAAGTGCACGAGCCTGTGATTGAGCAGAATTGAGTAATTCATTAAGTGAGAGTGTACATGTTTTATTTTTTTGTAAGCATGCATTGTGAAAGTTAGTAAGAATAGCTTCTGCTGTACTTGGGGTCAAAGAGATTTTATTGGTTTCAATCATGCTAATAGTATTACGCGTCATATTTTTACCTGCTAAATCATCTTGTCTTAAATTATATTTTCTGCGGAATAATCGAAGTTTTTCACCGGGGGTCATTACTATAAAATCCATTATATTTTCACCACCTTGTTCTGACATCTAAGTCTATAATAACTAAAAATACGATAAAGGTAAATATAAAATTTTTAGTTTAAATGATAAAGATTATTGACAAAGAAAGATAAAAAGGCTTATACTTAATTTAGTAGTTCTAAATAAAACTACTAATTCGAATAAGATAAATAACATTTACATACAAGTAAAAATAGAGGAGGAACGAGAATGAGTACAATTAAAGTAGGTATCGTAGGATATGGTAATATTGGTCGTGGCGTAGAGGCAGCTATTACACAAAGTCCAGATATGGAACTTGTAGCTGTTTTCACAAGAAGGGCGCCAGAGACACTTACGATTGAAACAGCAACAGCAAAAGTGGAGCATATGGACGCTTTATTAAATTATAAAGGTATCATTGATGTAATGATTTTATGTGGTGGTTCAGCTACAGATTTACCAGTACAAGGTCCAGAACTTGCAGCTAACTTCAATACAATTGATAGTTTTGATACACATGCAAGAATTCCAGAGTACTTTGAAAGTGTAAATGAAAAAGCACTAGAAGCTGGTACAACAAGCATTATCTCAGTAGGTTGGGATCCAGGTCTCTTTTCTATGATCCGTATGATGTCAGGTGCAATCTTACCAGTTGGAGAAGACTACACATTCTGGGGCAAAGGTGTAAGTCAAGGTCACTCAGATGCATTACGCCGTGTTGAAGGCGTTAAAAATGCTATTCAATACACAATTCCGATGGATGAAGCAGTTGAGAGTGTAAGAAGAGGAGACAATCCTAAGCTTACAACAAGACAAAAACATCTTCGTGAATGTTTTGTTGTGGCTGAAGAAGGTGCAGATCTTGCAGCTATTGAAAATACAATTAAAACAATGCCAAACTACTTCGCAGATTATGATACAATTGTTAACTTTGTAAGTGAAGAAGAATTAAAAGCTAACCACTCTAAAATGCCACATGGTGGATTTGTATTTAGAACTGGTGTAACAGGTTTAGAAGAAGAAAACAAACAAATCATTGAATTCTCACTTAAACTTGATAGTAATCCACAATTTACAGCTAATGTACTTGTAGCATACGCTAGAGCTGCTGTAAGAATGAATAAAGAAGGTATGAAAGGTGCTAAATCCGTATTTGATGTACCATTATCTTACCTTTCAGCAAAATCAAACTTAGAACTTATGAGAGACTTATTATAAGATTTTAAAAGAGTTATTAGGAAGCCTAATAACTCTTTTTTATTTGTTTTTATAAATAAGGGGATTATAATAAAAGTAGATATATAGAGCTAGAGGAGGTTATAACGTGATTAGTGAAAATTTTACTTTCATAGGAGAAGAACAGGTGCAAGTGTATGCCTATAGATGGTTACCTGATCCAGAAATTGGTGTAAAAGGAATTGTGCAAATTGCACATGGGATGGCTGAAGGGGCTCACCGCTATGAACGTGTAGCAAATTACCTAACAGATAGAGGATACATTGTTTACGCCCATGATCATAGAGGCCATGGAAGAACGGCTAAAGGCTTAGAAGATATAGGTATTCTAGCAGAAAAAGAAGGCTTTAAATGTTTAGTTAAAGATTTATATCGTTTGACTCAGCTAATAAAAAAAGAAAATCCACAGTTGCCTTTATTTTTACTTTCTCATAGTATGGGGTCTTTTGTTGCACAAGCTTATATTATGAGATATGGAAAAGAACTAGATGGTGTTATTCTTTCTGGAACCAATGGTAAACAAGGTTTCATTTTAGATATAGGTTTATGGGTAGCTAAACAAGAAGTTAAGAAAAAAGGAAGAAATACAAAAAGTCCTGAGATGGACAAACTTATATTTGGAACGTATAATAAACAGTTTAAGCCTAACCGCACATCATTTGACTGGCTTTCAAGAGATGAGAAAGAAGTAGATAAATACATAGAGGACCCATATTGTGGAAGTGTTTTTACAGCAGGATTTTTCGAAGATTTTCTTACAGGGCTTAAGTATGTTGGGTCATTAGAAAACAAGAAAAGTATTCCATTAGATTTACCTATTTATATTTTTGCAGGAGATAAAGACCCTGTTGGCAGAAATGGAAAAGGGATTTATGACCTTGTAAAAGATTATGAAAAAGTAGGAATAAAAAATGTAACCTATAAGCTTTATCAAGAAGGCAGACATGAGATGTTTAATGAAATAAATAGAAAAGAAGTTATGGAAGATGTAGTGAAATGGTTAGATAGTTTAATAGAAAGATAAAAGGCTGCCAGCTAACTTGCAAGTGAGTTAGCTGGCAGCCTTTTGGATTTGGAAAGGAGGTTAGAACTGCTGGAGGTCTGTAGAGACTCTAAACTTAACAGCAGTACCATAGACAAGCATTTGTGTTTGGTTATTTGAGGAGGGGCATATACTGCACTGAATACCTATAACGGCATCAGCTTTAATGCGCGTAGCTTCTTCTTGAAGACTTTTTAAAGCTTCATCAAAAGCTTGTTCTCCAGCAGAAGATAGGCCTTTTACAAGGCCTAATAATTCTAATTCTTGATTTTCAATAGAATGAGTAGTAGTAAGCTGCATCACGAATACTCCTTTAATAAGCAATCTTTTTAGATAGTATATGCCTAGGTATTAAAAATTATTGCTTATGACTAAGAAGGAGCGACATTTCACGGATAACTTTACAGCATGTAGCAGTAGATACGCCTGATATATCATAGTGAGGAGAGAGTTCTACCACATCTGCGCCCACTATATGATTAAGTTTTGTGAACTGCTTAATAGCAAAGATAAGTGTATTAAAATCAATACCACCAGGTTCAGGTGTACCTGTTCCTGGGAATATGGAAGGATCAAGTACATCTAAATCAATTGTAATATAAACAGGACGATTCTGAAGTTGAATAATAATTTCCTCTAGACTATCTAGATTAAATGGTTGAAGATAGGTATGAGATTTGGACCAGTCAAATTCTACTTTAGTGCCAGAACGTATACCAAATTGGAAAATACGATTATCACCTAGTATGTCCCAAGCGCGTCTTATAACAGAAGCATGAGAAAGCGATTCACCCATATAATCCTCACGTAAATCTGTATGAGCATCAAAGTGGATAATACATAAATCAGGATAAATCTTGCTAAATGCCTCAATAATAGGAAGAGAAACTAAGTGTTCCCCACCTATCGTTAAAGGACGTTTTCCGTCTTTTATAATTTGAGCAAAAGTTTTGTATATCGTATTAAGTGCTTTCGTTGTATTTCCAAAAGGAAGTTCTATATCTCCTAAGTCACAGAGGTTGTAATCTTCCATATCTAAGTCTAGGTAAGGAGAATAAGTTTCAAGCCCGTAGGAATCGGGCCTAACTACAGCGGGTGCAAAACGTGTTCCGGGTCTAAAGCTTGTTGTCCCGTCAAAGGGAATACCAACTAAAACAACAGGAGAAGTGTCATATTCTTGGTCAAATCCAATAAAACTAGATGTAGTAGAAATATTATGCATTTTCTAAGCTCTCCTTAACGTAGGTTGGAAGCATAAAAGCACCTTTATGTAGGTCTGTATTATAATAACGTGTATGAAGCCCGAATGCATTCCAAGCATCTGCTTTAAGATCTTCTAGAGGATGGAATTTCTTAGAAGCGAATCCAAAGAGCCAGTGACCTGAAGGATAAGTTGGCATATGGAATTGGTAAACTTGTGCAATTGGGAATGTATCTTTAATTTTGGAGTGCGCACGTTTCATTTCATGAGCGTAAGAATCGTAGTAAGGGCTCTCGTGTTGATTAATAAGAATACCAACTTCGCTTAAAACGCGCTTGCAGTTGTTATAAAAATCGTAAGTGAATAACCCTTCACCAGGTCCGATTGGATCTGTAGAGTCTACTAGGATAAGATCATAGCTAGCATCTTTTGCATCTTGAACAAATTTGAGCCCATCTTCAAAATGGAGGCAAAGCCTTGGATCAGCATCAAGTTTGCAAGCAGTTTGTGGGATGTATTTTTGACAAAGGCGTACAACACGTTCATCAATTTCAACCATATCTACCTTTTCAATGCTCTTATAACGTAAAATTTCACGGGCAGTTCCCCCATCACCTCCACCGATAATGAGTACTTTTTTGATTTCTGGATTAACTGCCATAGGTACGTGTGTAATCATATCGTGATAGATGAATTCATCTTTTTCTGTTACCATCATTAACCCATCTAATGTAAAGAACTTGCCGAATGTATCACTTTCAAAGAAGTCAATCTGTTGAAAAGCACTTTTTTCAGAGTGTAAGTGTGACTTAACTTTGATAGAGAATTTAGTATCCTCTTGGTGGTTTTCTGTATACCATAAATCAATCATATTTTCCTCCTGACTACTGTCTAATACAAGAATGTGATTAAGATTATCTGTAGCATTCAAGATGACAGTATCTTGTTTTTGTAAATAGTGATAATACTCAATAAGTGGTTTGGTAATCATCTCACCAGGGATAATAAGTGGAATACCTGGTGGATAAATCATAATAGATTCTCCGCTTATCAGACCATCAGCTTCATCAATAGAGATTAGCTTTTTAGGATGGTAGTAAGCTTCTCTTGGTGTAAGAAGAAGTTTGTTGTGCAAGGAGACTACTGGGGTAGTGTTAAGACTAGATGGAAGAGAGCCAGTATAAAGCTTCCTGCTAATGTCTTTTAAGGCAGAAACTAAAGTAGATAGGCTTTCTTTAGTGTCTGCTAGTGAAATAATAGCAAGTACAACGTGAGGCTCGGCTAGTTCGAGTTGAATGTTGTAGTCACTTGCAAGCAAATCATAAATATAAAAACCTGAAACGCCCAAATCACTTACACGGATAAGTAGTCGTAAAGGGTCGAAGTGGTGAGCGGCATCCATACACTGAAAACCCGGAATTTGATTAATTTGTGTTTTCGTATGCTTGGTAAGATTAATCAGCTCATGGAATAAAATATGACCCTCGGTAGCAAGTTTATGACGAGCATAGTCCAGAGAACACATCAGCAGATAAGAAGCAGATGTAGTCTGCATCAGATTAATGGTGGAGCGTACTTTCAGTTTATCGATTAGTCCATCGTTATGGAGTAAAACAGAAGATTGGGTAAGAGAACCTCCTGTTTTGTGCATACTAACTGTGACTAGATCAGCGCCTAGCTTGCATGCATTATCAGGTAGCTCAGGATGAAAAGGAAAGTGAGCACCATGAGCTTGATCTACAAGCACAGGAACACCTTTCTCGTGAGCAAGTTGAATAATAGCCTCAAGTTCTGATATGGCTCCAAAGTAAGTAGGGTGAATGACTAGTATAGCCTTAATATCATCATTGAGGTCAAAAGCGTGCTTGACGCTACTTACAGTAATGCCATTAGCAATACCATAATGGGTATCAATTTCAGGCTCAATAAAAACAGGTTTTGCACCTGTTAGAATAAGTGCGTTAATAGCAGATTTGTGAACGTTGCGAGGAAGGAGAACTTTGTCACCATCGCTTAAGGTACTCATAAGCATATACTGCACACCACAGGTAGAACCATTTACGAGCATAAAGGCATTGTCTGCTTCAAAGGCATCTGCTAAAAGCTTTTCTGCTTCTAGAATGATGCCGGTAGGGTGGGCTAAATGATCTACAGGTTTAGTAGAGTTAACATCCATTCTAAGTACGTCTTCACCCCATAAGCTTTGGAGTTCATCAAGTGCTTTGCCACCTTTATGACCTGGTACATCAAAGCGGGTTATAGATTCGCTCGTATAGGTCATAACACCTGTAAGTAGTGGAGTAAGATGATGATTCATTGCCTAATCCTCCACAGGGAACATGGCTTCAGTGACATTAGTCCCATAGAAAATTTCATCCATTTCTCTGCGAACTTTTTTGGCAATCTGATGTGCAGTACCTGGATGAAGATCTTGTTTGGTATAGCCAAATAAGTAGTTATCCAAATCAAAGTTTTTTAGTTTGCATTTTGTGTGGAATATATTTTCCTGATATACATTAACGTCGATCATATGATAAAGATGCTTAATGTGATCAGGAATAAAGTTTTGGATAGAATCAATAGGATGATCAATAAACAGTTTATTGCCTGTAATATCTCTAGTAAAACCACGAACTTTATAGTCAATGGTCATCATATCTGCATCAAAGCAGTGGATGAGATAGTTAAGGGCCTTAAGGGGAGAGATCTCACCACATGTAGAAACATCAATATCGGCCCTAAAGGTACTAATACCATCAGTTGGATGATATTCAGGATAAGTATGTACAGTAATGTGACTTTTATCTAAATGGGCTAGTACGATGTCAGGCAGTGGGCCAGGTGTTGCGCAGTTTGGAAAAGAAGCAGCTGGCGCTATAGGGCTTTCTGATATTAAAATCGTAACACTAGCACCTTGAGGTTCATAATCCTGCTTTGAAACGTTTAAAATATTGGCACCAATAATTTCAGTAACAGTCGTAAGGATTTCAGTAAGTCTGTCGGCATTATATTGTTCGTCAATATAATTAATATAAGCTTCACGATCTTCGGACTTTTGGGTATAACAAATATCATACATGTTGAAACTCAAGGTTTTTGTGAGATTATTAAAGCCATGTAATTTAATTTTTTGTGTATCTAAATGTTCCATCAGTAATAAGACCTCCTTGGTTTTAGTGTGAGAATCATTTTTTAACAAATGCTATTATAGGGGTGACTTTTTGAAAAAGCAATAAAAAATTTTGTATACCTATACTAGTAGTTTAGTAATAGTGTTATAAAAAATAAAATCTTATATCTAACAAAAAGTTTTATAATACTAAACAAAATAAAATAAAATGTAATGCGTATAAGTGTATAATAATGAGAAAAGTACTAAGGACAAAGAATGTTTAAAAATAAGAATGAAAAAATCTGAAAAAAATAATATAAATTTTATGTATAAGAGTTAAGTAATAATATTTGAAAAAAATATAAAAATTAATTAAAAAAATAAGCGATAGGATAGATAAAAATGAAGAAAAAATGGCTTAAGAATCTATTATATTTACTTATAATGACATTTTTAATTGTATGTATAGACTCTATTAAGGCTCAAGAATTAGACGTATCTAAACCACTTATTTTAGCTTTTCAAAGTCAAAAAGCTAAAGTAGAAGGTGGTGAGAAAATTAATTTTTTAGCGCTATATGCGCTGCCTAATGGAACCCAAAAGGTAGAAGAGAGATGGAGTTATAGACCTCTGTTTTTAGATGAAGAATACGTTGTTTTTGAAAAGCCTGAAGTACTTTTTGCACCAGGTCAGTATGAAGTCGCATTGCAGATTAAAGATAGCCATGAGGTATGGAGTGAGCCAGCTCTAACTTATATCACAGTATCTAAAAACTATAGTCAATCTGAAGTAGCCTATATGGCGCAGAAAAATATAAAAGGGGCTAAGTTTAATCTGTTTGGAACTGAAAACTATAGACTATATAAAAAAATAACCGGTACAAGAAATGGTGTAGTGGGTGGAAAGTTAATCATTAGTGATAGTCCGGAAAAGGTCAAAGAAAAAGGAATTTTATATGAGGGAATAAGTAATGGAACAGGAAGACTTCTTATGCACCATCTTCATGATATGAAGGATGGTAAAGATTATAGAATGATGATTTTAGTAACCAATTTAAGTAAGGAGAAACAGAGAATCCATATTAATAATTATGCTATAAAGGGACCTAGTGAGGATGTGCTTTATGTAGGTGAGCAGCTTCTATTAGATTATTGGGATAACCAGACAAGAGAGGTCGTTTATGATTTGCCAGCAGGGCAGACAGGAATTATTTATAAGCAGGAGCTACCTTGGAAAAGGGGGGATGCCCTATCGAGTTATATAGATTTTCATACAGAGGATAAAGTTAAATGGCAGGTATTATGTGTAGAAAATGGGGATAACTTCGAAACATATAGGCATTATTGTGCAAAAGATCAGCACATAAGGGGAACATTTGAGACTATGAAAAAAATCTATTATATAGATTTAGACACAGAATTAGCCTATTTTTCCATAGGAGAAGGGATGGAAGAATTTCTAATAGGGTTTGATGAGGTATTAGGTAAAGAGGTCTATAATAAGGGGAACTTTGGTATGGAGTATGAACTTCATTTAAAAGCGGTGAAAGATACCTTTGTAGTATTTAATCCAAGAGGGGATGTATTTAGAGGGGCGCTTATGTGGAATGGTAAAGTTTATGCCATGCCTAATAAGGGATGTTTAAAAGGAAAAGGAGAAGCTAGTTTTTTGGGAGAGATTCAAGAAGGAGAAGAGGCTATAGTGAAATATATTTTACCTAATGGGTCTTCGGCTCCTGTACTTTTTGTGTTTGTACCCCAAAATAATCTGGAAAAAATGTCAATTTTGAAGGAAATTTGTAAAGCGTATAAGCCGTTCTGAATATAGTGTAAGTATGGGGGGGTCACTATGAAAAATAACTTAGAACTAAGGCGGGAGGATCTTAAAATCTCCTATCTCAATACAGGTTTTAATTTTAAAACAACAGATGAAATCCAACCAGATGAGAGCATTATTGATCAGGACAATGCGCTTATGGCACTAGAGTTTGGTTTGCAATTAGGTGCAAGAGGCTACAACATGTATATATCTGGAGTAGACCAAAAGACAATTTATGAATACGTAAAAGCAAGGTTAGAAAAACAAGCTGGTGAAAAGGCTGTCCCTCAGGATATATGCTATATTTATAATTTTAAAAACCCTTCCACACCTAGAGTGATTCGTATGCAGCCAGGCGAAAGTATACGTTTTAAAGAGGATATGAAAGAATTTAGACAGTTTCTTATAGATGGATTAGGTGCTAAATTAGATAGTGTTGAAGCAGAGAGAAAAAGGCAGCATTTAATAGATAAATTAGATAGTAAAAAGGAACAAATATTAGGAGAACTTAAGAGCTATGCAAAAGAGCAAGGCTTTATTGTTAAGTTAACTCAAGAAGGTTTAGGGTTTATTCCTCTTGATAAGGAAGAAAACCCTATTTCAATGGAACAGTATGAACTTCTAGACCAAACTACAAAGCAAGAGATTGAGGAAAATATTGATAGACTTTCAGAGATGGCAGAACAAGTACTTGCAGATATTAGAGATGCAGAAAAAGAGTATAGTCAATATATGAATGATATTAGTGAAGAGATTGTTCTTCATGAAGTAGGCTATTTTATTAAACATCTGAAAGAAGTATATGGGAAATACGAAGTGATTAAAGAGTATCTAGATGAAATTTTACAAGATATATTAGAAGATATCTCTATTTTTAGTGATTCACAGTCTGCAGAAAACCAGGATATAAAAAGTATTTTTCCATGGTTAGGGAGTAACAAGGTAGGAGAACGTGTAGGTCATTATGATATCAATGTACTTGTAGATAATAGCCAGCTTCAAGGTGCACCAGTAGTTACAGCAAGAGATTTAAGCTTTGCTAGACTAGTAGGTAAGATAAAGGTAGATACAGAGTTAACGCTAAACCGTGTAGATTTTAATAACATTAGTGCAGGTCTTTTACATGAAGCTAATGGTGGATATCTACTGTTATATGTTAATGATCTTTTAGATTATCCAGGGTCTTTTGAAGTTATTAGAAGAACACTTAAGACAGGAGAAGTTAATGTAGAGAGTTTAGCGATTTCTAATATTACAACGAGTTTAGGTATGTTACCACCACCTGTTCCTGTAGATTTTAAGGTGATTTTAATTGGTGATTATGAAGTATACCGTGTGCTTTGTGATATGGATGCAACTTTTAAAGATTTATTTAAAATGAATATCGATTTTAAAGATACTATAGATGGAGATAAGACTTCACTCTTACGATTTGCAAGCCAGATAAAAGCTTTTTGTAATAAAGAACATTTGCCAGATGTAAGCTATGAAGGTGTATTAGTCTTGGCAGAATATAGTCATAGGTTAGCTGAAAGTCAAGAAAAAATGAGTGCCAATATACAACCTGTTACAGACTTAATAAGAGAAGCAAGTGTTTTTAGTAAAGACCTTATTACAAAAGAACATATTGTGAAGGCAAGAAGGGTTAAGACACTTTTTAAAGAAACCTTACAGAAAAATATAGAAGAAAAATATGCAAAGAATATCTATCTGCTTGATGTAGGTGGAAAGAAAATAGGGCAGGTTAATGGATTAGCTGTATATGATGTGGGGGACTTTATGTTTGGTAAGCCTGTTCGTATTACTGCTACAACTTATAGGGGGAAAAGTGGTGTAGCAGATATTGAAGGTGCAGTTGGACTGAGTGGAAGTATTCATTCAAAGGGGGTTCAAATTATTACAGGCTTTCTAGGTAATTATTTTGCACAAGATTATCCTCTTTCATTGTGTGGGAAGATTTGCTTTGAGCAGAGTTATGGGGGAATAGACGGAGATAGTGCATCTAGTGCGGAATTGTATGCTATTTTATCAAGCTTATCACAAGTTCCTATTAGGCAAGGGGTTGCTGTAACAGGCTCTATTAATCAATATGGGCAGATTCAACCTGTAGGAGGCGTCAATGATAAGATAGAAGGATTTTATAGAATTTGTAAGCAAAAAGGCTTAACGGGAAAACAAGGTGTTATTATTCCAAAACAAAATCAAAAAGACTTAGTGCTAGATGAAGAGGTAATAGAAGCAGTTGAGCAGGGAAGATTTCATATTTATGCAATTAGTTCCTTTAAAGAAGGAATAGAAATTCTGACAGGCGTACCGGCAGCGCAGGTTGAAGAACGTGTGGCATGTAAATTGAAAGCTTACAGTGGTGAAGGACAAAATAAGCCAATACGAATTAAGAAAAAAGTAAAATAAACGTCTTATAACAAGAAGTAAGGGCTGTTGCGTGGCAACGGCCCTTTTCTTTATGTATAGGCCAAAAGAAATTGGTGTGAACAAGCCGCTGTAGGGGAAGAAAGTAATGAACAATAAATTTATAGAAATAAAATAAATAGAATGAAAAATACATACTATGGTATAATATTCTAAATGAAAATTGGAAAAGGAGATGTTCCATGAAAAATACTATACTTTCCGTATTGGTTGAGAATAACTATGGTGTTGTTGCGCGTATTGCGGGTTTATTCACAAGAAGAGGATTTAATTTAAATAGTTTTACAGGAGAGGAGACACATGAAAAAAATATTTCTAGAATTACTATTTCTGTAACAGAAGATGAAAATTCTCTCTATCAAATTCAAAAACAGGTAGAGAAACTTATTGATATTAAAAAAGTTGAGGTACTTGATAGCAAGCAAGATATTATTCGTGAACTTGCCCTTGTTAAAGTGACTCTAAAACCTGAATTATGCAATAAGATTAAAGAACTTACTGAGATATATAGTGTAAAAGTCATTGATATTGATACAGAGGTTATTGTATTCGAAATCTGTAACAGTAAAGATATGATAGATGCTTTTATAGATGTAGTAAGACCTTTTGAGATTGTTGAAAGTGTGCGTACTGGTGTAATTGCACTTCAAAGGGGTAATCAGCATATATAAAGAAGTTTTTTTATTAAGAAGAATATTATTGAAGGAATTTGGCGACATTTTCTAAGACAATGTCACTTTTAATAGGAAGAGATAAAAGAAATCTATAAAATGTTTTAAAAGGAAGATATGGTAAAAATATCCTTGTAAATAAACGCATAAATATGCTACACTAATTAAAAATACTATAGAATTAAAAGGAGCTAGTTTGAATGGATACAATTCAAGACATGACATTAGCTCAGTTAAGAGAACTTGCAAAAGAAAAAGGCCTTAAGAATATTAGTAAGCTTAAGAAAGCTGAACTCATTGAAGCACTTACCCCATCTCAGGAAATCCAATCTGAAATCATCCCAGAACCTATTGAAGTGGAAAATTTAATAGAAGATGAAGAAGAAATCAAAATCAGTAGACAAGACCGTATGGTAGGCGCCGGCATTTTGGAAATTATGCCAGACGGCTATGGTTTTTTACGTGCACGTAATTTTATGCGCGGTGATGATGACATTTATCTATCAATTTCACAGATTCGACGTTTTAATCTTAAAACAGGCGACTGGATTGAAGGGGATATGCGTAGACCTAAAGAGGGAGAGAAAGCAGGAGCCTTACTCTATGTGCATAAAGTAAACGGTGACAGACCAGAAAAGGCTAAATACCGTCCTAACTTTGAAACGCTTACGCCAGTATTTCCAAATCAAAGACTGTCTTTAGAATATGATGAGAGTGTATTATCGACGCGTATCATTGACATTATTGCCCCAATAGGAAAAGGTCAAAGAGGGCTTATTGTAGCACCACCTAAAGCAGGGAAAACAATTCTCTTAAAGCATATTGCTAATGCTATCACACACAATCATAAAGATGTCTCTCTTATTGTAGTACTTATAGATGAGAGGCCAGAAGAAGTAACCGATATTAGAAGAAGTATAGAAGGACAAGATGTACAAGTTATTGCTTCTACATTTGATGAGCCGCCAGAACACCATAAACAAGTAGTGGAAATGGTACTAGAGCGTGCAAAACGTATGGTCGAACAGGGAAAAGACCTTGTTATTCTGTTAGATAGTATTACACGTATGGCAAGAGCGTATAACCTTACTATTCCACCAAGTGGAAGGACTTTATCAGGTGGACTGGATCCAGCTGCACTTCATATGCCAAAAAAATTCTTTGGAGCAGCGCGTAAGATAGAAAATGGTGGAAGTTTAACCATTCTTGGGACAGCACTTGTAGAAACAGGAAGTAAAATGGATGATGTTATCTTTGAAGAATTCAAAGGAACAGGCAATATGGAACTTGTATTAGATAGAACCTTATCAGAACGCAGAATCTTTCCAGCAATTGATATCTATAAGTCTGGAACAAGAAGAGATGATCTTCTTTTAAGTAATGATGAGGCTAATGTAGCTTACAATATTCGAAGAGAGATGAGTCGTGGTAATTCTGCAGAAGTTACAGAGGACCTTATTAATAAGATGATCAAGTATCCAACAAACAAAATTTTTACAGAAAAAATGCTGAAAAACGATTATTAATAAACCTTGCAATTTAAAAAAAGACATGATATAATACTAACGTTGTCATAATAGTATTGTTAACGTATAAATTAACATAGAAAGTACTATGAAAGAGGTGAATAGCATGAATAAAGAAATCCAACCAAAATATGAAGAATTAGAAGTAGTTTGTAACTGTGGTAACGTAATCAAAACACGTTCAACAAAATCTGACATCCGTGTAGAGGTTTGCTCAAACTGTCATCCTTTCTATACAGGTAAACAAAGAGCTGCACAAGCTAAAGGTAGAATTGACAAATTCAACAGAAAATACAACGTTCAATAATCGTAAACAAGAGGGGTTGAGAGGATGGTCTCAACTCTTTTTTTATTTATAGATTATTTTATTTAAGGAGGTGCAGTATGGCAAGGACAGATATAGGGGGTCAAGCAGTTATTGAAGGCGTTATGATGAAGGGAAGAAAGTTATACGCCGTAGCTGTAAGAAAACCAGATGGTGAGATTGAAGTAGATGTACAAGACACAAAGAGTATCCTAGACCGCTATAAAGTGCTAAGATTACCGATTTTACGAGGTATTGCAGTATTTATAGAATCCTTAACATTAGGTGTGAAAACACTAAGTTATTCTGCAGAAATCTTTGGAGACGAAGAAGAAGTGGAAGAAAGTAAGTTTGAAAAATGGCTTATGGAGAAGTTAGGAGATAAAGCTGAGAAGTTTTTAATTGGTGCAACTATGTGTATTTCTTTTGTATTAGCAATTGGTATCTTTATGGTTCTGCCAATGCTTATTAGTACTTTATTTAAGAACTTTATTAACTCTTCCTTTTTACTGAACCTCGTTGAAGGTGCACTTAGGATTTTTATTTTCTTAGGTTACATGAAACTTGTAACTTGTATGAAAGATATTCAGCGAACTTTCCAATATCATGGTGCAGAACATAAAACGATTAACTGTTTAGAACAGGAAAAAGAGCTTACAGTAGAAAATGTAAGGTCATGTACAAGACTTCATAAAAGTTGCGGGACAAGTTTCCTTTTTGTCGTTATGATTGTAAGTATTCTAGTATTTAGCTTATTTACAACACAAAATGTATGGCTTAGAATGGTTACCCGTATTGTAATGGTACCAGTTGTTGCAGGTATTTCTTATGAATTTATTAGATGGGCTAGAAAAGCAGATAGTAACAAGCTTGCAGAGCTTTTAAGTAAACCAGGTATGTGGCTTCAAAGAGAATTTACAACGATTGAACCAGATGATGAGCAAATAGAAGTAGCTATTGCTGCGATAAAAGGAGTTTTAGATAATGAGCATGCTGAAGGATCAGCCAAAAAATGTAACTGTTAATCAGCTTATTGCAATGGGTAGAAATGTCCTTGAAAGCTATGAAAAGATGGATGCTACTATTGATGCAAGACTACTTGCACTTTATTTACTACAGTGTACATCAAGCGAACTGATTCTTCATGGCAATGATGAAGTTGCAGATCATATTAAAGAGTCTTATATGTATATGATTGCAAAACGTATTCAAGGGATACCTCTTCAATACATTACAAAAAGTCAAGAATTTATGGGACTAGAATTTTATGTAGATGAGCGTGTTCTCATTCCGAGACAGGATACAGAAACGTTAGTAGAAACAATTATAGAATACAGCAAACAAAATAGAGTTGAAAAAGCAGTAGAAGTAGGCGTAGGTTCAGGATGTATTAGTGTATCACTTGTGCACTACATAAAAGGGCTGAACATAACAGCGATAGATATTTGTGAAAATGCACTTGCAGTAGCAAAGAAAAACGTAAAAGCGCATCAGTTAGAGGAACATATTACCCTCTTGCAAAGTGATGTCTTTAAGGATTATGATGGAGAAGAAGAAAGTCTAGATCTTATTGTGTCTAATCCGCCATATATTACATTTGACGAGTGTAAAGGGCTTATGGGAGAAGTAAAAGAGCATGAGCCTCGTAAAGCGCTAACTGATGAAGGCGATGGCCTTAAGTTTTATCGTGAAATTACTAAAGAAGGTAAAAAGTACCTTAAGAAAAATGGTTTATTAGCCTATGAAATAGGATATCTACAAGGCGAAGATGTATGTAACATTCTTAAGCGAGAAGGTTTTTATAACATTAAGCTTATACAAGATTTAGCTGGAAAAGACAGAGTTGTTATAGGCATGAAATTATAAATAATGATGAGGTGAATGGATGTTTGATCAGCTTGACGATTTAGTACAAAAATTTGAAGACATAGGTGAAATGATTAGTGATCCAATGGTAATTGCCGATCAAGAGAGATGGCAAAAGCTTATGAAAGAGCATAGTGATTTAAGACCTATTGTAGAAAAATATATCGAATACAAAGATACACTTGCAGCAATTGATGATGCACTTATGATGCTTGAAGAAAAGTTAGATGATGACTTTAGAGAGCTTGTAAAAGAAGAACTTAATGAGAATAAAAAACGTGTAGAACCACTTGAGAACGAAATTAAACTTTTACTTCTTCCAAAAGACCCTAACGATGAGAAAAACGTTATTGTGGAGATTCGTGGTGGCGCTGGTGGAGATGAAGCTGCACTCTTTGCTGCAGACCTTTACCGCATGTACAACCGTTATGCAGAACGTTGCAAATGGAAAACAGAGCTTATGGAAGTCAACGAAAGTGGAATTGGTGGTTTTAAAGAAGTTATCTTTATGATTAAAGGGCAAGGTGTTTACTCTAAACTTAAATATGAAAGTGGTGTACACCGTGTACAACGTATTCCTTCAACAGAATCAGGCGGTCGTATCCATACATCAACAGTTACTGTAGCTGTTCTTCCAGAGGCTGAAGAAGTAGACGTTGAACTTAACATGAATGATGTGCGTATTGACGTATTTAGAGCTTCAGGTAATGGTGGACAGTGTGTAAATACAACTGACTCAGCTGTACGTGCTACTCACATTCCAACTGGTCTTGTTGTGTCTTGCCAAGATGAAAAATCGCAGCTTAAAAATAAAGAAAAAGCACTTAAAGTACTTCGTGCTAGACTTTATGATATGGAGCAAGCTAAACAACATGCTGAAATGGCAGCAGAAAAGAAAAGTCAGGTAGGTACTGGTGACCGTAGTGAACGTATTCGTACTTACAACTTCCCACAAGGACGTGTAACAGACCACCGTATCGGTCTTACACTTCATAGATTAGATTCAATCCTTGATGGTGATATTGAGGAAATTATTTCAACACTTACTACAGTAGATCAAACTGAAAAACTTAAATTAGTAACTAACGAATAAAAAAGATGCCTCTTCTAAAGAGGCATCTTTTTTTGTGGATATTATTTTGAAGTATAGATATCTTTTTCAACATTGATGAAGATATCTGCAATAATGTTATAGGCTTTACCCCATGCTTCCATAATTTCTTCAGTTGCACCATCACCTAATACATCTTTAAGAGCTTGTAATAAGTTCTGTCCTACGATTGGGTAGTGTTCAGGTTTGACATTAAGTTCTACGTGTCTTGCGCCGATTTTTTGTACCGCTGGAAGAAGTGTTTCTAAACGGTCAATATTTTGGGCAGCAGCTAATACTGTCATAGCTAAAGCCATTGGTTGAGCACCTGATTCTTGTTTGCTCATATCAAACATAGCTTTTACTTCTGGATTATTTTCAAACATAATTTTATAAAAATGAGTTGTAATTTCTACACCTTTTTCTTGCAATACAGGAACTGTGCTTTTAACAACTTCGATTGTTTTTTGATCTAACATGGTTAAATCCTCCTAGTAAAGTAATGAACGAATGGTTTTAATTTAGAAAATAAAGAAATAATAAAGTATAAAGTATTAACCTCTAATAGGTTGTATTAGTATGTTATTTAGTAAGCAAAAGGGGGAATAGCATAAGCTATATTTGAACTTTTACTATAGAGATAGCAGGCCAGAACGATAAGGGGTGTTGTTGGAATAACGGGAAGGAAAGTACCTACTATCCCTATAAATAAAAGTAGGGAACCTAATATGAGATAGGTATATTTTTTTAAGTCATTTAACATATTTATAGTCCCTAAGTTAAATGTGTATATGTTTTACATATTTAATTTAACATATTTTACTTTAATGTGCAAGTAAAATATACATTTAAAATGTGTTATAATAGTTAAAGTTTAAATGGAAAGGATGCTGCAACTATGCAACTATCTAAATTTACCGATTATACATTTCGTGCACTTGTGTATTTAGCTAGACATACAGATAAGTTATGTACAGTAGAGGAATTGGCAACTTATTTAGATGTATCAGAGCACCATATGAAAAAGGTTATACATCAGCTTGCTAAAACTGACTACGTACTTTCTATAAAAGGTAGGTCAGGTGGCCTGAAGCTGGGAGTATCACCTTGTGAGATTAATCTAGGAAAAGTGCTTAGGATGACAGAAGAGACAGGAAATATGGCAGAATGCTTTAGTAGAGGTGAAATCTGTAAGCATGTACAAGGTGGCTGTAAACTGAAAGGTATTATCCAAAGATCTCTTAATAAATTTATAGAGGAATTTGATCAATATACATTAGAAGATGTTTTATAGTAAAAGAAAATAAAGTGAGAAAAGCTAGCACAGGCCATTACCTTTTGAAAAACATGGCTCTATGCTAGCTTTTTAACTTTTTAAGAATTCTTAGTTTCTTCAAAGTCTACATCAATGATAGGTTTACCATCAGGAGTAGTAGTTGGTTTTGAGTTTTTTTTAGGTGATCGATTAATGTTAATATGAATACCTAATTTATTACGCCATTTTTTAGGAATAAGTAAGGTGATAAGACTAATAATGATGGCAATGCCAGCAACGCCTAAGGCAAAGGTAATGGCAATGCCTATAATAGAAAAAACAACAGATAATAAAACACCTACCAGTGCAATGACAGGAATAGCAATAAGGATAGCAAGCATAATTGCCCATGCACCAGTTATATCATGACTACCTATTTTAAAGTGGAAATTTGATGGTTTCATTTCAATTTCTCCTATCTTTTTATAACTGTTTTTATATGTCTTAGTATAACATAGCTGAGTTATAATATGAATAATAAGTAAAGAGGACTGGCGGATGTAGTGTTGCATTGTATAATATGGGTTATACCAATAAAGATTTTATATCGGTTAATTGGGGATATGTTATCTTTGGTAAGTTAGAAAATATGAAAGAATAAATAGTTGCATCAAAAGTTCTAGAAGTTACTAGTTGACAATAGTATGTAATCGTCATAGGATATATCTATAAAATAGTTTGTATACGAACTAATAGGAGTGAGTGAAATGGATAAATTCGTGCTTAGGTGTTCAAAGAAAACATTATTAATATATGCAGCTATTGTGTGGATGTTTGCGGGGGGGATGGTGATGAAACTAGGTTATGAAGTTTTATTAGCAGCACAAGGCCATAAAATGATTTCTGTTATAGTGGCTGTAGGTGTATTTTTGATTTTCTATTTTAGTATTTTTAGTAAGATGGTCCATAAACATGAAAAACGTATTAAAAATAAAGAGAAAGAAAGGCTATGTGTCTTTTCGTTTTTTGATATAAAAGGTTATGTCATTATGGCTTGTATGATGACCTTAGGAGTAGTGATTCGTTCTATGAGTTTCATTCCGCCTATGTATTGGGCACCTTTTTATGTAGGATTAGGGACAGCTTTATTTAGTGCAGGGATTCTATTTGTTAGAGGTTGGATGAAATGGGAACAATAAAAAGGGAAACAGAGTCTTTTCAAATTATTATGATGATTAAAGAGATTTATTCGCTTATGAATAATCATATAGGATTGGGAATGAGAATGAGTGGATTAACTAATCAACAGGTTATGGTAGTGAAGATCTTAGCTCATAAAAAAGAGATGACACTTACAAGCCTGTGCAGTGAACTTTCTTTAACGAAAGCTACAGTATCAGGTATTATTAAAAGATTAGAAGAAGCAGGATATATAGAGAAGACAAAGAAAGATAAGGATAAGCGTAATACTTATATTACCTTATCATATAAAGGAAAGGAATTTGCTTATTCTTTTAAGAAAGCTATGAATGATAGTTTTTGTAATGTATTTAAGGAATTAACATCGGAAGAATTAAATCAGATTAAACAGTCCCTAGAGATACTTATTAATAAAATGCAATAAAAAAAGCTGTAGAGTTCACTCTACAGCTTTTTTAGATTTAGTTACCTAAGAATCTATCATAAGCTTGGTTGTAAATTTCCATATATCTTTCTAAGCCCATTTTGTTAAGTGTAGCCACATAGTTATCCCAATCAGTATCTACATTTTGTTGACCTGTTGTCCATTTTGCTTTATTTTGATTTACATAGTCTTGTAAATCTGTTTGAAGAGCTGATAATTCTTTAGACTCTTCTGGAGTTAAGTTCATGTTTGGAATAGCTGGTGCTAAGAATGGTTTGTACATTTCGAGACGTTCATTAGCTCTGATTGAAGATTCTGTTTGAACAAGGTCGTTCATTTCCATATCTTTTGTTTCCATTGTTGGAGCATATGGACCTGGACATTCGCTAGATACGCCTGGTTCAAGTTCTATAATTTCCCATTTACCGCCCTCTCTTTCTTGAAGACGTTTACCGTATTTAAGTTTTAAAGAGTTTTCTTTTTCAAAGAATGAGTCAATGTAACGCATTGCAACTTCTGGATACTGGCAAGTAGCAGAGATGATTGCTCTGTTTTTATCAATACCGTAGTCGAATTGAGACCATAATTGATCACCATTTGGTCCTTTAAGTGGTTCGATTGCAATCCATTCAATGTCTGTACCTTCTAATGGTCCATTTGTAAGGTATGCACCTACGTAGTCAGAACTTCTTTTAGCCATATATTGGTTGTGGTCTTGTGTGAAAAGTTCTGGGTCAAGAAGACCTTCTGTATAAAGTTTGCTTGTCCATTTAATATAATCTTTGTAACCTTCTTGAACAGGTGTGTAGATAAGATCTTGTTCATCTTCAGAAAGCATCATGCTTCCAGTAAGTGTTACAACACCGAATGCACCACTGAAACCTGTATCACCATTCCATACATCATATGGAGGAACTGGTTCATAAGTCATTGGAATTTCGTCTGCCTTACCATTTCCGTTAGGATCTTGTGTTTTAAAAGCTTTTAAAACTTCATAGAATTCATCTGTTGTTGTTGGTACTTCTAAGCCTAATTTATCTAACCAAGTTTTGTTAATGCAAAGCTGAGTTGTAGGGATACCTGCATTTGCATTTACAGCTGGAATAGAGTAAATGTTACCGTCTGGCATTGTAATAGCGTTTTTGATATCTGGGCGCTCTTCAAGTACCGCTTTGATATTTGGAGCATATTGATCAATAAGATCGTTAAGTGGAAGGAATAATCCCATTCCAGCATATTTATTAATCATAGTAGAACTTAAACCTGAGAAGAAGATATCAGGAAGTTTATTTGATGCAAGAACTAAGTTAAGTTTTTCAGTTGCACCATCTCCACTTACTGTTTCGAAGTCTACTTGAACATTTGTTTTTTCTGCAAGTTCTGCAAATACTGGATAGTCATCCCAGTCGCCATTTCCAGGTTCGCCATAAGCGAAAGCTGTTAATTGGATAGGCTCTTCAACGATTGGATAACCTGTTAAGTTAACTTCTACGCCTGAAGATGAAGTGTTTCCTCCTGCTGCTGCTTGTGATTTGTTTCCAGTGCTACATCCTGTTACAGAAGATACTAAGAGCATTGTAGCTGTTGCTAAAGTTAAAGCTTTAGTGAATTTTCTCATAACTGTCCCCTCCGGTTGTTTGTAATAAAGTCATAAAAACGGATAAATTCTAGTGATACACATGTATAAATTAACTAGAAATAAATGTCTTTATGTCAGAATCAAATTTAATATATATAAATAATAACATATATTTTTGGTTTTTAAAGAGATTATGAACAAAAAAATATAAAAAATTAATTTTTTGTTTATAATCAACAAAAATACGACTAAAATTATAGAGATAGAGACAGTAAAATGTAGCATAATGACGAATAGCATAGTAAGAAAAAGGAAAAAAAGTTATAATAGGGGATAGATCAATAAGCGTGAAAGGAAAGAGAATATGTTAGCCATTGATAATTTTGTTGGGGATACACTTAAAAGATTAGAACAGATTGCACCATTAAATTGTTTAGATATACGATCTTATAAGAAAAATAGAAAAATTGTGATAGAAAAGTTAGAAGAGGGTTATAACCTTTATGAAGAAGGCTTTCATGAAGAGGTTTTTTATGACCTATCTAAGGAAGAACTTAAGAAGCTACTTAAAATTATTGAAAAGAGGGAATTTCCAAGAAGTAATAAGTTAAGACTTTATGTACTAGATTCGAGAGAAAGTAGTGTTGCAAGAGCGAATTATAGACAAGAAGTAGAAGAAGAGGAACAGGAATTAGAAAAAGTATTTCTGAAATGCCCCTATAACTTATTTACGCCTATTAAGAGTTTACTAGAGGAGCAGGGAGGGGAAATTATAAATGTAGATTTTAGAGAAGAAGTAGGTATACAAATGCTTCTTAATGAAGGTGTATATAGTTTATTAAAAGAATATGTAAAAGACGAACAGAATATAGAACTCTATACGTATTATTAGGAGATTAAAATATGAAACAAATTATAATAGAAGATAATAGTGTATTAGAAAAGTTTTTTAGACGTAATAGAAAGTATGAAGAAAAGATTATAAATGAGATTCAGGAGAATCTTCTATCTATTATAAAAGAGAAAGCTTATAAAATTAAAACAGTAAAGGGCTATAAATATGAAGGTAAGACCATTTATGAATATAAAATTCCATTAGATAAAGTTTTTTCTTGTAGGGTAGCGTACATTTATCAGGAAGAGAAGATTATAGTATTCTTTATTTCTCTTACTACTATTAAGCATGAGTTTACTAAATTGATTGCAGGGGTAGTAGGTGTAACGAAAAGTTAAAATAAGAATAATAGGTTACATAATTTAACAAATATAAAACAGGAACTTTATCATAAAATGCTACGTCTAAGATGTATAAATCAAAACTTTTGATAATAAGGAGAGTATAAAGATGAAAATAAATAAAAAAGTTATAGCTATTATGATGACACTTGCAGTGGCAGGAAGCCTTGTAGGATGTGGACAGTCAAATACACCAGAAACACCAGAAACAGGAGTTGTAACGCCAGAAGAGAAACCAGAAGAAGGAACAGAGCAAGATATCGTAGAGCCAGAAACATCAGCATTAGCAGGTTTAGTAGAAACTATTACAGAGGGCATAGAGCTTCCAAGTCAAACTACCATGTTACCGGAAATGTTTGCAGATGCCTATGGAATAGATACAAGTTTACTTAAAGATTATTATGTAAGTATTTCTATGATGAATGTACATGCAACAGAAATTGCAGTATTTGAGTTAAATGACGAAAAAGATGCCGAAGCAGTTATGGAAGGTATTGAAAAAAGACAAAAAGGATTAGAAGAACAATGGATGAGCTATCTTCCAGAACAATATGAATTAGTTCAAAACTATCAAACAGCTCAAAAAGGAAATAAAATCTTATTTGTTATTAATGAACAAGCAGACAAGATTGTAGAGAACTTTAACAATGTAGCTGAATAATAATATACAAAAAGAGCAACTCATAAAAGTGAGGTGCTCTTTTTGTATACTAGGATTTTTTTATTTGTTTATCATCTTTTGGAATTTCTTCAGGGGCACGTCCTTCAGAATAATCAATAGTAGAAGCTGCTGTGTGACCGCAGTTACACCATGCATTTGTTGTCGCTGTTTTTTTTGCTTTATTCATAGGTTGTTTCACTCCTAAGCTTTAAAATGAAAGATTTAAAAATAGTATATGGAGATTAGAAAAAGTCATGCTGGATAAAGAAAGGAAATTAAGATATATATTTCCATGAATATCCAGATTGACAAGAATATGTCAATGTGGTATCTTAGTTAGGTAAGATACATATTTTTAAATTGTTATTGTTAGATATAATAGACGGGAGACTTGAGACATGAGTAAAAAAGTAGCAAAGATGTTAGTTGCTGTTATGATGGTAGCAACAGTAGCTTTAACTGTAGGATGTGCACAGCAAGCACCAGAAATGCAACCAGAGACAACTACAGAAGTAAAAGCTGAAGAAAATGCAGATGCAGTAACAGGAGCATCAGCAGAAGAATATGAAGTAACAGATTTAGAATGGAGTGCACAGCCACAACTTGGAATCATCAAAGGTGATTATTATAAAGAGGAAGAGCGTTTTAGACAAGGTCATTTAGGAATTTTTGAAGTTGTAAAAAATGGGGATGAGATTGTTAAAGTAGAGTTTAACGAAAATACACGTCCAAATTACTACAACCGTTTTTATCAAGATGTGCCAAAGCGTTTATCAGAATACAACTTCAGCATGGGTAAAGCTAAAGGTGCAGCATGGATTCAAAGTGTTGTTTTAGTTGAAAAACAAATGTTAGAAGAACAAAGATTAACAGGTGAGTTTGATGTAGTATCAGGTGCATCAAATAGTATTTACCAAGCGATGGTACCACTTGCAGAAAAAGTAGAGCCATTATTAGCTCAGCCTTCAAAGCAAAAATTCTACGGTATTGCTGAAGAATTAGGTGGCGGTTTAACTGGTCAACTTAAAGTAATTGTAGAAGATGGAAAGATTATTTCTTGTCGTTATGATGAAATCTTCGCAGATGATCCAGCAGACATTGAAGAAGATAAATTAAAAGGATTCTACAGACAATCAAAATATGAAAGTGTTATGTATGATGAGCCATCAAGAATTGGCTTCAACGTACAAATGGATGCTTTAAATGAGAAAGTAGTAGAAACACAAAACTTATTAGATTTAACAGGTCTTCCAGCTATTGAAGCAACAGGAGATTATGGTAAATCAGGTTATACAGAGCGTAATACTGCATGGGATAACTATCTTGCATTAGCTGAAAAACTTTTAGCTGAAATGGAAGCGGATAAAGTTTTATATTAATAGATAGAAGGAAGGGACTGTTTTTAGCAGTCCCTTTTTTGTATTAATATTTTTAGTTCTAAAATAGTGTACGAGCCCCATACAATAGAGAAGAGGGGAGGAATAAAATGAATGCATTTGGAGCAGCCTTACTCGCTTTAGTAGCAGAAGGAGGTGGCGTATTAACAGGAATTTTATTATTATATCTTTTTCACATTAAAAGTAAGAGACTTATAGGTATGCTTTTTGGAACGACTTCTGGGATTATGATTGCCATGATTTGTTTTGATGTGTTACCACATGCATTAGAGTCAGGTGAAAATATACTGATGATGATTGGTGTGATAATAGGAATTCTAATAGGAATTTTTTTAGAGGATTTTACAGAACTTTTAGGGGACAAGTTTGGAGCCGGTCATAACAAGAAAATGCATACCGGGCTGATTTTGCTATTAGGAATAGCTATACATAATATACCTGAAGGAGTAGCTTTAGGTACGTTAGCTGCTACGTCGCCTGAAACTATTTTAAAATTTGCTTTTGTTATAGGAATTCATAGTATACCTGAGGCTATAGCTGTGGCGATTCCACTTAAAATAGCTAAGACACCTTATAAGACTATTGCGATGATTCCTCCTGTACTAGGTGGGATCATGGGAATTGGAGCTTTCTGTGGATTTATTATGAGCCAGATGGCAAGTTTTTTTATAACTGTTATGCTAGGGCTTGCAGCGGGAATCATTCTTTATATTGTGTGTCAGGAACTACTTCCAGAATCACGTAAAATATGGAATGGAAGACTTACAACTATAGCAACGGTAGTAGGGATTATATTAGGCATGTTATTAGTCAAATAATGTTACATTTTGGCAACAAATCTTTACGACTATGCTTCATTATGTAAAAATATGCTAATATAGAGTGAGACATAAATAAGCAGGAGGCCTTACATGAAGCTTAGAAAAAGACTCATTGCCACTATGGCATGTGTAATTGCAATGAATAATCCCATTTTTGGGCTTGAACCTATAAATACTGTACAGACACATACATATGAAACAACAAAAGAAGTCATTATAGATATTAAAAATACAACGAACGTGAAGAATTTTAATGATACCTATTATATTTCCACTGATTTTATTAAATCTTATATACATGATGTAAAGGTAAAGTGGGATAGTATAAATAAACAGACTATTATTACTGTTAATCAGAAAGACTATAGTGTGAAGGTAGGATCTAAAGAGCTTATAACAGAAGAAGGCAGTTATGATTTAGCTAGTCCAGTAGTAACTTATAAAGACCGTACTTTTGTACCAGCTAAAGCTTTCATGCAAGCAGTAGGCGGAGATGTGAAGTATGATGCTGTGCAGAAAACGTTACAATTTAATGTACCACTAACGCAAGAAGAGATACTGAATCAAGCACCTATAGCAGACTTTGACTTTATTCAAGAAAGTTATATAGATGGGCAAGAAGTAAAGGTAATAGATAAAAGCATAGATTTAGATGGACATAATATTACAAATTGGCAATGGCAGATATCTGGAGATAGGGCAAGCTATAGTTCATTTGCAGAGCTAGGGGTTCATCTAGAAGTTGGAGAAAATGTAGTAGCATTGCGTGTTAAAGATTCACTTGGTAAATGGAGTGAATGGACAAATAAAAAAGTCGTAATTGAACCTAATCAAATTCCACTAATCAAAGCAGTAGAAGTAGATAAAAAAACTTATCAACAAGGTGAGCCTATTACCTTTAAAGATTATGAGTATGAAAATGAAGAGTGGGAAAAGATCACAGAAGAAAAGTGGACTTATCAATGTATCAGCCAAGATAATATGCCACTAATTGAAGGTAAACCGTATAAACTTTTTGCTGAGGGAACTTATCACGTTACACTTCAAATTAAAGATGAAAAAGGACAGTGGAGCTTGCCTTATGTGAAGGAGATAGAAGTAGGCAAAGAGGTTCTTCAAAGTGAGCTTACTTATCGCTTTACAGAAGGACGTATTGGAGATATTTTAGAGAACTATAAAAACTTTAATTTCCAAGAATTTGAGGCCATTATACCAACACGTGTTACTTATACAGGTGCCACACTTATGATGAGTAATTCACCAGAATCTGTTCAAACTAAAGGTATTCTTTATGAAGATACCATTCAAGGAGAAGGACGTATTCTCTATCATCATAAAAATGCTTCTACAGATAAGTCTAAAAAAAGATTTGTCATTGTAATGGAGAATGTAAATGAAGTGCCTATTAAAGTTGTGACGATGAATGCAAGCCATAAGGGACCTTCCACAGATGTTTTATACTTAGGTCAACAGGTTGCTTATGACATTTTAGGCCAAAATCATGAAAAGCATTATAATTTGGCACCGGGAGAAAAACGTTATCTTTTTGATACAGGAAATAAAAATTGGTATCAAGGTCAAACTATTTCGGGCATGATAGATCTTTATTCACAAAGTCCAGTAAAGATTACCATTGCTATGGTAGGGGATCAAACAGAGATTAAACATTTAGAAAATCTTGTGTATCTTCCAAGAGATGGTGTACATACAAGAGGCACATTCCCAAATGCAGATAGATATTATACGGTAGATGTGCCTAAAAATAAACCTTATAAACTTATGTTAGGCTTACCATCAGGAGATATTGAACAGCCAATAGAAGGTTATGATGCCTTAACGGGACAAAGTACTGTTAATAAGGGTAATTATGGTGTTAAATATCATATTCGTACAACAGCTGAAGTAAATACTGGACTTCTTTTAAATCCAAGGGGTAATATTTTTAAAGGTGCTATTGGATGGGCAAATAATCGCAGCTATTATGCTCCAAGTGGACATTTAAATGGGGCGAAAAGTGCAGCTAATATTGGTGTTGTAAAAGAGGGGGAGACAAAAGAACTGCTTTATATGTTGCCAAATGGCTCTGCAGCACCTGTTTTAATTTGTTTTATTCCAGAAAATTTATGGAATTATTATTAAAATATTTGTAGAATAGGATAGCCTTCTTAGTGAAAAAATAAAGATGCAATATATCTTATTGTCACTAAGGAGGATTTTTATATGCCAAAATTATATTGTGGTGTAGAAAACTGCACTTATAATGCTGAACATTGTTGTTGTTTAGGAAAAGTAGATGTAGATGGTTCAGAAGCAACAGATTGTACAGAAGGTACTTGCTGTAATAGTTTTGTAGAAGATAATGGGGTTCATAACTGTAGTGGAGAACCTGAGCCAAATTCAGAAATCGACTGTAAGGCAGAAAGTTGTATGCATAATGAAAACTGCAAATGTCATGCAGAAAGTATAGAAGTAGTAGGTAATGGAGCTTGTCGCTGTGGACAAACAGAATGCAGTACTTTTACCAGAAGATAGTAGAATATGAAAAGTGATAAAAAGGCATACTAGACTTGTTAAAAAATTTAAGGAGGCATTAGCCATGAAAAATTCAACAAATAACTCAACAAATAACAACACAGGTTTCAATAATTCAACAAACAATGCAAGTAACTGTGGAAGATGCAATAACTCAACAAATAACTCAACAAATAATTCAACAAATAATTCAACAAACAACAGCACAAACTGCAGATAGTCTATTACATTCAAATAGCTCAAATAGGTTGAAGGGTAAAAAAGTCATTAGGAGAACAAACATTCTCCTAATGACTTTTTCTTTCTAACTACATAGTGTATGATAGAGAAAAATAGATGGAACACTTAAAAAGAAAGAAGGGAGAAAGGAATGAATCAAACAACACCTTTTAAAATTGAATCAGCTTTTAAACCCATGGGAGATCAGCCTGAGGCCATTAGAAAAATGGCAGAGAGTATAAAAAAAGGTAATCGCTATCAGACGCTCTTAGGTGTAACAGGCTCAGGAAAAACCTTTACCATGGCTAATATTATAGAAAAAACTCAAAAGCCTACCCTTATTATTGCACATAACAAGACTCTAGCAGCACAGCTTTATAGTGAGTTTAAAGAATTCTTTCCTAATAATGCAGTAGAGTACTTTGTTTCTTATTATGATTATTATCAACCAGAAGCTTATGTACCTCAAAGTGATACTTATATTGAAAAAGACTCCAGTGTTAATGAAGAAATAGATAAACTGCGTCACTCAGCTACAGCTTCTTTATCTGAAAGAAGGGATGTAATTATTGTAGCAAGTGTATCTTGTATTTATGGTTTAGGTGACCCCATTGACTATGAAAATCAAGTACTATCCTTAAGACAAGGTGCAGAAATGGATAGAGATGATGTACTACGTAAATTAGTTCAGATTCAATATAACCGAAATGATATGGACTTTGCTAGATCTACCTTTAGAGTAAGAGGAGATACAGTAGAGATTATACCGGCAGGAGCATCTGAGAAAGCTATTCGCGTAGAGTTTTTTGGGGATGAAATAGATCGTATAGCAGAGATTGATCCATTAACAGGAGCCGTACTAGGTTATAGAGAACATGTCTCTATTTTCCCAGCTTCTCACTATGCTATTAGTAGAGAGAAGATGGAAGTGGCTATTGAAGCTATAGAGAGTGAGCTTAAAGAACGTCTAGAAGAACTAAAAAATGAAGACAAGCTCCTTGAGATGCAAAGATTAAGTCAGCGTACTAATTTTGACGTTGAGATGCTAAGAGAAATGGGATACTGCTCTGGAGTTGAAAATTACTCACGTCACCTATCTGGCAGAGAGGCTGGCAGTACACCTTTTACACTTCTTGACTACTTCCCAGATGATTATCTTATTATGATCGATGAATCTCATATGACAGTACCTCAAATTAGAGCTATGTATAATGGCGACCAGGCCCGTAAAAATGTACTTGTAGACTATGGTTTTCGATTACCGTCCGCTCTTGATAACAGGCCTCTTAAATTTGAAGAGTTTGAAGAAAAGATTAATCAAATTATGTTTGTTTCAGCTACGCCAGCGCAGTATGAGTTAGAGCATTCCTTAACTATTGCAGAGCAGCTTATTCGTCCAACAGGGCTTCTTGATCCACCAATTGATGTAAGACCTGTTAAAGGACAAATTGATGATTTACTTAGTGAGATTACAAAACGCACTGCTAAAGGTGAGAAAGTACTTGTTACAACGCTTACAAAACGTATGTCTGAAGACTTAACAGATTACTTAAGAGAAATGGGTGTCAAAGTTAAATATTTACATTCAGATATTGATACACTAGAGCGTATTGAAATTGTACGTGATTTACGTATGGGTATTTTTGATGTATTGGTAGGGATTAACTTATTGCGTGAGGGACTAGATATTCCAGAGGTAGCCCTTGTAGCTATTTTAGATGCGGACAAGGAAGGTTTCTTACGTTCTGAAACATCACTTATTCAGACTATAGGGCGTGCAGCTCGAAATGCGGATGGACAGGTTATTATGTATGCAGATAATATGACACGTTCTATGCAAAGTGCCATCTCCGAAACCAATAGAAGAAGGCAGATTCAAGAAGCTTATAATGAAGAACATGGTATTGTACCTCAAACCATTAAGAAAGATATACGTGACCTCATAGTCGCAACCAAAACTGCAGCTAAGAATGAAGAGTTCTTTAAAGAAAAAGATCCAGAGTCTATGAGTAAGGATGAACTTGAAAAAACTATAGCTAAAGTAGAAAAAGAAATGAAAAAGGCAGCGAGAGATTTACAGTTTGAACGTGCAGCAGAATTACGTGATACACTTATTAAGCTTAAACAAATACTAGCATCAAATTAGAGTTTTGCCTAAAAATACTACCGAACACATGTTTGATTATGTCGTTTTATATGCTATAATAGGCATAAAATGATAAATTAAGAAGGGGAAAATATGAAAAATAAGATTGTCATAAAAGGTGCGAGAGAGCACAACTTAAAAAATATTGATCTTGAACTTAATCGTGACCAGCTTATTGTTTTTACAGGGCTTAGTGGTTCAGGTAAGTCTTCATTAGCATTTGATACGATTTATGCAGAGGGTCAGAGAAGATATGTAGAATCTTTATCAGCTTATGCAAGACAATTCTTAGGTCAGATGGAAAAGCCAGAGGTAGATTATATTTCAGGGTTATCACCAGCTATTTCTATAGATCAAAAGACAACAAGTAAAAACCCACGTTCTACAGTTGGAACAGTTACAGAAATCTATGATTACTTAAGACTTCTTTTTGCTCGAGTAGGTGTGCCACATTGTCCAAACTGTGGCAAGGAAATTAAGAAGCAAACTATTGACCAAATGGTAGATCAGCTTATGGAATTACCTGAGCGTACAAAGGTTCAGCTCCTTGCACCTATTGTAAGAGGCCGTAAAGGAAGACATGAAAAAGTACTTGAAACGGCAGTGAAACAAGGTTATATCAGAGCGCGTATTGATGGAGAAGTTGTAGATCTGACAGAGGCAGAGATTGAACTTGACAAAAATAAAAAGCACTCTATCGATATTGTTGTAGACCGTCTTGTTATTAAAGAAGGAATCGGTAAACGTCTTACAGACTCTATTGAGACTATTATGAAGCAAAGTGGTGGTCTGATGATTGCTGAAATTAATGGTGTAGAAGAAATGAACTTTAGCCAAAGTTTTTCTTGTCCAGATTGCCAAATTAGCATTGAGGAAATTGAGCCACGTCTATTCTCCTTCAACAATCCATTTGGTGCTTGTCCAACTTGTACAGGTCTTGGTGAGAAGTTAGAAGTAGATCCCGAGCTTGTTATTCCTAATCCAGAGCTTACCCTTAGACAAGGAGCTATCGCAGTTATTGGTTGGGGTTCTATAGGTAATCCGGATAGCTATGCTTATGCACTTTTTGATGCGCTAATGAAAAAGTATCATTTTAATTTAGACACACCATTTAAGGAATTGCCAGAAGATATTCAAAACATGATTTTATATGGAACAGATGGTGAAAAAGTACAGTTTACTTTCTCTGGTGAATATGGAACACGTAACTATGATTATGCCTTTGAAGGTGTCATAGCCAATACAAAACGTCGTTATGAAGAGAGTAGCTCTGAAAGTATGCGTGATGAGTACGAAAGCTATATGACAAGTATTCCATGTAAAACTTGTAAAGGTGCTAGACTTAAACCAGAAGCACTTGCAGTTACTATTGGAGATAAAAACATTAATCAGGTCACAAGCATGTCTATTGGTGATCTTAGAACTTTCTTCCTTGAAGTAGAGCTTACAGATAGGCAAAAAGCAATTGGTGTACAAATCCTAAAGGAAATTAATGCAAGGCTTGGGTTCTTAGTAGATGTAGGTCTTGATTATCTGACTTTATCACGTTCATCAGGAACATTATCAGGTGGAGAAGCTCAGCGTATTAGGCTTGCCACACAAATTGGTTCAGGACTTGTAGGGGTACTTTATATTTTAGACGAGCCAAGTATTGGGCTTCATCAAAGAGATAATGAGAGACTCATTCAGACACTTGTGCGTCTTCGCGACCTTGGAAATACACTCATTGTTGTAGAGCATGATGAGGATACCATGCATGCTGCAGATTGGATTGTAGATATAGGACCAGGAGCAGGTGAGCATGGTGGCAATATTATTTCGAGTGGTCCAATTGATACGATTTTAGCATGTGAGGAATCTGAAACAGGTGCATACTTAAGTGGACGTAAACAAATTGAAGTGCCTGAAGTAAGGAGAAAAGGTAACGGCAATAAGATTAAAATTGTAGGTGCCAAAGAGAATAACCTTAAAAATGTGAGTGTAGATATTCCACTTGGAACACTAACTTGTATCACAGGTGTATCAGGATCAGGAAAAAGTACACTTATTAATGAAATCTTGCTTAAGCGTTTATCAAGAGATTTAAATCGAGCTAAATGTAAACCAGGTGCACATAGAGATATTAAAGGTCTTGAAAACTTAGATAAAGTTATTCATATTGATCAGTCTCCAATTGGACGTACACCACGTTCAAATCCAGCTACTTATGTAGGGGTATTTGATATGATTCGTGATGTATTTGCACAGACACAGGAAGCTAAGATGAAAGGGTATCAAAAAGGTCGTTTTAGCTTTAATGTAAAAGGGGGACGCTGTGAAGCATGTCGTGGCGATGGTATGCTGAAGATTGAAATGCATTTCCTACCAGATGTCTATGTACCTTGTGAAGTATGTAAAGGTAAACGTTACAATAGAGAAACTTTAGAAGTGAAGTATAAAGAGAAAACGATTTCAGATGTATTAGATATGACAGTAGAAGAAGCGCTTAAATTCTTTGAGAACTTCCAAGCGATTAGCCGTAAACTTCAGACACTTTATGATGTAGGTCTAGGTTATATTAGACTTGGACAATCTTCTACGACTTTATCAGGTGGGGAGGCGCAACGTGTTAAACTTGCGACAGAGCTCAGTCGCCGTGGTACAGGAAAGACGATGTATATTTTAGATGAACCAACTACAGGTCTGCACTTTGCGGATGTGCATAAGCTTGTAGGCATTTTAGATAGGCTCGTAGAGAATGGTAATACAGTTGTAGTTATTGAGCATAACTTAGATGTTATTAAAACAGCTGATTATATTATTGATTTAGGTCCTGAAGGTGGTAGCCGTGGTGGTGAAATTGTAGCAACAGGTACACCAGAAAAAGTAGCTAGAGTAGAAGGTTCTTATACAGGTAAATTCCTTAAGAAAATATTAAATATATAAGCATAGATGTGCAAAAAAGCCAAGCCCTTATGCAGTTCCCCCTTAAAATAACTGCATGGGCTTGGCTTTTTATGTGGCAAGGGTAGTGTCTATAGATTGTATAAGCGTCATGAGCTTAAGGTTAAGAAGGGAAAGGCTCTTCTGTGGTGAACTCATAGGTATTAGGTGGGTATTGTCTGCATCTGCCGTTTATAGGGATGTCAACACATATATAAGGGTCAGATGGGAGGTAGCACGTAGTACGTATGGAGGTACCGTAAGAGAGGCCGGTTGCTTCTATAACTTATACGCTAGAGCTTATTTAAAGTATAGACACTTTTATATATTAAACCGTGCAAGCTTAGTTGCCACCATCTAGGCTTACTGGTTTGTAAACTAATCTGAATACTCATAATTTGGAAGGGGGACCAAAGTAGAATAGATAGATCGTTTACGGGTCGTAAGGTACTTTCACTACCTAGGATGTGTTTTGTATCTTACATATACTATATAGTCCTATGTAGCTAAAATTCTTCAAAATTTTTTTAAGAAATTTTTGACTTATAAAAAGAGATTAAATAAGTAAAAAAAGTGCATTTTTATTAAAGAAAAAGTAGCTTATAATAATTGGACAAACAATCAACCTCATTGAATAAGGAGAAGTAGGATGACAACTTTATTAAAGTTTGAAACTATGCAAATCAAAGTAAGTCCCTGGTTAGAAGAAGCAAGTGTACCTTTTATATCTCAAATTAATATTTTGCAGAATGGCTTAAAAAATAGATTGGAAGAGGGAGATGATATAGGACTAGGATTTGGAACTATACAGACACTTTATCCTTACGTTCAGCAAAATATCTATACAAGAAAACTAGAAGAGCAAGAGATAGAAGTTGTAAGATTAGAGAATGATTATTTAAGAGCTATATTTATACCAAGTTTAGGTGGAAGGCTATGGTCTTTATATGATAAGGTAGCCCAAAGAGATTTACTTTATGTAAATGATGTGATTAGGCCTAGTAATCTAGCTGTGCGTAATGCATGGGTAAGTGGTGGTGTAGAATGGAATATAGGCGTTATAGGGCATTCTCCATTTACATGTTCACAGCTTTTTGTAGGCGTAGTTGAAGTAGAGGGCATGGAAGTTCTAAGAATGTATGAATATGAACGTATTCGCAAAGTGACGTATCAAATGGACTTTTTCCTTCCTGAGGATTCTAAGTTTTTGATGTGCCGTATGAGGATTGTTAATCCTAATGAGATAGAAGTACCTATGTATTGGTGGAGCAATATGGCCGTACCTGAACTGGATGGGGGAAGGCTTGTTGTAGAAGCAGATGAGGCATATACCAATGGAGAAGGAGCTGTCTATAAGGTACAGGTACCTGTAGTAGAGGGAGTAGACATTACATATCCTAAAACGATTCCACATGCAGTAGACTATTTCTTTGATATTCCTAAAGTAAAAAGGAAGTATATTACACAGTTAGATGAATCCGGTTACGGTATGATTCAGACATCTACAAGTAGGCTTCAAGGCAGAAAACTTTTTGTATGGGGACAGGCAAGAGGCAGCGAGAGATGGCAGGAGTATTTGACCAATGAAGCAGGTCATTACATAGAAATTCAGGCAGGACTTGCTAAGACTCAATATGGATGTCTGCATATGGAACCAGCAAGTGAATGGGAATGGCTAGAGGCATATGGAGCTATTCAAGTAGATAAGCAACTTGTACAAGGAGAGTGGCAATCATTAAGGAAGCAGGTAACTCAAACTTTAGAAGAGGCATTACCTGAGAAGAGGCTAGAACAACTCCTTAAAGAGACTAGAGCATCTATCGCCTTGAGAGAGGCAAAACTTATAAAAACAGGAAGTGTATTTGGAGCTATAGAAAATATACGAAGAGAGCAAGAAGGAAAAGGGGCTTTAAGTGAAAACTTAGATTTTGGGCAAGTCTCTAAAGAAAATGAATGGGTACAACTCATGCTAGAAGGTAATATGGGGGGCTGTGAAGATAGGGAGATGTCAGGAAGCTATATGAAGGAAGACTATTATTATAAACTTCTTCAAAAGGCTGTGCAGCAAAAAGATAAGGATAATGCATATACTTGGTATCATTTAGGCCTTTATGAACTTGTACATCAGCAGCTTGATCAAGCCATTAATTCTTTAAAGCATTCTAGAGGTATAAAGGCTACAGCCTTCAATACCTATGCGCTGGCTATAGCGTATAGCCTAAGAGGGAATACAGAGGAAGCTATAGATTATTGTATAAAGGCTATGAGATTAAGGAATGATGATATAGGGTTAGTTAAGGAATGTTTATCTCTTTTATTAAAGAAGGAAGCGTATGAAATTTTACTGAAAGAAGTTGAAATGCTTCCAGATGCTATTCAAGATAATACAAGAATAAGGGCTTATAAAGCTTTTGCTTATGCTAAGTGTGGTAGTGTAGATAAGGCAGAGGAGATTCTAAGAAAAGATGAATGGCTAGAAGTAGAAGACATTCGAGAAGGGGAGTGCTTCACTGCTCAGTTATGGAACATCATTCAAGAGGGCAAAAAAGATAAAGAAGATTTGCCGTTTCAATTAGACTTTAAAGCTACTTTTTAAAAATAAAACTAGCACTGCTTAGAAAGCAGTGCTAGTTTTGGATTATCTGAATGTTTCTAAGCTGATGTCACCATCTTCGTATTTGGCAATAAGTTTATCATTGCCATTGTAGATGATACCAGTAAATTCTCTTGAACCAAATTCATCAGTAAGATCTTTGATGATTTCTTCCATGAAATCTCTTAAAACACGTTTGTCGGAGCGGGAAGCATTTCTTACATAGTCATTCCAGAGATCTTTTTTATCACTTGGTAAGTCAGTATATACTTCAAAGATAATTGTTTCGTAGTTATCAATACCTTCAAGTTTGAAATCGTCAATAGCAATTGTTAAATCTTTTAATGAATCAAAGTCAATAGATGGAAGTTTAGTATAATCAGAAATTAAATCATCTTCCATATCTTTTAAAGCGTTATCTGTGATTTGAAGGCTGTATTCAAATCTACCTTTTGTTGTATAAGTGAAAGTAGATACTGTTTCATCTTTGTAATCGTCAACAAATTCACCACGGATTTCTATAGAACCTAATTCATCTTGGATATCGCTGCAAATATTTTCAAAGAAAGTTTTTAGTTTTGATTCAGAAATACGTCCAAATGCTGATTTATCATATTTGCTATCGTAAGATACTTCAAGTTCGATGTATTCTTTTTTTGCATTATAAGTTAAGCCAAAGCCCCAGTCTACATCATATTTATCATCATATTCATCTTCGATAAGGGTAAGCATTTTTTTCATGCCTTTATCATCTAAAGATGGTTTGCTTGCTTCTTCTTCTTTTTTGTCTTCTTCTAATTGTTTATAGTAAGCTACTTGTTTTTCAAGGTTAGCTACTTGATTTTTAAGAGTAGCAATTTCAAGATTTTTGTTTGCAAGTTCAGTTTCACTTACACCACCTTGAGGTGTTTTTGAGGTGATTTGAACTGTTTTATTTGTACTGTCCCAGTTAACATTATTATTAGTAATTTGGCCAGCATCACGAAGTGACACATATACAGTACCATTTATCAGAAATGGTTCATATTGAGGTGCTTGAGCTTTTCCGTCATATGTAACTTTAATATTGTTATAAACTGCTTCTACTTTTTTAGTAAGGTTAGCAGCACTTACAGATAATGCGCCTGAGACCATAAGCATTGCACAACCAAGTGTTAAAGCTTTTTTTAGATTTCTATTCATTGAAAAAAACCTCCTTATAAGTCATACATAATTTCTTTAAACAAAGTATAACGAATAGGAGGTTATAATTCAATTGAACACAGTAAAATTAATGAAAATGTAACAAAAGATTACTTAATGTCTAACTTTCCATTATTATACGTAAATTGGTGAGTTGGCTGAGCTGCATCGTCTTCGATAATAATACCTTGTATAGGAATGTCTTGTTTACCTAAAGCAGTGATAATTTCAGTTGCAATAGCTGTCACCAATTTTTCCAGATCAGCTTTTGTTAGTTTTTTGAAAGCTTTAGCATCTTCTTTGTCATATTCAATGACTACGAGGACCTTACCATTATTATAGATGATTTCAAAGTCCCAGTCGATTTTATATTGCTTGTCAGAGCTTTTCTCGAGTTTATCTTCAAGTTGATCAAGTACAAAACTTATAGAAAGTGGGTTGTTCAAGTCTACTTGTGGTGCAGAAGCAAAAATGGGTATAGTACTACTTGCAATAAGGCAGGTTGTTATTCCTGTAAATAAAAACTTTTTAATGGACATAATAAAACCTCCTAAAAAATATAGAGTCTATAATTAGTATTGAAGATAGTATTGATTCTATTCTGGGAAATATTAGTATAGGTAAAATGCAAAATCTGGTCTATACTTGAATTAAGAGATAAAACTTAAAGAGGAGAAAAGGTATGTTTGATATTAAAGAAGAACTAAAAAAACTTCCGGCTCTTCCAGGCGTTTATTTAATGAAAAATGAACTGGATCAAATCATATATGTAGGTAAGGCAGTAAGTCTGAAAAATAGAGTAAAGCAATACTTTCAAAAATCTAAAAATCATTCTATAAAAACTATTCGATTAGTAGAGCAGATTAGAAGCTTTGAGTATATTGTAACGGCTTCTGAACTAGAGGCACTTGTATTAGAGTGTAATCTTATTAAGCGATATAATCCTAAATATAATATTCGCCTTAAAGATGATAAGCATTATCCTTACATTCGTGTGGATATTCAAAATGCCTTCCCACGCGTAACGGTTGTAAGAAGTATGAAAAAAGATGGGGCTAAATATTTTGGACCTTATACAGATGTTAATGCTATGTGGGAGCTTGTAGAAATCATTAAGAAGACATGGCAACTTCGTACGTGTACAAGAGTATTGCCAAGAGATATTAATAAGGAGAGAGCATGCCTTAACTATCATATAGGACAATGTAGTGGGCCATGTATTGCCAAGTCCTCAGAGGTTGAATATAAGGTAATGGTAGATGAGGTAACATCTTTTTTAAGTGGTAAATACCAAGATATTATTAAGCGTATAGAAAGACAGATGGAAGATGCAGCTATAAATCTAGAATTTGAAAAGGCAGCTACCTTAAGAGACCAGCTAGCTGCAATTAAGAAAATTGAGCAGAAACAGACTGCTTCTAACAGTAGTATGGAGGACCAAGATGTTATAGCCTTTGCGCGTAGTGAGAAGGATACCTTAATGCAAATCTACTTTGTGAGACAGGGAAAACTTATTGGACGTGAACATTTCTTAATTAATGAGACCGAGGGAGAAGAAATTGAGACGTTATTTAGAGAGTTCATCATACAGTTTTATTCAGAGGCCAATTTTATTCCTAAACAGATTTTAGTAGAAAAGGTACCTCAAGATTTAGAACTACTTGAAGAATATTTGACGATGCAAAGAGGTAGTAAAGTTACTATAGTGCATCCTCAGAAAGGAACTAAACATAATCTATTAGAGCTGGCGAGTAAAAATGCTTATATTACACTGAGTCAGTTTGGTGATGAACTAAGAAGGCAAGAAGCAAGGACAAAGGGAGCGCTTGAAGAAATTCAAGAAGCAATTGGTTTGAGTGGCAACTTAACTAGAATAGAAGCCTATGATATATCTAATACTCAAGGGATTGAGTCTGTAGGGGGAATGGTTGTCTTTGAAAATGGTAAACCGAAACGTAGTGACTATCGTAAGTTTAAAATTAAGAGTATTCAAGGGCCAAACGACTATGGCAGTATGGAAGAAGTTTTAGATAGACGTATTGCAAGATTGGTACAAAAAGGAGAAGAAGATAGTTTTGCTAAAATGCCTGACCTTATTCTAATGGATGGTGGTAAAGGACAAGTTGGTGTAGCTGAAAAGGTTATTGCGAGTTATGGGCTAACGATTCCGGTATGTGGTATGGTAAAAGATGACCGTCACCGTACAAGGGGATTACTTTATCAAAATGAGGAGATTCTTCTTAAAACGACTTCAGAAGGCTTTAAACTTATTACACGTATTCAAGATGAAGTCCATCGCTTTGCTATAGAATACCATAAAAAGTTACGTAGCAAGGCTCAGGTTCAATCTGTTTTAGATAATATTAAAGGTGTAGGAAAAGAACGTAAAAAAATGCTTATGAATACATTTAAGAGTGTAGAACTTTTAAGACAGGCAAGTCTGGAAGAAATTGAGGCTGTACCGGGTATTCCGAAAGATGTGGCACTAAACATTTATACTTTTTTCCATAAACAATAGATGTTATAATAACTAATAGTATGTAAAAATTAGAAAAAGGAGTAAGGGCATGTATTCTGTAAAAGTAAGTAAAATCATTGAACATTTTAAGCTTGAGCCTTTAACACCGAATGTAGAGTACGATAACAGACAGGTTACAGAATCTGATGTAAATAGACCAGCTCTCCAATTAGCAGGATTTTTTGACTATTTTGATCCTACAAGATTACAGATTATTGGTAAAGTTGAGCATACTTATCTTCAGAAAATGAGTCAGGCAGACAGGGCAAAGTGTATTGAACGCTTAATGAGTTATAAAGAGATTCCTTGTATTGTTCTGTGTAGGGAAGAAATTAATCCATTCCCAGAAATGATTGCCTGTGCTGAAAAATATGGTATTCCTATTTTTAAAACTCTTGAAGCAACAACAAGTTTCATTGCAGAAGTGAATAGATGGTTACATGTAGAACTTGCACCTCGTATGTCTATGCATGGTGTTCTTGTAGATATTTACGGGGAGGGCGTACTCATTACAGGAGAGAGTGGCATTGGGAAAAGTGAAACAGCTCTTGAGCTTGTAAGAAGGGGCCATCGTCTTGTAGCAGATGATGCAGTAGAAATCAAACGTGTATCTGGTACAACACTTCTTGGGTCAGCACCAGAAGTTATTCGTCATTTTATTGAAGTACGTGGTATTGGAATTGTAGATGTGAAGCAGATTTTTGGGATAGGTTCTGTAAAAGAAATGAAGAATATTGACTTAGTTGTAAAACTTGAGTTATGGGATCAAAAGAAACAGTATGATAGATTAGGGTTGACAAATGAATATATGGATATTCTAGGTATTAATGTTGTAAGTCATTCTATTCCGATTAGGCCAGGGAGAAACCTTGCGATTATTTGTGAAACAGCTGCCATTAACTTTAGACAAAAGAAAATGGGTTATAATGCGGCAGAAGCACTTAATGAACGTGTTATGAATAACTTACAAAATAATTTTAATAATTAATTCTTCAGGAGGAAAGTGATGTATTATATTGGTGTAGATTTAGGTGGGACAACTATTAAGGCGGGGTTACTTAATAGTGATTATGAGATTATTAAAAAGGTTGTGATTCCAACAGGAGCGGAGCGTTCATCAGAAGAAGTTCTAAGAGATATGGCTATGCTTTGCAGAGAAATTATGCAAGAGCATAACTTAACAGAAGAAGATGTACACTCTATTGGTATTGGTAGCCCAGGGATTGCTTCTCCGATTGAAGGCATTATTCATTATGCAAGTAATCTTAACTTCAACGAAGTAAATGTAAGAAATGAAATTCAAAAATATATTAACTTACCAGTTTACGTAGAAAATGATGCAAACTGTGCAGCCCTTGCAGAAGCAATTTGTGGTGCAGCTAAAGGTGAAAAAGACGTTGTCGTTATGACACTTGGAACAGGTGTAGGCGGCGGTATTATCATTAATGGTAAAGTTTATAGTGGTGCTTTCTGTGGTGGCGGAGAAATCGGACATCATGTGATAGAGATGAATGGTCGTCCATGTGGATGTGGGCGTAAAGGTTGTTTAGAACAATATGCATCTGCTACAGCACTTATTAATGATGCAAAAGCAGCCGCAAAAGCAAACGCTGGAAGCAGCCTTAATGAGCTAGTAGAAGATGGTAACTTAGACAATATGACGGCTAAAATTGTATTTGATGCAGCACAAAGTGGTGATGAAGTAGCCGCAGCTGTACTTGATCAATACTTTAGATATGTAGCACACGGTGTAGCTAATATTGTTTATATGCTTCAGCCAAGCACTGTTGTATTAGGTGGTGGTATGAGTGCTCAAAAAGAAAACCTTACAGGGCCAGTTACACAATATGCAGCAGAGGAAATGTGTCCAGGGCTTGAGCTTAGAAATCCAGTTAAAGCAGCTATTTTAGGTAATGATGCAGGAATCATTGGTGCCGCATTAGTAGGAACAACTTTGTAAAATACAATAGAATCAAAGCATTAGCTTGTTAAGGTGGGGATGAGTCAGTTCATCCCCACCTTAATGCATGACGTTATGAATGAAATAATGGATAAACTTAAAGGGGGCTTACAAATGAATCAAAAAGAACTACTTAAACGTTATGTCATGAAATATAAGTGGTTCTATATATTTGGTGTACTTATTTTATTACTTGTCGACTATATGCAACTTTTTATTCCTAAGATTATAGGAATGGTAACAGACGGGATTAAAGATGGAAGTATGGCGTCAGAAGGAATTATTACAATGGTTATGACTTTAATAGGCGTAACTCTTGTGATGGCTCTTTCTCGTATAGGTTGGCGTTATTGTATCATAGGTTCATCAAAGAAGATAGAACGTGATTTAAGAGCAGATTTATTTGAAAAATGGGTAGAGTTAGATGCGCAATACTTTAATGCACATAAAACAGGAAATTTAATGGCTTATGCAACGAATGACTTAAATGCTATTCGTATGATGGTAGGACCTGGTGTTATTACTATATTTGATGCGGTCATTATGACATTTCTTGTAATAGGCCAGATGGCTTTTGACATTAACTTACAGCTTACTTTAGTAGCGATTATTCCAATGCCATTTATTGCATGGGGGAGTTACTATTTTGGTAAGATTATAAAAAGACGTTTTAAAATTAAACAAGAAGCTTTTGCACTTTTATCAGATAAGGTACAGGAAGCTTTTTCGGGGATTAAGGTTATTAAATCGTTCGTGCAAGAGTATTATGACCTTAAAGATTTTGATGTTATTGCAGAAGATAACTATGATAAGAATTTAAAGCTTGCTAAACTTTCAGCATTTTTAAATCCATTAGTGATTTTCTTAGTAGGTACAAGTTTACTTATTTCTATAGGTTATGGAGGGTATCTCACCATGGTTAATGAAATTACCATTGGTGAATTTGTAGCTTTCAATCAGTACATACTTATGCTAAGTTGGCCAATGCAAGCCATTGCTATGGGGATTAATACCTTTGCACAAGGTTCAGCTTCTGTGAAAAGAATTGATGAAGTTCTTCAAGTACAGGCAGTGGTTCAAGATGAGGAGGGTGCTAAAGCACTTGAGCAGGTAGAAGGAAATATTAAGCTTTCTCATTTAAACTTTAACTTCCCAGATAATAATCAACAAGGTCTGATAGATGTAAACTTAGATATTAAAAAAGGTGAAACGCTTGCTATTTTAGGCAGAACAGGTAGTGGTAAATCTACTTTAGTAAACTTACTTCTTAGAATTTATAATGCGCCAGAAGGGTCTATCTATATTGATGGTAAAGACATTATGAAAGCAACCGTGCAAAGTGTACGTGAACATATTGCTTATGTACCACAGGATAATTTCCTTTTCAGTGATACGATTGCCAGCAATATTGCATTTGGAGCGGATCACCTAACTAAAGAACAGATTGAAGAGGCAGCAAGAAAAGCAGATGTACATAGAAATATTATGGACTTCCCAGAGAAGTATGATACAGTCGTAGGGGAAAGAGGTACAACTTTATCAGGTGGACAGAAACAAAGGGTATCTATAGCAAGAGCGCTTATATTAGATGCACCTATTCTCATTTTAGATGATTCCTTATCTGCGGTTGATACAAAGACAGAAGAACTGATCTTAGAAAACTTAAAAGAAGTACGTGAAGGCAAAACAAATATTATTATTGCACATCGTATTTCAACCGTACGTCATGCAGACCGTATTGTAGTTTTAGAAGAAGGTCGTGTAGCTGAGTATGGTAATCATGAATCGCTTCTTGAGATGCAAGGCATTTATGCAGATATGTATGAAAAACAACAGTTGGAAGAAGAACTCAGTGAGGCATAAGAGGAGGAAACAAAATGAAAGATAAAGATAGTAGTCTTATAAAGCGTTTGCTTGCCTATGCAAAACCTTATAAATGGTGGTTCTTACTGGTTTTAATCTTTATGCTTGGAAGTACAGTTGCAGATTTAGCAAAGCCTGTACTCATAGGAAACGCTGTAGACTTATTTACTGAAGGTTATAAAATACCTTATGTAGAAGATGATAAGGCAAAGGGAACAATAGAATTTGAAGGGCGTAAACTACGTCATTTAGAAGAGAAAGAGAATATACAAGAAGTTTCACAGATGCTTCAATATAAGAGCCAGTATTACTGGGTACAGGAAATGAACTTAGAAGATGCCAAGGCAGTTTTGGCTATGACACCATCCATGTATCGTAATAGTATTTTAGAGAGCGAAGATAGTCTAACGATTGATGTAAATGGTCATACTTATAAAGGACGTTTATTAGAAAAAGAGGAACTTAAAGTATTAAGAAGTCTTAATCTTAAGCCACTAGCTATACTTGCAGGTTATTTCTTATTAGTACTTGTAGTAAGTTTTGCTTTCTTATATTTACAAGCAGTAATCTTACAGTATATTGGACAGAAAATTATTTTAGCTATAAGGCATGAAATTTATGACAAGATGCTGCATTTACCATTTAGATTTTATCATCAAAATCCTATTGGTAAGTTAGTAACAAGAGTCACCAATGATACAGAAACCCTTAATGAAATGTATACCAGTGTTCTAGTCAATTTATTAAAACAGGCATTCTTCCTAATAGGGGTTATGGTCATGATGTTAGCTACAGATGTGAAAACAGCCTTATGTGTTATTGGGCTTGTGCCAATTGTTGTTATTGCTACCATCATTTATAAACGTTTTTCAAGACGTGCGTATCGTGAGATGCGTAATAAGCTTACAGAAATGAATGCCTTCCTATCTGAACATTTATCTGGTATGCGTGTTATTCAAATTTTTACGCGTGAAAAAGCTAAAGTCAAACAAATGAAGAAGATTAACAATGAACACTTTAAGGCAAATATGAAAGAAATGACAGCTTTCATGCTCTTTAGACCTTTTATTTTCTTCTTATGCTACATAGGTGTAGCGCTTGTACTTCTGGTAGGTGGACATAGTGTACTTCAAGGTGCCATGAGCGTAGGAGCACTTATTATTATGACATCTTATACAAAGGATTTCTTTGGACCTATTGAACAACTTGCAGAGAATTTCAATGTACTTCAGTCAGCATTAGCTTCAGCTGAGAAAATCTTCACCATTTTAGATGAAGAAAATGAAATTATAGAAGGTACACGTAACATTGATTCAAATACTTTTAAAGGAGATATTGAATTTAAAAATGTATGGTTTGCCTATGAAGGTGAAGAGTGGATTTTAAGGGATGTTTCTTTCAAAATAGAAGCAGGACAAAAGGTAGCCTTTGTAGGAGCAACAGGAGCAGGCAAAACATCTATTTTAAGTTTAATTTGTCGTTATTATGATATTCAAAAGGGACAAATCTTAATAGATGGTATTGATATTAAGGAGTATGATACAGCAGCACTTAGAAGCCAGGTAGGACAGGTGTTACAGGATGTATTTATGTTTACAGGTGACATTAAAGGGAATATTAGACTAGGAAAAGACAGCATTTCCCAGGAAACTGTCGAAGCAGCAGCAAAACTTGTCAATGCCCATGAGTTTATTAAAAAATTACCACATGGGTATGATGAAGAAGTATTAGAAAGAGGTAATAGTCTTTCAACAGGTCAGAGACAACTTATTTCTTTTGCGAGAGCAGTTGCATATGATCCTAAGATCTTTATTCTAGATGAAGCTACAGCTAATATTGATACAGAAACAGAAAGTCTTATTCAAGATGCTCTTTATAAGATGATGGAAGGACGTACAACTTTAATGGTTGCCCATCGTTTATCAACCATTCAGCATGCAGACAACATTATTGTATTACATAAAGGTAAGATTAGAGAGATGGGTACACATCAGACACTACTTGCCAATAAAGGTATTTATCATCATTTATACCAATTAGCCCTTGAAAGCCAACACATGGCTTAGAGGAAAACTATAGAAATAAGAGGTATACAGAGAGTGGACAATAAATTAGAGCTTCAAATTAAATTAAAAGTAAAAGATGTGCTACGTTATAACTTATGGGTAGCCTACCGCTCTATTGTAAGCAAACTTATGCTTATTCTTGGAGTAGGTTTAACAGGATGGCTTATTTATAAAGTAAGTGTTAATACAGGTAGGTTAGATGTATTTATTTCACAAAACATTATATGGATTGTACTAGCTGTATTTATTCTTATAGCAACCCCATTTAAAGTTTGGACTATTACAGCAACACAGATGCAGGCGCCTATTTTTTCAGGTGTTTCGAAGTACATTTTTACAAAAGAAAATATTTATATGCAGGTAGGAGAGTTAGAAGACACAGTTTCTTGGGATACCTACATTAAAATTGTGGAAACAAATAAAGATTTTAGATTTTTTGTGGATAAAGTTCAGGCACAAATTTTCCCTAAACATAATATGACAGCACAGCAAATAACAGTTTTAAAAGCATTGATTAAAGAAGCAAAGGATGAAGCTAGTTATAAGCTCAAATAGAAAGAGGACCAAATGGAAAGATTATTTCATATCTCTACAATTAACAAATACCTAGAGTGGTTTGAAGATGATTGGGATAAAATTAAAGCTTTTAGTGAGAAACATCAAATGGACGGGGTAGAGCTGGGGCTTACCTTGGATTATGATATTAGCCGTATACCAGAAGAAATTGTAAAAGGTATACATCTAAGCTTCTATCCCATGTGGTTAGATTTCTGGCAAGGAAACTTAGAAAAAGTTGAACAGATTTTAGGTAGTAAAGAAGCAGTTAGAGCCTATTACGGTGGTGAAGATAAACAAGTAATGATAGATACATATAAGAAACAATATGAAAGGGCTAAAACTTTAGGTGCTAAATATATGGTCTTTCATGTGAGTCATGTATGTATTGAAGATTCTTTTACTTGGAAGTTTGATTATACAGATGAAGAAATTATAGATGCGGCTGTAGAACTGTTAAATGAAGTTTTCCCAGCAGATGAAGAAGGGCCGTTATTACTTTTCGAGAATTTATGGTGGCCAGGTCTTAATTACCTAGATAAAGAGGTGACACATAAACTTATTAAAGGCGTAAAATACGCACAAAAAGGATTATTAATAGATATTTCGCATCTTACCCTTACCAATTTACAAATTGGGACAGAAAAAAGTTGTTACGCGTATATTAAAGAAGTGGTTAAGAATTTAGGTGAATTAAAAGACTATATTTATGGTATACATTTGAATAAGACATTACCTAAATATTATATGAGTCAAGACCGTAGCTATTTATTAGAGCGTTATAGAGAGGCGCAATCACCAATGCTCAAAAATCGTATTTTGAAACAGCATATTCAAAAACTAGATCCACATCGTCCTTTTGATCATGAAATTGCTAAAAAAATTGTAGAGTGTATTGGTCCTAAATTCTGTGTCTATGAAACAAATCCTGCGGATATTTATGAAATGGCTTATTTCTTAAAGCAGCAGAATAAGGCATTAGGCATTCTATATAAATAAAGGTATAATATATTAAACTTTAGTTTAATTATTAAATATTAATAAATATGTATAAAAAGAATAATTAATGTCGAGTAAATAGTTGACAGTATACTCCAATTTTCTTATAATAGTTTTGTAACAATTAGTTAATAAATTATGAGAAGCCGGAGGAAATGAAAATGCAGTTGAAGAAAACATTACTCGCAATAGGGATTGCAGTGACTACTATGTTAGTACCTTCACTTGTATATGGACAAGCTTATGGTAAAGTAAATGTTGAAACTTTGAATATGCGTCAGGAACCGAATACAAAAGCTACCAATGTAGGCCAGTTAAATCAAAAAGATGAGGTACAAATCATTGGTCGTGCAAATGAGGAATGGCTTCAAGTAAAAGGTAAAGATGGCAAGTCTGCCTATGTTTTTAGTGAATATGTTTCTGTAGAAGAAGCGGAAGGCGCTATTATAGGACAAGGCGTACGCTTAAGAGATTATCCAGCCACAACAGGAAGTAATGTATTTGACACCCTTAGTAAAGGTGATAAAGTGGTTATTCAATATACAGTAGATGGATGGTGTAAGGTTATCCATGATGGTAGAGAAGGTTTTGTAAGTGCTGAATATGTGGATTCAAAGTTTATGGATGAAATAAAGTCCAAATCTATTTCAGAAGTAAAACGCATTGTGCCTACGAAAGTAGAAGCACCTGCTCAAACAGAATCTACAGCTTCTAAGAATAATACATCAGGGTCAAGTAGCAGTAATAGCAATACAAAGCCAGTTGCAAGCTCAGGAAGTTTGGCAGATGCTATTATACAAGATGCAAAACAATTTTTAGGTAATCCATATGTATATGGAGGTAACAGTTTAACAAATGGTGTAGACTGTTCAGGATTTACACAACAAATTATGAAAAGACACGGCATTAGTATTTCTAGAACATCTAGTTCACAGTATGATAATGATGGTTATAAAGTAAGTAGGGATGAACTACGCAAAGGAGACTTAGTATTCTTTGGCTATAATGATTCGATCTCACATGTAGGTATTTACATAGGAAATGGACAAATGATTCACTCTGGTACAAGTAGTACAGGTATTACAATCAGCTCACTTGAAGGAGCTGGAAAACCTTATATAGGTGCAAAACGCGTATTATAAAATAATAAAAGACATATAGGAATGACTTTCTATATGTCTTTTTTATATAATTATAGTAAAAATAAGGGGAATAAACATGAATAAAAAACCTAATATTTTATTCTTAATGAGTGACGAACATCGATTTGATGTAAGTGGATTTACAGGTAATCAAATAGTACGAACACCATTTTTGGACCGTTTAGCAAAAGATGCAGTTATTTTTACTAATGCTTATACACCATCTCCAGTATGTATACCGGCTAGACAATGTATAGCAGCAGGTCAGTTTCCAAGGACATGTGGAGTAGAGAACTATGGTCAAGACTTGCCACCCAATTATCAAACTTTTGCTAAGACACTCGTACAAGGAGGGTACAAAACTGCAGCAGCAGGTAAATTGCATCACTTTGGTATAGACCAAATGCAAGGATGGCTTTATCGTATTGCTGGGGATTGTGAAGTTTCCTCAAAACATTATGCACAAGGCTGTAATAGGACTGCTACATCTGATAATGCATCAGGACTTTTAGAAAGTGGCATCAAGTGGGATGATAAAAAAGAAATTCTTAGAGCAGGCCCAGGGCATAGTGCATATGCAAGAAGAGATGAGTTAGCCGTACAAGGAGCCAAAAACTTTATCTATGAGCACTTTATAGATAGTTATTATGATAGAGCTACGCCTCATGTACCTCTTATGTTATATGTAGGTCTTTTAAATCCCCACTATCCATACATAGCAGAAGAAAATCTCTTTAATTATTACCTAAATAGAGTGGAGCTTTATGAGAATCAAGAACCTTTCAATCATCCGTTTTTAGGAAGATGTTCTAACTGTGGTCCACTTAGACCAGGTATAGATATTGATAAGAGAGATGTAAAAAGGGCCATGTCTGCCTACTATGCTAATATAGAAACTATAGATAAGCAATTTGAACAAGTATTTAAGGCCTTGGAAGAAGCTGGTGAAGACTTAGATGAATGGATTATTATTTATACAACTGATCACGGTGAGATGCTCGGAGAGCATGCTATATGGGAGAAACAAAGATTTTTTGAAGGAAGCGTAAAAGTGCCTTTATTTATTAGATACCCTAAGAAATATGCACCTAAAAAAGTAGATAAAAATGTTAATCTAGCAGATTTATTTGCAACCTTATGTGAGTTAACTGAAACGCCGTTACCGGGCCACTTAGATAGTAGAAGTTTAGTGCCTTTAATGGCAGGGGATGATAGTGACTGGATGGATGAATCTATTTCACAATGGGGAGGAAGAAATCTTATGATTAAATGGGGAGCAGTAAAGTATCAGCTTTATACTGATGATGGGTCAGAGGTGCTATTTGATTTAGACACTGACCCAAGTGAAAGTAGTAATCTGATTCATCATGAAAAATATAAAGCGCTACTTCCTAAATTTAGAGAACGTGCAGAAGCATTAGGCTTTAGATATAAAACATGTAATTAGAATTATCAGCATAGCGAGTAGCTTCACGTGCTAGCTGATCTAAAGTAATAGACTCTAACTGAGTAAGAAGTACCTGATCTATTTTATTCCAGACAAGGTCCATAAGGACCTTATCTGTGATAGGATCAGAGGAAGAAGATTCTGTGTGCTCGAAAAGGCTGGTTTCAACAGCCTGAAGAATGGTGTTTACTGTAATCATTTCGGGAGGGGAGGTAAGTTCATAGCCTCCTCCTGCTCCTTTAATAGAGTGAACAAGTCCAGCTCTTTTAAGAAGTGAAAAAACCTGCTCCAAATAAATTTTAGAAATACCTAGTTTTTCTGAAATACGAATGATCGTTATACATTCATGATGGGCATTAAGTTGCGCCATATAAGTAAGAGCAGCTAAAGCATACCTACCTTTAGAGGAAATTTTCATAAAGAGGACCTCCATAAATCTTATTAATTCTATAGGTTTTATTAATTATAGTATAAAGATGAAGAATAAAATAAACAATAATATTAAAATATATATTTAAAAATGTTGACTATTTAGATAAGGGGTGCATATATTATAATCATAGTAAACAGATATGTTTTATAAAGGAGCGTGTTGTAAATGGCAAAGATTTATAAAAGCTTAGTGGAATTAATAGGTAGAACGCCTTTACTTGAATTAAAAAACTATAGTGAGCAGCATGATTTAGAAGCTATTTTATTAGGAAAATTAGAATACTTCAATCCAGCGGGAAGTGTTAAAGATAGAATTGCAAAGGCTATGATTGAGGATGCAGAGGAAAAAGGCCTTCTTAACCCTAAGTCTGTTATTATTGAACCTACTAGTGGTAATACAGGCATCGGTCTGGCAGCTGTAGCAGCAGCAAGGGGCTATCGTATTATTCTTACTATGCCAGAGACTATGAGTATGGAAAGAAGGAATCTCCTTAAAGCTTATGGAGCAGAAGTGGTACTTACAGAGGGGGGGAAAGGTATGAAAGGAGCTATTGAGAAGGCCAAAGAGCTTACTCAAAACATTCCTAATAGTTTTATGCCCAGTCAGTTTGACAATCCGGCCAATCCTAAGGTACATGTAGCTACAACAGGGCCAGAAATATGGGAAGATACAGAGGGAAAAGTAGATATTTTTGTAGCAGGAGTGGGCACGGGTGGTACTATAAGTGGCGTAGGTAAATATCTAAAGCAGCAAAATCCTAAAGTTAAAATAGTGGCAGTAGAGCCTTTTGATTCACCTGTTTTATCAGGTGGTAAACCAGGACCACACAAAATTCAAGGTATAGGTGCAGGATTTGTACCACAGACACTAGATACGGCTATTTATGATGAACTTATTCCAGTTAAAAATGAAGATGCTTTTAGAGCTACGAGAGACATTGCAAGATGTGAAGGTGTACTAATAGGTATTTCTTCAGGAGCAGCAGTATGGGCAGCTACAGAACTTGCTAAAAGACCAGAAAATAAAGGCAAAACTATCGTAGTTTTATTACCAGACACTGGAGAGCGTTACCTTTCAACACCATTATTTAGTTGACAAGGTGAATACCTTTTACTATACTAATTCCTAATAATCAGAAGGAGGTAGAGACATGAAAACGATAGCAGCATTTTTTGATATTGATGGAACAATTTATAGAGAAGGACTTATTACAGAAGTCTTTAAGAAGATGGTTAAATATGAGCTAATAGATCCAAGCAAATGGGATAGTGAAGTAAGGCCAGCTTTCTTAAATTGGGATAAAAGACAAGGAGACTACGATACGTATCTACTTAAAATGGTAGATGTATATATAGAGGCTGTTAAAGGAATATCTCCTGATCATATGGAATATGTAGCAAAAAAGGTCATTGATCAAAAGGGAGATCGTGTTTATACTTTCACGAGAGACCGTATTAACTGGCATAAGCAAAATGCTCACAAAGTGATTGCTATATCTGGTTCACCAATTGAGCTTGTAAGAGAGATGTCTAATAAATATGGTATGGATGATTTTAGAGGTACCATTTATGAAGTAGGAGATAAAGGCACTTATAGCGGGAATGTTATACCGATGTGGGATGCAGTAAGTAAACGAAAATCTATTTTAGAAATGGTGGAAAAGTATAATATTGATTTAGAAGAAAGTTATGCTTATGGAGATACTGCAGGGGATATGACTATGTTGAAGATGGTAGGGCATCCTTTTGCTATTAATCCAACAAAAGAATTACTCTCTAAAATCTTAGAAGATGAGGACTTAAAAAAGAAGATCACAATCATTGTAGAGCGTAAAGATGTTACTTACCGTATGAATGTAGATTGTATAGATACTATTAATAGCATATACTAAAGGTAAAATATAATGAAGTGTGATACATGTGCAGGAAGGGCAAGCTTTTTATGAGGTATAACAAAAGTCATTATGTGTGGGAATGTAAATGGTGAAAATACTAAGCTAGATTTGAAAGTGCCAAATGTTCTTCGGTAAAATGTATTGAATTCATTTCTGTTAAGATTATTTAACTTGACAGAAGTCCCTTAATGTGTAAAAATAAAACATCTTTACTAGTGGGAGGGAAATGAATGAAAGCATTAGAATATTATAGAGAAATCCTTGAAAAAGCGGGTGTTACATTACCACAAGGTGTTGTAAAGAATGAAGAACATTATTTTTCTAAACTTTATATTGCTAGAGTACTTAGAGATTTAGAATATAATAAAGAAGCCTACGAAATAATGCGTGCTATGTATGAAGTGAATGAAGTGCGTTTTGACAAAACACTTTATGCAAGTCATGAAGATTATATTGAAGAAAAAGTAAAGTTCTTTGTAGAGCTTGCTAAGTTAAGCTATATTGTAACGGAGGAGCCAGCTCAGAGTATCCCTTATTTAGATGAGGCACTTATTAGATTAGATAGTGAAGAAAGTTCTTATCCATATATTAGCAAAACAGAAATAGAAAAATTGAAACAAGAGTATATCAACCTAGTAGGCTAAATAACCGCTAGGTTATTTTTTTGTTTTGAGAAGAATCCCTAGCGGAAAAATATGGAGATGGCTATTTTCTGACTCTAAGGATGATATAATAGAAGAAAAAAGATAGGAGAAGGAGGGGCCTATGGCATTATTTATACTAGGCACAGCTAAAAGTGGTAAAACGACAGCCTGTTATAAACAATTACAGGAAGAGCTAGCCAAAGAAGCTTATCATAATTTGATTATGCTTGTGCCTGAACAGTTTAACTTACAGGTTCAAGTAGAGCTAGCCAAGCTTCTAAAACCAGGATTATTAAGAACGGAAGTTATGAGTTTTAGAAACCTAGCTAAACGTGTTTTAAAAGAAGTGGGTGGCATAAAAGAGCCTGTTATCGATGATTTAGAACGTGTCATGATTTTAAAAAAGCTATTAGAACAGCATAAGAGTGAGCTTGTTTACTATAAAACAACCTATGGTAGTGAAGGGTTTGTAGATGGCATTAATAGACTGATTACTTTATTTGAACAAAATGAAATAGATAAACCTTTCTTAGATGCATTAGAGCAAGATGAAAAGAGCAGTGCAGTTTTTAAAAGCAAATTACAAGATATTACAGCTATTAATGAATGGTTCCATACTTATATTGCCGAGCGTTTTGTGACTGTAGAAAAAACAATGGAGCGCCTTGCAGGTGCTGTGCATAAAAGTGACTACCTCAAAGATTCAATTGTATGGATAGATGGGTTCTACGGTTTTACAGCAGTGCAGATGAAGATTATTGAAGAAATAATGCATAAGGTAAGTCAAGTTATTATTACACTTCCAATTGATCGTCACTATACAATGAATGAATACATTTATCCTAATAATCCTTTCTATGATAGCATTAAAAATTATCAGAGCCTTATGGCAAGATGTGAACAAGGTAATATACCTTATGAGACAATGGTAATGAAGGCTGATAACAAGGATAAGGATGCACTGGCTTACTTAAGTGAGAACTATCTCAAGCCTTATGTCAAACCGTTTGAGAATGAACAAGATGCTATTAGGATTATGAGTTTCCCTTCAAAGGATGAGGAAGTGACACAGCTTGCCTGTGAAATCGTAAGACTTATACGTGATGAAGATTATCGTTATCATGATATAGCAGTACTTGTAGGGGATATGGGTCAGTATAAATCTTCTCTTGTAAGTACTTTTAAAGAATATGATATTCCAGTTTTTATGGATGATAAGAAGAGTATTCATACCAATGGTCTAGTAGCCGTTATCGATGCAGCTTTAGAGGTTATTACAACAGGTTGGACTTATAAAAGTATTATGAGCTTTTTGCGCTTTAATCGATTAGATTTGACCACAGATGAAATAGATACTTTAGAAAACTACTTATTAGAACATGGCATCCAAGGTAAGAAAAAATGGGATGCTACATGGGAGAGAGAAAGCAAAAGTATACCACTTGAAGTAATCCAAGCTATTAAAGAAAAGGTACAGGTGCCTCTTCTTAGTTTAGAGGAAGCTTTAAAAAGTGCTCAAGATGGGAGTGGTAAAATCAAAATTAGGGAGGCTAGCATAGCTGTTTATAATTTCTTAGAGAGTATTCATGCCTATGAAACAACTCAGCAGCATATTGCTTACTATAAGCAAGTAGGAGAGCTAAGCCTAGAACTTGAAAATACCCAGATATGGGGACAGGTTGTGGATACTTTGGAAAGATTAGTAGACCTACTTGGGGAAGAATCCGTCTCTATTAAAGTCTTTAAAAATATTTTGAAGACAAGTTTTGGTTATATTGAGATAGGTATTATCCCACCTTCAAAAGACCAAGTGATTGTAGGAAATATTAATAGAAGCCGTATTCCTCAAGTCAAAGCACTCTTTATTCTAGGTGTGAATGAAGGGGTTATTCCAAAGATAGATGAGAGTATGCCACTCTTTTCAGATATGGACAAGCTGACTCTTATGCAGCTTTGTGAAAAGGCAGATGAGAAAAGGTCAAGGTTATATGATGTTGTAGTGCATAATCCTTTATATATGGGGCAGTTCCTCGTTTATTATGCCTTTACAAGAGCAAGAGAAAAACTTTATGTGAGCACTATTCAAGCTGATGAAAATGGTAAGGCCCTTAGACCTTCTATTGTATTTTATAAATTACGTAAGCTCTTTAGAGAAATACCTTTTGAATATGACCAGTTAGATGCGCTTCAGGCAGCTAAGCCGGCATTAGGCTATGTAGGGTGGCAACTTCGTAAATACTTAGATGGGCAAGGAGAAGAAGGTCCATGGCAGGATGCTATGAGTTGGTTTATGACCTCTAATGAGTGGAAGGAACGTATAAGACACCTTGCTTCTTATATGGCTTATACGAATCAACAGGAATATCTAAGCAAAGAAAATGCTAAGAGTCTATATCCAGAGGGGCTTGTAACAAATATTTCACAGTTGGAGCTTTACCGTAATTGTCCATGCTGCTACTTTATACGTTATGGACTGAAGGCATCTGAACGTAAAGTACTTCAGTGGAATGCAGCTGATATAGGAACACTTTTCCATAGCACACTTGAGCGTTATCCAAAAGAACTGGCTAAGTGTAAGGTAACATGGGTTACTGCTACATCAGAGCAGCAGGATCAATGTATAGAAGAAGCGCTGCGTTATAGTGCGGCTAAGCTTAGTCAGAATGCTAAACAGGATGGGCGTTTTGCTTATACTTTAAAGAAGGCACGCAAAATGACTAAACGTGCTATAGGGGCTTTAACCCATCAGCTTAAAGCAGGAGAATTTGAGCCAGAAGCATATGAAGTAAGTTTTGGCAGTGAGCAGATGCCACCTATTGAGATTATTCTAGATAATGAGCATACTATTTTCTTAAAAGGACAGATCGATAGGGTAGATGTCTATACAAAGGATGGAGAAGGAAAATATATTAAAGTATTAGATTATAAGTCAGGTAATAAAAACTTTAGCTTGCTAGAGCTTTATCATGGCCTTCAGTTACAGCTTTTACTTTACTTAGATGCATATCTTCGCCTTAATGAAAAGAATAAAGCGGCTGGGATGTTTTACTTCCATATTGATACACGTACTGTTAAGTATGAAACTGGTATGGAGCTTAGTGAGGCACTTACAAAGCAGCTTAAACAGTATAAGTTATCAGGACTTGCTGTAGATGATGTAGATATACTAGATAAGATGGAAAGTGGTGTGAAAGGTGAAATCCTACCAGCAAAAGCTAAGAAAGATGGTACATTAGGCAGTGGGGCTAGCGTAGCAAGTGAGGCGCAGTTTAGACAACTTATTGAGTATATGCATGATTTAATACGTGGTTTAGGTAAGGATATGCTAGCTGGCAAAATCAGTGCCAAACCGTGCAAACTAAAAGAAAAAGATGCTTGTGCATTTTGTAAGTATCACACCATATGCCAGTTTGATACAACCAATAAAGATAATACCTATGAGCAGCTTAGTCCATTAGGTAATAAAGAGATTTGGGAGGAACTTGCGAAAGGAGGAGAGGAACATGCCATGGACACCCATGCAACAGGCGGCAATTGATAAACGACATGCTAATATTTTAGTTTCGGCAGCAGCAGGTTCTGGGAAAACTGCTGTTTTAACAGAGCGTGTCTTTAATCGTATCGTAGGCAATGAAATGGAAGAGGGTATAGATATTGACCGCTTCTTAATTGTTACCTTTACAAGTGCTGCAGCACATGAAATGAAAGAACGTATTGCAGATAAAATTAGTAAAGCTATTGAAGCTTTGCAGGTTGAAGAAGCTACTGAAAAGACTATAGAGAAGACAGCTTATTTAGAAAGGCAACTTACACTTCTTGCTAAGGCCTCTATTTCTACCATTCACTCTTTTTGTTTGAAATGTATTAAGAACTATTTTACCTATTTAGAGATAGATCCTAACATTAAAGTAGGTAATGAATCTGAATTACAGGTTATGAAACTGGATATTTTAGAAGAGATGTTAGAAGAAGCTTTTGATGCAGAAGATAACAGTGACTTTATGGAACTTGCAGAAACTTATGGGAGTATTCGTGGGCTAGAGCCTCTTATGGAACTTATTCTAGACCTTCATACCTTTTCGAAGAGTACGATTTTCCCTAATGAATGGCTAGAGGAAAAGAGTAAGTTAGAAGGTGATGTGTGGAAGCAGGAACTTCTAGAGGATATTTTTGAAAATCTAAAGGATCTTACAAAAGTCTATGAAGAGGCGCTCAAAGTCACATGTCAGACAGCGGGGCCGGCTTTATATGAGCCTACACTTAGAGGGGATCTGGAGCAAATTCAGACTGTATTAGAACTGCCAAGAGAAAATATGAAAGATATTGTAGAGCATATTTATGGCATTAATTTTGGAAGATTACCAAGTAAGAAGCAAGAGTGTGAGGAAACGCTTAAAGAAAGGGTTAAAGCCTATAGAGAGCTTGCTAAGGATGTAGTAAAGGGTGCTCAGGGCGTGGCTAAACTTTTAAGTGATCCTTACTTAGAAGATAAAACTAAGCAGGCAAGTGGGCTTATGCAGACACTGGTAAAATGGGTCAAAGAGTTTGATATACGCTTTAGTGAAGCTAAGAAGGATAAAGGTCTTGTAGATTACAACGATTTAGAACATATGTGTCTTAAGCTTTTTGTTAGACAAGAAGTAGATGAAACAGGTCATAAAGTAATGGCTTATACAGAAGTAGCAAAGGAACTTGCAGATTTCTACGAGGAAATTTACATTGATGAGTATCAAGATAGTAATGCTGTTCAGGAAACCATATTAGGTTCTATAGCTCTTGCTAAGGAAGATGGACCTACACGCTTTATGGTAGGGGATATGAAACAAAGTATTTACAGATTCCGCCTTGCTAACCCACTTATTTTTGCGGAGAAGTATCATTCTTTTAATAAGTATGAGGTAGAGGGTGCCCATAAAGATGTATGTATTGACTTATCTCAAAATTTTAGAAGTCGTAATAATATTTTAGAAGCTACGAATGACTTGTTTAGTCAAATTATGAGTGAGCGTGTTGGAGAGCTGGAGTATGATGAGGATGCTAAGCTTAAGGTGGGTAATCTTTACGATAGTGGAGATGCACAGGATTATACCAGTGAGGTAGCAGGTGCGGTAGAACTATATTTAGTAGAAACAGGAAATGCTACAAAAGAAGTGGGTACAGAAAGTGAAGAGCTAGCAGGGGAAGCAAACATTCAAGAACTTAAAAATATTGAACTTGAAGCTCTAATGGTAGCTAAGAAAATAGGAACTCTTCTAAGGGGAGAAGGCAATCCTCAGGTAGTCTATGATAAGGAGTTGGATAAATACCGTAAAGTAGAGCCTAAAGATATTGTTATCCTACTACGCTCAGTGCAGGATAAAGCTAACTTATTTGAAGAGGCTCTTTTAAGAGAGGGAATAGATGCTTATGCAGATGTAAGTAGCAACTTTTTTGATGCGATGGAAGTTCAGATTATGCTAAGTCTTCTTCAGATTATTGATAATCCTAAGCAGGATATTCCCCTTTTGACAGTACTACGTTCGCCTATAGTAGGGTTAGATTTTGATGAGATTCTTGCCATTAGAAAGTTTGAAGAAGAGGTAGATTTTTATACAGCAATGTGTCATTATAGTGAGACGGGAGCAGGTTCTAAAACTCTTAATGACTTTATTCTGCTTCTGAAACACTATAGAGAAGTAGCTGTACTTATGCCACTTGAAGAACTTATGGCAAGGTTATTAATTGAAACAGGATACTACCAATATGTAGGAATGCTTCCAGCAGGTGCTAAGAAAAAAGCTAACTTAAAACTTCTTAAAAAGTATGCAGAAGACTTTGAAGCAAATAGTGGTGTTGGTCTGTTTGCTTTCTTACAGTATATAGATAGGTTGCGTACATCAGGTGCTAAAGTAGGAGAGGCTAAACTAGTAGGTGGAAGTGAGAACCTAGTAAGTATTATGACCATTCATAAGAGTAAAGGGCTGGAGTTCCCTATTGTATTTGTATGTAATGCCAACAAGCAGTTCAACAATCAAGATCTTATAAAGAATGTCCTTATGCATCATGAGCTAGGGCTAGGACCTAAGTATACAGATTTAGAAACAAACATTTTATATGAAACTTTACCATTTGAAGCTATTAAACGTAGAATTACCTCGGAAAATATTTCTGAAGAGATGCGTGTTTTATATGTAGCCTTGACAAGGGCAAAAGAAAAACTTTTTATTACAGGAACTGTGAAGGACTTAGATAAAGAAGTGCAAAAGTGGAGTCAGTTTGCCATTAGAGAAACAACAGGAATTTTACCTTTAGGTCTTAAAAAGTCTCCAAGCTATTTGAACTGGATTGGCATGAGCCTTTTTGCTCATAGTAAGTTTGATGATTTAAGAGATAGAATGGGCATGGGGCAGTTTTATCTTTTTAAAGGTGAAGGAGATTGGGCTTTAAATGTTATACCTGCTATACAGCTTATAGAAGAGCAGCAGACCTTGGAAGAAAAGGTGGAAGCGCGTGAATTCATTTTAGATCACTGGAATGTGGATGAGGCCTATAGTGAGCATAAAGCATTGATTTATAACCGATTAGGGTATACGTATCCTTACATGAAAGCTACTACAATGCCTGTTAAAGTAACTGTTTCTGATCTGAAAAAGCAAGCTATGTTAGAGGTTTACGAAGAAAGTAAACATACTTTAGGTGGGGAAGATGAGCAAACAGAAGAGATTATCACAGAAAGTGAATTAAGTTATAGCTTTGATGATAAAGTTATTCCACGCTTTATGAGACAAGAGGAAAACATGCAGGCCACAGTACGTGGTACACTTATTCATAGTGTATTGGAGCAGATAAACTTTATACAGTGCAAGAGCGCAGACCTTATTATGGCAGAACTTGACCGATTAGTAGAAACAGGTAAACTGCATGAAGAAGCAGCCCGCATAGTAGATGTATGTAAGCTGGAGCGTATGGCGACTTCTACTATGATAGAACGTATGGAAAAGAGTAAGCATGTCTGGAAAGAAAAAGCCTTTGTGTATCTACTTCCAGCCAATGAGGTGGATGAAACATATGACTTAGAGGAAGAAATTCTATTACAAGGAGTAGTAGATACATGCTTTATAGAAGAAGAAGGACTTGTCATTATTGATTATAAGACAGACTATGTAGATGGTAGAAAGCTTAAGGCAAGTATTGAGAAAATTAAAAGACGTTATCAAGTTCAGCTTGATTTATATGCAAGAGCATTAAGTGAGATTACAGGACTTCCAGTTAAGGAAAAATGCCTGTATCTATATCATATAGATGAATGGATCACACTTGATTAAAACTAGAACATAGAGGATGGGATAAAGCATGATTAAATTAGAACACGTAGATGTAATGAATCTTGAAAATGCTATTCGTGGGGCAAGAAATCCTATGAATAGTTGGCATAGGATGGACAGTGAGTATAATGAAGCTGGGGAATATATCTTAGGTAAGAATGACCTGGATTTAGGCCAAAGATTATGCAAAGCTGGAAGTGACCATAGAAAATTCTTACGTCAAATCTTTTTATCTGTAGATATTAGTGCACCAATGTACTGGTGGAAAGAGTATGATACTTATAAAGTAGGGACAACAGCTAATTCTACAAGTACAATGCACAAAATTCATAGTAAAGTCTTTGAAAGAGAAGACTTTAGCTGTGATCATATGGATGAGTCGACACTTAAAGTGTTAGATGTCATCATTGAACAATTAGAGGCTTTAAGAGGTAATTTTAATGAAACAAAAGATAAAGTTTATTGGTATAGTATGATTCAACTTTTACCATCTAGCTATAATCAAATGCGTACATGTACTATGACTTATGAGAACTTAAGAAATATGTACCATGCACGTAAAAATCATAAATTAGAAGAATGGCGTACATTCTGTAAGTGGGTAGAAACATTACCTTATGCAGCAGAATTTCTTATAGATTAATTGAAAAGAGAGGTGATTAAAACAAGTAAGTTTTAATCACCTCTTTTTTTAGGCTTATCTAGTTAATAATATGAGGGTCAATTTTATTAGGTTCTTCTAAATATTTATTAAGCCTATGAGTAGAAGGACCTTCTATAATATCACCATCGTAGCTAAAACGAGAGCCGTGAGCAGGACAGTCCCAAGTACGTTCTATGCTATTCCAATTAAGCTGAGTGCCTACATGAGGACACACAATATCTACAATGTGAAGTTCACCGTTATCATCTTTATAGGCTCCATATTTTTTACCATCTAATTCTACAACTGAGGCACTATCATTTTCTTTTGGAAGAGAGGTAGAGGTGGAAGTCATGTGACTTTTAATCAATTCATAGATGCTGTTGACATTATCACTGATATAAGCAGCAGTAAAGTAACCACGCTTTCTAGATGGATCATAAACACCAGCGTCATTTGATTTACGATTTAGAACGAGGTCGCAAAGCTGGTGTGCAGCTATTGTACTGTTTAGGTTGCCCCATTTATTAAATCCTGTAGCCACATAAAGTTCTTCATCATGTTCATTGAGATAACCAATATAAGGGATGGAATCAGGTGTTACATAGCCTTGGGCACTCCAAGCATATTGATAATTACTTAGACCAAATACTTCTAGTCCATAGCCTTTAAGGCGGTCAAAATGATTCGTATTGCTTTGACCTACTTTATGATTCTCACCAGCTATTAAAAGCCAAGTTTGGTCATTGGTACGGTAAGGACAAAGAGAACGTACAGGATCATCTTCATCAATAAAAGTAGCTTGTGGAAAAGATTTATCATATAAGCCGGCCACAATATAAGATTTTTCAGGTTTTAATCGAGTGAAGTAGAAACTATAGTGGTCGTAAAATGGATAGTGAGAACAGAAAAGAACTTGTCTTGCGGTAATCACTAAGTGTCCATCAATAATGGCACGCCATCCTGAATTAGATTTTTGAATATCTGTAACAGGTGTTGACTCATAAATTTTTATATTTCTTTTTAGAAGAATAGGGATTAGGCCATCTAGGTATTTTTTAGGATTAAAGATACCAGCATGAGTTTGAGAGAGAGCTACTTCAACATCAATAGGAAGATCAATATGATGTGTGAGTTCTCCTTCGATACCAATTTCTTCATAGACTTTATATTCTTCTTCAAATGCTGTTATACGGTCTGGACGCTTAGAAAAGATAAAAGAGGGAGCAGGTGCGAAATCGCACTCAATATGATACTTAGAAATATTTTCTTTTATCTTATTAAGAGCTTTTAAGTTTTCTTGATAAAAGTATTTGGCTTTTTCGAGCCCATAATAATTCTTGATTTTAGAGTAGACTAATCCTGCTTGAGGCGTCACTTTGCCTGTATTTCTTCCAGATGTACCATAGCCTATTTGATTGGAATCAATAAGCGTGATATTTAAATCAGTGTTAGAAAGTTCAAGAGCGGTACTGATACCTGTGAGGCCCCCTCCAATAATGAGAATATCTGTTTCTATAGATTCAGATAAAGGTTTAAATCGTTTGCCAGGTGAAAGATCCACCCATATAGATGTATGCATGATAGACTCCTTTGTATAAATAAGTTTAGTTAAATACAGATTTCCCCAATTTAGAGGAGAACATGCAAAAATAAAAAATCCCCAGTTCGCTGGGGATTTTCTTAATGTAAAGTTGTTTGGTTATTTTTGAGTGCTATACGCTCAGCTGCTAGATTGCTAATGAGCTCCTCAATAGTCCAATGGATAGAAGTCTCTGTAACAACAGCTATAAGTGGTCTTGGAATGCGGCATTTTTTCATACTTTCAATAAAAGCATTCATACGATTTGCAGGAACATTATTGAAGAGAATTGCCTTTTGAGTAGATATGTTCTCAGTTTTTACAGGAGTAAGAGAAGGATTTTCTAAAAGGTCTAATACTTTAGTAGCATTATAAGAACCATCTATGATAATCTGCTCGCCAATTCCTGTAAGACGTGCCACGTTTTTTAGTTGTTTAAGTTCTGCCGGACTGAAGGCACTTAGAACGACGCATATTCTAGGATGCGTACTATGTGCGTCTGTATTTTTTATAGATTCAAAAGACATATACCCACCGCCTGTAAATTTAAATTACTTGTTTAAAAGAGCCATTAATAGTTCGTTGTTTCTTTGTAAGAAAGCTTGCATTGCGTCTGCTGATAAGGATTGATTTGCAATAAGTGCTAAATCATATAAGTGTTTGCAAGCAAGTTCTTTTGTATGCTCATCTAGGTCTTTAGTGCTAAGTGCTGTAATAAGTGGATGGTTTTCATTAAGGACAAGAGTAGCCTCACTTGGTGGCATACCATTAGTATCCATACCATAAAGTTTCATCATCTCTTGCATACGGCGACTTTCTTCACTAATAAGAAGCATAGATGGTACTGTTTGACTCTTAAGTGTTTCAAGTTTCACTTTAAGTTTGTCATTATTTAAGATACTTGTAAAGAGTGTATTAAGTTTTTCCTCTTTAGCAGTGTCAATAGCAGTATTTTCTTCTTTAAGTGCTGAAGAAATATCAGCGTCGATGCGCATAAATTTAACATCTTTATTTTGCATTTCCATATGAGAAATGAAGGAACTATCAATTGGATGTGTAAGGTAAATAGCTGATAGATTATTTTCTTTAAACATAGTCACATATTGAGACTGTTTTTCTTTGTCAGATACATAGAATACTTTATTTTCATTTGTATCTTTAACTTTTTCTAAGTAGTCATTAAGTGTAATGTATTCATCATCAATTGTTTTATAAAGAATGTAATCTTTCATTTTAGTAGAGAATTTTTCTTCTCTTAAACATCCATATTTAATAAATGGAGAGATAGAATCCCAGCATGATTTGTAGTGGTCTAATTCTTTTTTATAAAGAGAAATAAGCTTGTCAGCTACTTTCTTAGTAATGTAATCAGAGATTTTCTTTACAAATCCATCGTTTTGTAAGAAACTACGTGATACATTAAGTGGAATATCAGGGCAATCTACGATACCTTTAAGAAGAAGTAAGAATTCAGGAATAACTTCTTTGATATTGTCAGCTACGAATACTTGATTATTATAAAGTTTAATTTTACCTTCTACCATTTCATACTCATTATGAAGTTTAGGGAAGTATAGAATACCTTTTAAGTTAAATGGATAGTCCATATCTAAATGAATCCAGAAAAGAGGTTCATTGTAGTCCATAAATGTTTTTGAATAGAATGTTTTGTATTCTTCATCTGTACATTCTGAAGGTTTCTTTGTATATAAAGGAATTGGATCATTAATTGGTTTAGGAGCTTCTACAGTATTTTCTTCACCTTCAGCTGAGGTTGTAGTCTCTTTGTTAGCATCTACTACATAGATTGGTACAGGCATAAAGTTACAGTATTTTTCAATAGTACTTGATAAAGTATAGAAATTAAGGAACTCTTTGCTTTCTTCTGTTACATGTAAAATAATATCAGTACCGCGAGTAGTACGTTTACCTTCACTTAACTCGTAAGTTGTACCACCATCACAAGACCAATGCACAGAAGGAGCACCAGTATAAGATAAAGTATCAATTTCTACAGTGTCAGCTACCATAAAGCTTGAGTAGAAGCCAAGTCCGAAATGTCCAATGATTTGTTCTTTGTCCATCTTATCTTGATATTTATTAAGGAAGTCTTCTGCGCCTGAAAAAGCAATTTGAGTAATATATTTCTCAACTTCCTCTTCAGTCATACCAATTCCGTTATCTGAAACAGTAATGGTACTTTCTTTTTCATTTACAGTTACAGTTACTTCAAATGGTGTTTGGGTTTCATCAGTAGTTTCGCCCATATCACAAAGCTTTCTAAACTTTAAAATAGCATCACATGCATTGGAGATTATCTCACGTACAAAAATATCATGGTCAGAATAAAGCCATTTCTTAATAATAGGGAAGATATTCTCGCTATGAATAGATAAGTTACCTTGTTTAGACATTATAAAACCTCCTAAAGAATAAAATTGATTGAGTAATTATATAATTTATTAAACATAACTATAATACTATTAACAAAAATTGATTGTCAACCACCTATAAGCTATTAATTGAAACTAAAGTAAAGGTTATTTTTAATGCTGGAAATAAACATAAGGAACTACCAAATTTTACTGTAATAATCGTTTCCCTATTGGGGTACATTATGACTATAACCAGAGACAACAAGGCTGGTTAATATCTAATCAATATTTTCAAGGAGGAAACTCAGATGAAAAACCAAGCATTAGACGCAATGAAACAAGAAGTAGCTTCAGAATTAGGTGTACCATTAAAACAAGGATATAATGGAGACCTTACAGCTAAACAAGCTGGTTCAGTAGGTGGCGAAATGGTTAAACGTATGATCGCTGCTCAAGAACAACAAATGGGTATGAAACCATTTAGCAACAACAGCAATAACTAATTTAGTGTGCTTATTATAGAATATAATAAGATACAAGGTATGAAAAGGAGTAAGGACCTAAAAGCCCTTACTCCTTTTGCCTTTAGTTATAGAAATTCATATTTGAAAAGGAAATTTTTAATTTTCTCATCCCAAATCTTTTCAGGTGATTTATCTAGTGTAAAGGTTTTATAAGCTACACCTGTACTAACTTGGATATCCCCATTTTTGAAAGTAATATTTACGAAGAAAGTATCTACTTCATTAGAAATGACTGTTGTCTTTGTTGTATTGGTAGATAGAATAATTTTAAAGTAAGAAGGAGATTTGGTACCTATAACAATATGGTAAATATAAGGACGTACTTCACCCCAATTTAAGTACTCGCTCAAATCTTCTTGTTCGTCTGTATTATAAAAATCTTTATTTCTATGGCCATCTAATACAGATTTAAAGGCTGTATGCATAACAGCTTCGCGGAATATAAAATTGTCGAAGAGCTCGGATTTTAAGAGCTTATTCATAAATTCCTTTTTATGAGTAATAGTATAGGATTCTATAGTAATCCCTCCTTAGTAATTTTAATAAATAGCTTCTTCTAAAAAAAGAGCGTGGCTAGGAGCAGTAGGGCCTGCTATAGCACGTGTTCTAGCTTCAAGAATTTTGGGGATAGCATTAGGTTCTAAATGACCTAAACCTACTTCAAGGAGTGTGCCTGTTAAAATTCGTACCATATGCTGAAGGAAGCCATTACCGTGATAATAGATAACAAATCCTGAAGATGTAGGTTCAAATTCAATGCTATGAATACATTTTATAGTACTTTTCTTTTTGTTTTTCATAGAAGTGAAACTTTTAAAGTCATGGGTTCCAATTAAGTAGGTGGAAGCTTCTTTCATCTTATCCATATTAAGAGGATCTGCTACATGATAAGCATAGCGTACTTTAAAGGGATCAGGCATAAATTGTGTATCAATATAGTATCCATAACGTTTTGTAAGGCAGTTGTATCTTGCATGAAAACGTTCAGAGGCTTCTTTGATTTCTGTTACAGCAATGTCGCAAGGCAAGTATTGTCTTAAGTAGCTTAAAATTTCATCACAAGATTTGTAAGAAGTAGTATGAAAGTTAGCTACTTGCTTTTTGGCATGTACACCAGCATCTGTACGCCCAGAGGCAATAACCTGAATATCCTCGTTAAATAATATAGAAAGAATATGCTGTAATTTGCCTTGAATTGTTTTAAGAGGCTGATTAGATTGAATTTGCCAGCCTAAATATTTAGTGCCATCATAGGCAATAGACATTTTATAATTATACATAATAAACTCCTTTTCGGGTTCTTATTTTAAGTGTTAACGGTAGTTTTATTTCTTATACAGTATAGCATATTGTTCTTCGAAAGGTTAGAAGGAATCAGGCCAATTATGTTATATTTATTAAATTGTATACAAGTGTTATAATTATCGAAAAAAGTAAAAAATGAGGAGAGAAGAAATGAGATCATCTCTGTCGAGTTTGTATAAGAGGACTTCTATTAAAACAAAATGGACATGGTTTGTACTTATTTTGGTGTTATATCCCATGATTTTAATAGGATATGTAGGGTATAAAAACTATGAAGAGGTTATTACTGAGCATTTTAATAAAAGTGTTCAAAAGGATGTATTAGTTGTTTCAGAGTGGTTTGAGGAACGACTTGGGGACTTAGAGAAATTTATAGCAGAGACACAATATCATAAAGATTTATATGAGTATGCTACATATTACTACGGTAGAATGAAAATGGCAGGAATAGATATTAAAGAGCAGACTCCTAAGATAGCTAAACAAATTGATCAGCTTCTTATGAATGATTACAATTTGAATAAGAAATTAGGAAACTATTTAATGTCACTTCTTTTAACAAGACAGGATGTTAGGCTTGCAGCGTTCCAATTTAAAGAACAAGAGGAATTTCACTACATAGAATTTAGGGATAAAGGCTCAGCATTTTACGAACATCTCGAATTTAAGAGTCAGGCTATATTTGAGAACATAGAAAAAGAGTTTGAGAAAATTCCTAAAGAGACAATGGCTTATTACATAGATGATTTAAATAATATATACCTAGCACAAAAGATATTTTATAGAGATACATTAGAAGAAGTTGGAACCATAGTGCTTAAGTTGGATATGCAATACTTACTGCAAAAGTATGAACAGATGCTAACAGGCGCTATAAAAGCCATATATGTGGAAGCGAATAAGAGTGATGAACTTCTAGCATTAGGAGAGTTAAGTCAAGAAGAAAAAAGTAAGCTAGTCGATTTTATGAATAGGAATCCAGAACAAGACATTGTATATAAAGAAGAAAGTAAAAAACAAGCTATTATGTATAATACTTTTTCAACACGTAATCTCGTGATAGGTAATGCTATTTATATTTCAACAGATATATTACTTCAAGATATTAGAAGCTTATCAAGGTTTATTTTTATGCTATGTATAAGCATTCTACCTATTTTCTTATTGTTAGCGAATAAGCTATATAAAGAGATTATTTACCCAGTCTATGTACTAAGTGACAAGATGCAGCAAATTGAAAAAGGAGAGATAGGAGTTCAAATTAAAGGGGATTATCATGCTGAAATAGGATATGTTTATGGTGTATTTAATCGAATGAGTAAGCAAATTCAATATCTAGTTAATTGTGTATATAGAGAGCAACTTATGCTAAAAAGTTCCGAGTTAAAAGTTTTACAAGACCAGATTAATCCTCACTTTTTATATAACACACTAGAGATGATTAACTGGAAGGCTAGGATGAGTGGTAATGAAGAGATTGCTCAGATGATAGAGGCACTAGCAGGTATTATGGAAGTAAATATTGATAGGAGAGATAGTCATTTCTTAACCATTAAAGAAGAGGTAGCGTATCTAAAAAATTATATCTTTCTCATTCAGAAGAGATTTGGTGAACGTATTCAGTTTGAAACCCAAGCAAGTGAATCCGTTTTAGACTATAAGATACCAAGATTAATCTTACAGCCTTTAGTTGAAAATGCAATTACACATGGTATAGAGCCTAGGGGTGAAGGAAAAATTATTGTGAGAGCAGAAGAGTGTAAAGGGCTACTTTATCTAACAGTGGAAGACACGGGAGAGGGCATAAATGAGGAAAGGTTACACTATTTGCAAAAGGAACTAAATCATCCACAAAAAAACTATATTAACAGTGAATCCCAAGATGAAGGTATAAGTAGACAACATATTGGTATCATCAATGTACAAAAACGTATCAAGCTACTATATGGGGAAGAATATGGCATGCATATACAAAGTATAGAAGGAGAAGGTACTCAGATTACTATTAAATTATCTAAAGAAATAAGAGAGTAAATGAAGGGGGATGTTGTAATGTATAAAGTGTTAATTATTGATGATGAGGTATTTATCAGAGAGGGAATGAAACAAATTATTCCTTGGAAGGAGTTAGGATGCGAATTTATAGGAGAAGCTCAAAATGGAGAAGAAGGTGTCGAAAAAATTGTAAAGCTTATGCCTGATATTATTATTTCTGATATTAGAATGCCTAAAAAAAGTGGACTAGAGATGATAGACGAAATTAAATCTATTAATAAAAATATGCAGATCATTATACTAACAGGGTTTAGAGAATTTGAATATGCACAGCAGGCTATAAGACTAGGGGTTTTACGATTTTTATTAAAACCTTCAAAGATAGAAGAAATTAAAGAGGCTATTACCTCAGCGGTAGGCAATTTAGATAAACTTCCTAAGCGAGAAGTTAAAAATCTTCTAAATGAGCACACTTATGAAGAAATAGACAAACCTCAGTATTTAGTGAAACAAGCTATAGAATATATCAATCAATATTATAATCAAAAGTTAGATTTGCAAACAGTTGCAGATCAACTTTATGTAAGTACTTGGCATTTGTGTAAGGTTATTAAAAAGCAAACAGGAACCAATTTTGTTGATTTGCTCAATAATGCACGTATAGAAAATGCAAAAAGGATGCTGCTTGAAAGTAATATGAAAATCTATGAGATTGCAGAAGCTGTAGGATATGCAGATACAGCCTATTTCTCAAAAATTTTTAAGAAAATAACTCAAGTAACACCTAATGAATACCGTAATAAGATGTACTAAAAATTATAGAAGTAATACCTTTACTGTTTCAGATTTAAAGAATTACAAAGTATCAAGCAGTTAAAGTGTTGTAATAATGATGAGCGGAAAAGTAAAAAATACAAAATTTAATTGTATGAGCAAATTTGAACAACAAACACCAAGATAGGCATATTCAATCTGTATATATGCGATGCTATAATGAAATTAAGCTAAGAATCTATTAGCATATCTTACATATTTAAAAATTTTAGGGGGTACATATAATGAAAAAATTTCAAAAGTGTTTGCTCTAGGCCTAGCAACAACAATGCTTGAGTGTGTATTTGTAGGTATTTTTCAGAGCAAAGCAGGTAGCCAATGCCTCAAAAAGACGCAAAGGTAGAGAGTATCAAAATAAGGAAGAAGAATCAACTTAAAAAACAGCAGAGCTATAACATTTGAAAACAACATCAAGAAATTCCAAGAGGCTAATTCACATGTAACAATTGAGAAGGAGTCTGATATCAGCCGTTGTTTTTTGTAAAGTACTCTATAAGGTAGTGAAAAAAGAAGGGGGCTTTTAGAGTGATTTATAAAGATAAGAAAATTGTATGGATATTCTTATTACCAGCATTAATATTTTTAATAGGATTTTTATATATACCATTTTTTATGAGTATATACAACAGCCTTTTCAATATTACGGATTTAGCTGGAGTTGATAAGACTTGGGTGGGCTTACAGAATTATATAGAATTATTTCGTGATACTAATATACACACATCACTTATTAATACAGCGATTATGATGGTATTAATGGTTGTATTTGAATTAGGTTTAGGGGCACTTTTTGCATTGTTTGTAGATGGTGTTAGAAGAGGCGCTAAATTCTACAGAACAGTATTTTTCTTCCCAGTAGTTATTTCAGCTACTGCTATCGGTCTTATGTTTTTTCTTTTCTATGACTATAATATGGGACTTTTCAATCAAATTCTTATGAAATTTGGAGTGGAAAAACATCTATGGATGAATGAAAGCTCTGCCCTATACATGATTGCTATTCCAACGATTTGGCAATATGTAGGTTTCTATTTTGTTATCGTGTTGACAGGTATTTCAACTATTCCGGAAGATATTTATGAATCTGCTTATCTTGATGGTATTACAGGATTTAAGAAGACTATTTACATCACATTACCACTTATTAAAGGTGTACTTAAGTCAAGCTTAATTCTTGTTATTACAGGAACACTTAAGATTTTCGACTTAGCATGGACAATTGCACCAAAAGGTATACCGAATGGCAAAACGTATCTTCTTGGTACGTACCAATATCATATCGTTTACGATGCCTATCGAGTAGGGTATGGATGTGCTATAGCGGTTCTTATTGTAGTCATAGGGCTTGGTATATCATTACTTGTTAATAAGTTCTTAAAAGAAGAAGAACTATAGAAAATCAAAAAGAAAGAGGGCGAAATCATGGCCAAAGATTTAGCAAATAGTACGCCAAAGAACTTAAAGCTGAAAAAAAGTTCTGGGCCAATAGAGCAGTTCTCAATAGGTAGAATATTTATTCATATTACACTTTTACTTTGGGCAAGTACAACCATTTTCCCATTAATTTGGGTACTTAATAACTCTTTTAAAGAGAGAAATACAATTTTACTGGATTCATTTAGTTTAGTAAAAGAACCTGTATGGACTAACTATATAACAGCTTTTACGCGTATGAATATTGGGAGAGCGTATATTAATAGTCTTATTATTTCTGGAACAGTAGTAGTCGGAGTTATGTTATTTGGTGGTCTTGCATCATATATTTTATCGAGGTACAATTTTAAAGGTAAACTAGCTGTACATTCCCTTGTTATGGCAGCATTACTTTTCCCAGCATTTGCAACTATTGTTCCAGTATTTACGATGTTAAATAAGGTAGGGCTTACAAACACTCATATAGGTGTTATTTTACCTCAGATTGCAGGCAACTTAGCATTTGCCATAACTATTATGGTTGGCTTTATGAGTACGATACCACTAGAGCTTGAAGAAGCGGCTGTTGTAGAAGGATGTGGACCATGGAAGATTTTCTCGAGAATCGTTGTGCCTATTTCAAAACCTTCCTTTGCAACTGTAGCAATTTTTACATTTTTATGGTCATATAATGACCTCTTCTTACAAAAGATTATTATCCGTAAAAAAGAAATACGTCCAATCTGTGCATTGCTGGATACAATCAGATCACAATATGGTACAGACTATGGTTTAATGTGTGCATCTGTAATTCTTGTAGTTGTGCCAGTTCTTATCGTATACTTATTCTTACAGAAATATATTATTAAAGGTCTTACAGCTGGTGCTGTTAAGGGTTGATGTTATGGGGGAAAGTTACAGCGAGTAAAATAGCTTAAACTTAAAAGGAGTAATGATCATGATTAAATTTGGAACAGGTGGCTGGAGAGCCATAATTGGAGAAGATTATATTAAAGATAATGTTGTATTAGTGGCACAAGCTGTAGCTAATATAATGATTGAAGAAAACGTAACTGAAGAGGGATTAGTAGTAGGATATGATAGACGTTTCTTATCAGATAGGTCTGCTATGTGGGTATGTGAAGTTATGGCAGGTAATGGTATACCAGTTCAAATTATTAATAAAATTTCTCCTACTCCCCTTATTATGTATTATGCTAAAACTCATGGTAATCATTATGGTATGGCTATTACAGCGAGCCATAACCCAGCAGAGTATAATGGTATTAAAATTTTTACATTAGGTGGTAGAGATGCTACAGAAGAAGTAACAGGAAAAGTAGAAGCTATTATTGAAAAACTTTCTAAAGAAGATGTAAAAGCAATGGAGTATGATGAAGCTCTAGCTTCAGGGCTTGTTAAAGAGATTAATCCATTTAATGATTATATTGATACAATATTAGGTATGCTCAATGTAAGTGCTATTAGAGAAAGAGGTTTAAAAGTTTTAGTTGACCCAATGTTTGGGGTATCTAAAAATTCTCTTCAGGCACTGCTTATAAGTTGTAGATGTGAAGTGGATGTTATCCATGATCGTCATGATACAACTTTTGGAGGAAGACTTCCTTCACCAAGTGCTGTAACACTGGCTAGACTGACCAATATGGTTGTAGAGAAGAAGTACGATATTGGTATTGGAACAGATGGAGATGCAGATAGACTTGGTATCATTGATGAAAAAGGTAATTTCATTCATCCAAACGATATTATGGCATTACTTTACTACTATTTACTCAAATACAAAGGCTGGAGTGGACCCGTTGTTAGAAATATAGCAACAACACATCTTCTTGATGCTATTGCTGAGAAGTTTGGACAAAAGTGTTATGAGGTTCCAGTAGGCTTTAAACATATTTCAGCAAAGATGGAAGAAACAGATGCTGTAATTGGTGGTGAAAGTAGTGGTGGTCTTACTATTCGCGGTCATATCAAAGGTAAAGATGGTATTTTTGCTGCGGGCTTACTTGTAGAAATGATGTGTGTAACAGGTAAGAGACTTGCTGAAATGTTAGATGAAATTCATGAACAATTTGGAGATTATGTAATGATTGAAGGGGATTATCGTTTTTCACATGCCAAAAAAGATGAATTAGTAGAACTTTTATTTACAGAGAGAAAACTTCCTACATTTAACATTCCAGTAGCTAAGGTAAGCTATGAAGATGGTTGTAAAGTGTACTTTGAAAACGGAGGTTGGATTATTGCACGTTTCTCAGGGACAGAACCACTTATTAGAGTATTTACTGAAATGAGTACTAAGGAAGAGGCAGAGGCTATAAGCCAAGTTATGCTAGAGTTTTTAGGATTGTAGAATATATGTTTTGGAGATTGGAACAATCACCCTAAGGGGAGGTTGTTCCAATATTATTAATGAAATTAGAGTATTAAAAAGGATAGAACATATGGTAAAATAGAACATATTTTTATCTATTTAGGAGGAAGACATGTTTAACGTACAAGAAGTTTTTAGTCAAATGACACTCCGTGAAAAAATCGGACAAACTTTTCTTCAATATTATCAAGGATATGAGGATCTTCCAGAATCTCTTATCGAAATGAATAAACGTACTGAATTAGGTGGTATCATCTTTTTCTCAGGGAATAATGTAAGAAATCTTGAGCAGTTTCGTGAAATGAACAAACGTATTCAAGCTCATGCTAAAGAAAATCGCTTTGGTCTTCCAATCCTGCTTACTATTGACCAAGAAGGTGGTCAACTTACAGCTATTCACCAAGGAACAACAATGTTCCCAGGGAATATGGCTATGGGCTTTGCTAATGATGAAGAGATGGCTTACAAACAAGGTGAGCATGTTGCTAAAGAATTAAACTATGCTGGTATTGATATCTGTTATGCACCAGTTTTAGATGTAAGCTATGACCGCAAAAATGGTGTACCTGTAGTAGATAACCGTATGTACTCAAGTAAGCCAAATGTTGTTGCAGATATGGGAGCAGGTTTTATTAGAGGTTTAGAAGATAATGGTATTGCAGCTTGTGGGAAACACTTCCCTGGTATGCGTTTAACTCAAGAAGATACACACTTCAAAATGGATGTGCATCCTGGGGATATGAATCGCCTTGAAGAAGTTGAGCTTGTACCTTATAAAAAAGCTATTGCAAATGGTCTTGGCTGCATCATGATGCACCACGGTGTATTCCCTCCACTTGATGGGGATAAACCAGCATCAATGTCTAGGAAAGTAGTAGACTATTTAAGAAATGAATTAGGCTTTAAAGGACTTATTGTAACAGATGACCTTATTATGAAGGCAGTACTTGATGCATATGGTGAGAGACAACCTCTTGTAGAAGCTATGAATGCAGGTTGTGATCTTCTTATGTCTACATGTGCGGGAGAATGGTATGTAGATTTTATGGAAGAATGTGTTCAAAACGGTACAGTGTCTGAAGAACGTATTAATGAAGCATGTCTTAAAGTATTAGAGTACAAAGCTAAGTACCATTGTGGCGAGTTTCCAGAAGGAAAAGCTTTTGATAAAGAGCAAGGTGATAAAATTGCTTATGAAATTGCTAAAAAATCACTTATTCTTTATAAAGGTGAAAAAGCTGACTTCCCAGTGAAATTAGAAGAAAAAGAAAAACTTGGTATTATCTTTGGGAATCCAGCTCGTCTTGTAATGAGTGATGCCATTAACTTATATGATAAATTATCTATTGAAGATACAGTAAAAAAACATGGCTATCACAATAACACTAAAGAAGTGATTATGCCATGGCGTCCAACACATATGGAAATGGTATCTGTAGGAGATATTGCTATTATTTCTGACTTTGTTATCTTTACAACAGTTAATGCATATTGCTTCGAAGAGCAGATCGAAACAATTAAATATATTAGAGATTTCTGCCCAACTAAGAAAATTATTGGTGTAGCTACAAGAAGTCCAGAGGATGCAAAAATTCTTGCAGACTACTGTGATTATGTAGTTGTAACAGGTGGTTTAACACAAGTTACACTGGATGCTTTAGTGGAAACTATCTTCGGGGATGGAGAATTTGAGTTCAACCCAGCAAAACAATTATTTGAATAAAAATAGACAGGTGCCACTTCGTAAACAAAGGTTTGCAAGTGGCTACTTGTACGAATAGACAAAGAGGTGAATAAAATGAGTTTTTTTAACCGTGTAAATGAGTATGCAAATGAATACCATACCTTAAAAAGCAATGAAACATTAGCAAAAGAAAAGGAAATGCCAGGTAAAGCATTCTTTATTAAGAACAATAATATTTTAGCTATTCCTAGAGAAGATGGAGATTGTAGATATCCATTTGGACAAAATGGATTTAACTACTGGGTATATGCATCTGGTTATATTCATAGCAATGAAGGCTTATTCTCGCCATATCTTAGAGCTTCAGAAGGACAAGAACCTAAAATAGCTTTCTTTGCAGGCTTTAAAGGGAAAGAGGGCTATAAAGTTATTCCGATTTTATCAGTACCAGTTATGGATGAACAGGTACAAACAGAAAGATATACAGTGTTTACAAAAGCAAGTGCTTATTATGTAACAGAAGCAGAAGGGATTACATTTGCTATTCGAACTTTTGTAGATGCAGATAAGAAGGTGTATTACACAGTTTCAGCAACAAATAATACCGAAGAGAAAAAAGAGTTATTCGTATCTTCTTACTTCAATCCTTTCCTTAAAAATGCAGTAATGGAAGGTGCTGAAAACCGTTGGTTCAGACAAGCTACTGTTATGCCTAAAAATGAAGGACAAAACCTTGATAACTTCCTTATTGAAGTTTATGAAGAAAGAGATAGAGGTGCGATGGCACCAAACTATGGGGTATTTACAAGACATCTTACACTTAGTGAGGGCGCTGAATTAGTAGCATCAGAAGAAACAACTTCACGTAATGATTATGTAGGGGGAGTAAGAAGTTCACTTCACACCCCAGCATCGCTCTATAAGGGTACGTTTGGTGATACGAAGAAGGTAGCTACTTTTACAGAAGTATCTGTAGCAGCAGATATGCTTCATTTAACTCTTGAAGAAGGCGCAAGTATGAGAGAAGACATTGTCATGACATATTGCTTTGAAGATGAAGATATGGAAGTGGCTATTAGAGGGGGTTCTACTCCAGAAGTCATTGATGAAGCAGAAGAAGCTATTATTAAGGCAGAAGCAATGCATGGAGAAAATATGAAGGCTGTCTTTGGTAAACGCCTTAGTGGGGAAATCAAAGAAGAAGTATTTAATGCATTCTTTGAACACCTTAAAAAGCAAGTTGAATTTTGCTCAGTTATTAAAGGATATATTCAGCTTTCAAGTTTCTCACTTATTGGGATTCGTGATGTATTCCAAGCGCTTGAAGGTTTAGTGTTCTATGAGCCAGAAGTAGCTCGTGAAAAAATGCTAGAGGCTCTTAACTTTGTTCAGCCAGATGGCCGTTGCCCAAGACAATATTCTCTTCCAAGATTTGAAGGGGATACACCTAATATGGACCTTAGACCTTTCATCGACCAAGGTGTATGGGTAATCTCTACTATTGCAACTTATCTTCGTTTTACACAAGACTTTAACTTCTTGAATGAAACATGTGGCTATTATGACTTTGTAAATGATAAAGCACACTTAGCTAAAAAATCAGATAAGACAAGTTCAGTACTAGACCATTTATTTGATATTATGAATTACCTTCTTACAAATCGTGACCATGACTATACAAAATGTGTATGTGCACTCTATGGTGACTGGAATGATGCTTTAGATGGACTTGGTGTAAGTAAGCGTAAAGATCGTGAATACGGTACTGGTGTATCTGTGATGGCTACGCTTCAAGTTTATCAAAACTGCCATGAGATGATTGAACTTCTTGAAATCTTAGATGCAGAGAAATATGCAGATAAAATAGCTGAGTATAAACAAGCAATGGTAGAAATTGAAGAAGGTCTTGTTAAGTACGCTATTATTGAAAATGAAGAAGGGGAAAAACGTCTGGTACATGGATGGGGAGATGAAAGAAGCTATTTTGTAGGAAGCTTTGATGATCCAGACCATGAATCACGTGATGGTATTACCTCTAATGCATTCTGGGTACTTGCTGGTATGTATGATAAAGATATGAGTATTAAAGATACAATCCTTGGAGCATATGATAGATTAGGATCTAAATATGGTCTTAAAACATTTGAACCTCATTTTGAAAAAGGGACACCGGGGGTAGGCCGTATTCCTAACTTACCAAAAGGTACAGCAGAAAATGGTGCAGCTTATATCCATGCAAGTACATTTGGTGTTATGTCTCTCTTCAGAATGGGTGAAACAGAGCGTGCTTGGGAAGAACTTTCAAAATGCTTGCCATTTACACATGAGAAAGTATCTGTATCTCCATATGTAATGCCTAACTCATATGGTTATAATGAAGAAAAGCAAATTGATGGGGAGTCTATGCAAGATTGGCAAACAGGAAGTTCTAACGTTGTACTTAAAACATTTATTCGTTTCGTATTTGGTGTAGAACCACAATATAAAGGCTTATGGATTCAACCATCTATGCATATTCCATTTGCTACAACTGAATTTGCTCTTAAAGTAAGAGGGACTAACCTTGTACTGAAATATAGCAACAATGAAACAGGTAAACGTACATTTAAAATAAATGGAGAAATTCAAGAAGGCATTTATGATGATGTTATGAAGCTTAAAAAATTATGGATTTCAAATGAGTTCATTGTAAATAATAAAGAAATTGTAGTAGAAATTCTTGACTAATTTAGCAGTTAGGGTAACAATAAAATAAGAAAGAATGGTTAAAAGGAGGGACACAATGCGAGCTATAGTAAATGGTAAAATTTTATTTGCTGAACAAGTAATAGAAAATAAGGCTTTATTATTTGAAGAACAAATAAAAGGAATTGTGGATGTAAATGAAGTTCTAGAAGGTTGTGAGGTTATTGATGCAAAAGGGAACTATGTAGCACCTGGATTTATTGACATACACATTCATGGATATGATACAAAAGATACAATGGATGGCACAACAGAAGCTATTCGCACAATTGCACAAGGTATTGCTAAAAATGGTGTAACAAGTTTCTTACCAACAACTATGACTATGTCAAAAGAAGAAATTGCTACTGCATTAGAAGCAGCAAGAACTGTAAAGGCAGAAGGTAGTGAAGGTGCACAGGTACTTGGTGTACATATGGAAGGACCTTATATCAATGAAGCTTTTAAAGGTGCACAAAATGGTAAATACATTCAAGCACCAAATAATGAAGCCATTGAATTCGTTAAAAATTATCAAGATATTGTTAAGCTCATTACTATTGCACCAGAGGTAGAAGGAGCGAAAGCTTTCATCGAAGAAATTTCTCATTCAACAGATATTGCTTTATCTATGGGACATACAAAAGCCACATATGAACAAGCAATGGAAGGAATTGAGGCTGGTATTACACATACAACACACTTATTTAATGCAATGACTCCACTTCATCACCGTAATCCGGGGGTAGTAGGGGCTGCTTTAGCTTCAGAAAAAGTAAGTTGCGAAATGATTTGTGATACTATTCATATTAATAAGGGGCTTTTCCCTCTTGTTATAAAAGCGAAAGCACCAGATAAGTTTGTACTTGTTACAGACTGTATGTGTGCAGGTGGATGTAAAGATGGACAATATGCATTAGGCGGACAGGCTGTATTCGTAAAAGATGGTAGTGCGCGTCTTGAAGATGGCACACTTGCAGGAAGTATCCTACGTCTTAATGAAGCACTTAGAAATATAGTGCAAAATACAGAATGCCCAATTGAAAAGGCAATTGAATTTGCTACAATCAATCCAGCAAAAACAATACGTGTAGATGGATTTAAGGGAACATTAGATACAGGCAAAGATGCAGATATCATTTTATTTGATGAAAGCATTAATGTGAAATATACAATCAATAAGGGGATTACGATTTATGAAAACAATTAAGCTTAATGACATGACAATCTATGTAGCAAAAAACTATGATGAAATGAGTCAAAAAGGCGCAGAGATTATTGCAGAGCTTTTAAAAGCAAAACCAGATGCAGCTTTAGGGCTTGCAACAGGTGGTACACCAGTAGGTATGTATAAAGAACTTATTGAAATGAACAAAAAAGGGGAAATCAGCTTCAAAGAAGTATCTTCTTATAACTTAGATGAATACTATCCAATCGAAAAAACAAACGATCAAAGTTATGATTACTTCATGAGAGATAACTTATTCAATCATGTAGATATCGACATTAAAAACACTCATATTCCAAATGGTATGGCTGCAGATTGTGCAGCTGAAGGTAAAGCTTATGATGAACTTGTGCGTGCTACAGGTGGTGTAGATATACAAGTATTAGGTATTGGTGGAAATGGGCATATCGGTTTTAATGAACCATGTGATGTATTTGATCCTATTACACACCAAGTAACTTTAGACGAAAGAACAATTAAAGATAATGCAAGATTCTTTAACTCAATTGAAGAAGTACCAACACAAGCTATTACAATGGGAATTGGTACAATCATGACAGCTAAAAGTATCTTACTTTTAGCAAGTGGTAAAGGTAAAGCGCCAATCGTTAAAGAAATGCTTTTAGGTAAAGTTACACCACAAGTTCCAGCATCTATTCTTCAATTCCACAAAGATGTTAAAATTGTATTAGATGAAGAAGCAGCAGCAGAACTTTTAAGTGAAATTGAATAAAAAAACTTTTTTAAAATAAGTTTTTATAGCAAGATTGACAGCTAAAAAAAACTTAGCTATAATAAAGATATATTATTAATATAGTCACAAGAAGTGTGTTACTGATTCGATCAGGCATAAACTTTATTTCTTTCTAAAAATAGAAAGAGGTAAATGTTTATGCCTTTTTTTATTTATCGTAATAATTCTTAAAACGTGCGTAGACAATATTAAGGTCAATTAATTTATTTTAAGGAGGAATGGATATGAAACAATTAGTTGTAAAAGTTCAAGGTGAGGCAGGTTTACACGCTAGACCAGCAGGAGTACTTGTAAAAAAAGCAGGAGAATTTAGCTCAAAAATTACACTTGAAAAAGATGAGAAGGCTATTGATGCTAAAAGATTATTAGCTGTTTTATCTCTAGGTGCTAAACAAGGTGATGAACTGACAATCACAGTAGAAGGTAGTGATGAAGACGCTGCGTTAGAAGCAGTTAAAGCTGTAATCGAAGAGAGTCATTAATTATAGGAGTGGAAAAGATGATATTAGATGGAATTGGGGCTTCTAGCGGTGTAGCAATTGGAAAAGTATTTATCAAGAAACAAAATGATTTTGTACTTCCAACGCATAAGGTAACAGATACAGAAGCAGAAATAAAACGTTTTAATGATGCAAAAGAAGAGGCAACTCGTGAGCTTAAAGCTCTATATGAAAAAGCTCTTGAAGAAGTTGGAGAAGAACATGCTCAAATTTTTGATGTACATCAGATGCTTGTAGCGGATTTAGATTTACACGATCAAGTAGTAAGTATTATTACTGATGAGAAGTATAATGCTGCCTATGCTGTATCCGAGGCAAGCGCTATTATTGCAGCTATGTTTGAAAGCATGGATGATCCATATTTACAGGAACGTGCAGCCGATATTCGTGATATTTCAAAAAGACTTATTGGCATTTTAACAGGAGAGAAAGAAGTCTCTTTAGCAGATATTAATGAGCCTGTTATTCTTGTTGCAAAAGATTTATTTCCATCAGATACCATTCAAATAAATAAACAATACGTTTTAGGTTTTATTACAGAAGATGGTGGGAAAATGTCTCATTCAGCTATCCTAGCTCGAACTATGCAGATTCCAGCAGTAGTAGGTGTAAAAAATATATTAACAAAATTGGATAAAAATGATACAATCATTATAGATGGAAAAAGTGGGAAAATTTACACAAATCCAACTAGTGAAGAATTAGTTTATTGGCAAGCTAAACAAGAAGCAGATAGAAATTATAAGCAGCAGCTTCAAAGCTTAAAAGGAACTGCTAATAAAACAGTAGATGGTGTAGAAATTGAAATTAATGCTAATATTGGTAGTCCAGAAGATATAGAAGGTGTACTAGCGAATGATGCAAAAGGCATTGGCTTATTTAGAAGTGAGTTCCTTTATATGGATGGGCATGCGTTACCTACAGAAGAGGCGCAGTATGAAGCCTATAAAAAAGTATTAGAAGCAATGGAAGACCGTGTCATTATTAGAACATTAGATGTAGGTGGAGATAAAGAATTACCTTATCTTAATATTCCTAAAGAAGAAAATCCATTCTTAGGATATCGTGCTATTAGAGTTTGTTTAGACCAGGTAGACATGTTCAAAGTTCAGCTTAGAGCTTTATTAAGAGCAAGTGTATATGGAAAGCTAGGCATTATGTTTCCAATGATTGCTACAGTAGAGGAGATTAAAGAGGCTAAAGCTCTTTTAGAAGAGACTAAGAGGGAGTTATTAGCCGAGGGGATTGCTGTAAGTGAAGATATTGAAGTAGGGATGATGATTGAAACACCAGCAGCAGCACTTATTTCGGATGTACTTGCGCAGGAAGTAGATTTCTTTAGTATTGGAACAAATGACTTAACGCAATATACGCTTGCAGTAGATCGTATGAATGCTAAAATTGCACATTTATATAATACGCATAACTTAGCTGTTTTAAGATTAATTAAAATGGTAGCAGATAATGCACATGCAGCAGGCATCTGGGTAGGAATATGTGGTGAAGCAGCAGCAGATACTACACTTACAGAAACTTTCCTAGGTATGGGCATTGATGAATTATCTGTAAGTGGACCATCAGTTTTAGAGCTAAGAAAGACTATTCAACAGATTGATACATCTAAAATCCAGTTAAAACTTTAGGAGGTGACAGTTGTGGAATACAAAATCATCAAAGTGTTTAATAATAATGTCGTATTAGCAAAAGAAAAAAAAGACGAAGTTATTTTAGTAAGCAAGGGGATTGGATTTGGAAAGAAAATTGGTGATTTTATTAAAGCAAACGCCAATATCGAAAAGGTATTCCACGAGCACGGTCCTAATGATAAAAAGCTAAAAGAAATAAATGAAATGAGTCTTAAGATTAAAAAATTGACCCATCAGATTATTGAGATCGCACAGGAGAATTTAGGTGTGCTTAATGAAAATAGCGAAAAGATGTTAGAAGAGCATATTGAGTTTGCTATTGAAAGATTAAGGATGGGACTTACTATAGAAAATCCCTTTATTGAAGAGATCATAACCCTATACAGAAAAGAGTATGAAATAGCGGGTATTGCTAGAGAACATATTCTAAATGAGATAGGGATAGATATTGGAGAAGAAGAACAGGGGTTTATTACCTTGCACCTATGTTCAGCTAGAAAAAACAAACCCCTAACAGAGATTATGAAAATCACAAGGATCTATAAGGAATGCTTAGAGATCATTGAACAGGAATTAAAAACCCCTATTAGGTTAGATAGTAGTTTTAATAAAGAATTTTTTAGATTACTAAAATTTTACGTAGATACGATGCATAATTATACTAGTCTTGAGTTTGAAATGAAAGAAGATGTAAGAAAGCGTCTAGGTACGAGTTTTAAAATAGCTACTAAAATAGCTCAGCATATTGAAGAGGAGATGCATATAAGTTTTACGCCAGATATTATCGCTTATATGACGGTAGATATGCATAAGCTTATGCAAATGAAATAAAATAAAGAGTACATACTCTTTATATAAAATTATTCTAAGGGGGAATAAGAATGAGTGGTTTTTTTAGCAAGCTTCAAAAGTTAGGGAAAGCTTTAATGCTTCCAATTGCTGTACTACCAGTGGCAGGTATCTTGCTCAGATTAGGTCAAGCGGATGTTATGACCAAGCTAGGTGCACTAACTGTAGATGGAGAGATAGGTAACCAATTCCTTCATACGCTATTACAAGTATGTGGTGAAGCAGGAAATGCTGTATTTGGTACTAACATGGCCTTTATCTTTGCTATTGGTATTGCAGTTGGCCTTGCAAAAGCTAATCATGGTGCAGCAGGTCTTGCTGGTGCAGTTGGTTTCTTAATGCTTGAAAATGTTACAAAAGTTATTTGGCAACTTCCACAGTTTGCAGGAGAAACACATAGTTTAGGTGTATTTGGTGGTATTATTATTGGTATTGTAGCGGGATGCTTATATAATAAGTTCTATGATATTAAACTACCAGATTTCTTGGGATTCTTTGGAGGTAAACGATTTGTACCCATTGTAACAGGGTTTTCAGCAACTTTACTCGGTGTTGTATTAGGCTATATATGGCCATATGTGGAAAGAGTATTTGCTGCGCTTAATAGTTTTATTGCAGCAGCAGGTGCAGTGGGAGACTTTTGTTTTGGATTCTTCAACCGTCTATTAATTCCTACAGGTCTTCACCATGTACTCAATAACTATGTATGGCAGTTATACGGCGACTACAATGGAACTACAGGAGATTTAAACCGTTTCTTTGCATTAGATCCTACAGCAGGTAAATTTATGACAGGATTTTTCCCTATTATGATGTTTGCTCTTCCAGCAGCAGCACTTGCTATGTATGTATGTGCTAGAAAAGAAAATAAAGCAGTAGTTGGTGGTGCGTTAGCATCAGTAGCTTTCACAGCATTTTTAACAGGTATTACAGAGCCACTTGAATTTATGTTTATGTTCCTTGCGCCCGTTCTTTATGGTATCCATGCAGTACTTACAGGTATTTCTATGGCAGTTGTTAACTTACTAGGTATTCGAAGTGGATTTTCTTTCTCAGCAGGTGCCATTGACTTAGCTATTAACTGGGGTATTTCAGAAAAACCATTTATGCTTATTTTAATTGGTTTAATTTTTGCAGTTATTTATTTCTTTATTTTTGTATTTGCTATTAAAAAGTTTAATATTCCTACACCAGGGCGTGAAAATGATGCAGAAACAGATGAAATGGCACATCTTGTAGAAGATAAAGGATTAAGTGAATTGGCTGCTATGTATATTGAAAAATTAGGTGGCAAGAATAATATTCAAGAGGTAGACTCATGTATTACACGTCTTCGTCTTACACTGAAAGATTCAAAAATAGTAGAAGAAAAAGATATGAAGGCTCTTGGTGCGGCTGGCATTATGAGGCCTAATAGTAAAAACTTACAAGTTATTGTAGGAACAAAAGCAGAGCTTATCGCAGAAGAAATGAAAAAGTTATTATAACATCTAAAGCAGTAAAGCTGATGCAGGAGTCTGTATCGGCTTTACTATTTTAAAAGGAGGCAGAAAATGTTTGGATTTTTAAATAAACTAAAAGGGATTGAATTATGCTCACCTTTAACAGGAGAGGCAGTAGAATTATCAGGAGTACCTGATCCAGTATTTGCAGAGAAAATGGTAGGAGATGGTATAGCTATTAAACCTACAAGTGGAACTGTAGTAGCACCTTGTGATGGTAAAGTAGTTCAGATCTTCCCAACTAATCATGCAGTAGGTATAGAAACATCTACAGGATTAGACCTTTTAATTCATATTGGGATTGATACAGTAGAATTAAAAGGAGATGGTTTTAAACGCCTTGTAGAAGAAGGAATGTCAGTTAAGAAAGGGCAACCTATCTTAGAAGTCGACTTAAAACGCATTGAAGAGTTAGGAAAATCTATTGTATCTCCATTTATTATTACAAATGCAGATGAAGTAGAGTTTAAAGAGTATAAAACAGGTGGAGTACAGGCAGGAGAGACTGTTGTACTTGTATTAAAAAAGAAGAAATAAATTAAAAAGCAGGTAATAGAAAAATCTATTACCTGTTTTTTATGTGAAATCCTAAACAATTAATAAATTATTACATATAAAAAGAAGAGTTGATTAAATAATATAGATGAAATGTGTTGAAAATTACTAAAAAAGGTTGGGTGAAAATTTAAAAGTAGTAGAAAATAACCTATTATTTGAGGTGAAATAAAAAAACTGATAGAGAAAATGATGTAAATTGATTGACAATATGTATGACAATGGATATAATAAGTGTGTAACAATTACTTAATAAATTATCTTTGAAGGAGGCAATACAATGACTATCACAAAGTTGATAAGTTCAACTTTACTAATAGCAATGGCTATGGTAGCAACTACAAACGCACAGACGATAGAAAATGTGACACCTCAACAACTTATTATAAATGCCGATACTGTATTTGCAGGAGCACCGATTACAGTAGAAAATGAATTATTAGATACCTTTGCAACAGATGAAGGTGCTGTTTCAAAGGTTATTGTAGAAGAAGCAAAAGTACGTAGAGAACCTAGTCCAGATTCGGATATTATTAATTATATAAAAGAAGGTATACCAGTATTTGTAATTGAAAGAATTGATAACTGGTACCATATAGAAATTGAAGGTATTGATGGATACATATATAAGGAACAAATTGACGAGTCTTCTTTAAGTCTTATTCCTTATACCAAAACAATGGTAGAAGAAGTAGAAATAGAAGAAGAAACATATCTTGGTGAAGAAGTTATTGGCTATGCAAAGCAGTTTTTAGGCAATCCATATGTATATGGAGGAAATAGCCTGACAAAGGGAGTAGACTGCTCAGGATTTGTACAACAAGTATTTAAAAACTTTGATATTCAGCTTACACGTAGTTCACGTTCACAGTATGCAAGTGATGGGTATAAAGTAAGCAAAAATGATTTATTACCAGGAGACCTTGTATTTTATGGCTATAATGGGTATATTGATCATGTAGCTATTTATGCAGGTGAAGGGAAAATCATTCATGCAAGTACACCTAAGACAGGCATTACGATGGGTGATCTATATTATGGAAAACCAATTATTGGTACAAAACGTGTTATTGATTAAGAATAGGACTTAGTATGGTATAAACCATACTAAGTTTTTTTATTTATCTCATTTACTGAATAAAATTTAGGGATTAGCAAAAAACTAATAAAAGTGAAAATATGTAAATGGGAGGCTATGACGTGCATAAATTAAATAGATATAAGAAGCTATTCGTTATTATATGTGTTGTTTTATTAAGTACCATAACAGTAAGTGCAAAACTATTACCTATCTATTCCGTATTTACAGATAAAAAACAGGTGGCTCTTACTTTTGACTGTGCATGGGGGGCTGATGATATAGATGAGATATTAGAGACACTAGATCAGCATGGTGTAAAGGCTACCTTCTTTATGGTTGGAGATTGGATGAGAAAGTATCCAGAAGCTACAAAGAAAATTGCTGAAAAAGGGCATGATGTAGCAAGTCACTCTGACAAACATCCTCATGTAACAGAGATGGGTAAAGAAGAAATTAAGAAAGACATTCGTTTTGCCCATAATACCATTAAAGAAATTACAGGTATAGATGCTAATCTTTATCGTGCACCTTATGGCGAATACAATGATACTGTAGTAGAAGCAGCTAAGGAAAGTGGATACTATATCATTCAATGGGATGTAGATTCACTAGATTGGAAGAACTACGGTAAGCAAGAAATGATAGATCGTGTTTTAAAACATAAAAGCTTGTCTCCAGGTTCTATTATCCTCCTTCATAATGCAACGAAGTATACTAAAGATGCGTTACCTACTATTATAGAAGGGCTAAAAGGAAAGGGGTATGAACTCGTTCCTGTATCACAGCTTATTATAAAAGAAAATTATACGATTGATCATACAGGAAGACAGTATAGCAATTAAAAGGGACCTGCTAGTGGAAGCAACTAGCAGGTCTTATTTTTATGCATTAATGCATAGCTTATGTCATAAAAGGATGAGAATGATTTAAATAATAATTGTAAAAATCTAATTGGGATTTAAATGCTGGAAGCATTAATTTGTCGAGGCGTTCACTAAGTTCTAAAACTTCAGGTGCTTGTAAATTATAGTTGTGTTTTTCAATAGCTATAGCGAGTTGTTTTTTTGTATTAAGAATTGTCTGTTGGTCTAGCATCTTATTATGCATGACACTTCGCCTCATTTCTCATATGGAGTGACATGATGTGTACTAAAGCTGCCTACACTATAAAATATGCAGAAAATTAAAGAATGTGACTATTTACGATTACCAATGTTTATAACACATAAAAAGATATAACAAGCAAACACTAATAGCACAAAATAATTTTTTGCATTAAGATAAAAGGCTTACATAAGGAGGGTGCACATGATAACTGTAGCGGTTAACAATAACCTATCAAGTAGTAAGTATGCTTTGCAATTAATCCAGAATACAAGTATTTATAATGGGCTTAAGCTTGCACACATTACCCCTAATGAAACAGTTGTGTATTATAATAATAAAAAAATTCCTCTCCGTGATTATATTGAACAAATTAAGCTTCATAAACATCCAGATTTGCTTATTGTCGAGCTATCCAAGGAAGCTATGGAAAAAGCTATTTATGAAAATATTAAGTTCAATATTGCCCTATTGTTTGAAGACACATCATATGATAGAAAATATCTCTTTAATAGAGGTGTCCTGCCGAGCAAGCTTTTAAACATGATTAAGGCTAATTACTATATAATTCCAGAAAGCTATCATAAAAAAAGTAAAAAATATATTACCTATGGGTGGAGTGATGATGCCAGTGTATCGGCTACTAGTGCTGAGATGCAGGTAGACGGTAGCCTAAATGTACAATGTTGTATTAAATCTTGTATGCCTACATTAGAAGGACAGGCAACCACTCTAAGAGAGTTCGGCATAGAAGTTCCTTTTAATGATGTAGAGGCTACTCTTGCAGCAGTTGCTACACTTATTATTTATGGTATTAGATTGAATGAAAATTAAATATAGTAATAAATTTGTACAAGTATTCATATAAATGATAGTGACAGATGAAGTTTTTTAAATAACAAAAAGAGGATAAGGGAGAGGTGTAAGGATGATCGAGCACATACTAGAAAATAATGAAGTACTCATAGTTGGAAAAGCTATAAGCGAGCTGACTTATAGTCATAAAGTATATGGAGAGGGATTCTATAGTTTTAACCTTGAAGTACCAAGGCTGAGTGATTCTTCTGATGTTTTACCAGTAACTGTTTCTGAGAGACTATTACCTACACTAGGTAATATAGAAGGTAAAGTATTAGATATTACAGGTCAATTTAGATCCTATAATCAATATGAAGAAGGCAAGAACCGCCTTATTCTTACCATATTTGCCTTAGAGATTAAAGAAGTACCAGAAGAAGAAATGAAGAAGAATAAAAATACTATTTATTTAAGTGGATTTGTATGCAAAGACCCTATTTATCGCACAACCCCATTTGGTAGAGAAATTACAGACTTGCTTTTAGCAGTAAATCGTTCTTATCACAAGTCAGACTACATACCATGTATTACTTGGGGAAGAAATGCAAGGTATGCCCAAAACTTAAAAACAGGTGCACATATTGAGATATGGGGCAGAATACAAAGTAGATCTTATCAGAAGAAGCTAGAGACAGGAGAGGCTATTAGCAAGGTAGCTTATGAAGTATCTATTTCTAAAATGGAAATTTTAGATGAGACCACGCGAGTTGAAGAACTTCATAAAGTAGAATAAAACGCAAAAAGCAAGGCATAGGATATGCCTTGCTTTTTGTATGATATATATAGAAAATGTTTGAATTTTAGAGTATAATCTTTTACATAGAAAGGAGAAAGTATGTATAAGATTATTAGGCAAAGAAGAAAATCTGTTACAATTCATATTGAAGATGACTTAAGTATTGTTGTAAAGGCTCCTTATGATATTTCTCATGAAGAGATTGATAAAATCGTTACAAAACATGAGGTCTGGATTAATAAGACTATTAGAGATAAAGAGAATTTAGCTAGGCGAAAAGATTGGCTTCATAATGGAGAAATCTTATACTTAGGCAAAAAGCTTCAGGTATGCATTGATGAAGAACCGACTGGGAAAGTTGCAGTAAGTGTAGCAGATGGCGTACTTACAATTGTAACACCTAATAAAAAAGACCACTTTCTTATAAAAACTCAATTAGAGATGTATACTAAAGAACAAGCTTTAAAATTATTTACGACACTAACAGATAAATATTGTAATTTATTAGGGTGTAAGTATAGCTCATTGACGTTAAGAAAGCAAAAGACGAGATGGGGAAGTTGTTCAAGTAAAGGTGGACTTTCTTATAATATAAGATTAATGAGTGCACCAATAGAAGTGATTGAATATGTGGTATTACACGAGGTCATGCATTTAATATATTTTGACCATAGCAAAGCTTTTTGGAATGCAATTGCTAAGGTAATGCCAGACTATAAAACAAGACAGAGTTATTTAAAAGAGCAAGGAAATATTTTAGATATATAAATGAAGAGGTGACTATGATGGAACAAGGGCTTATACAGGTATACTGTGGACCGGGAAAAGGAAAAACCACAGCAGCTATAGGATTAGGTATACGTGCATTAGGTAGTAATTTAAAGGTAATCATGATCCAGTTCTTAAAAAATGATAATACAGGCGAATGTAGACTTTTAAAAACACTAGAACCAGGGTTTAAAGTGTTCCACTTTGAAAAAGAACGTGGTTTTACTTGGACGCTTACAGATGAAGAAAAGAGTGAACTTGCACAAGAAATTCATATGGCACTTAAATTTGCAAAGAAAGTTATGGATACAGGGGAATGTGATATTCTTATTCTTGATGAAGTGCTTGGCGTAATTGAAAAGGGATTTGCGGATGTTAAAGATCTTCAAAGCTTGGTTGAAGAAAAACCAGAATTTATGGAACTTGTTGTTACAGGAAGAGTATTGCCAGATGTATTAAAAGATAAAGTAGATTATATAAGCTATATTGAAGCTGTTAAACATCCTATGGAAAAAGGTGTAATGGCAAGAGAGGGAATAGAGTATTAAGAAGTACACTTGATGATAAAAGTAAGAGGGGATACGTATGCGAAATAAAAACACGTGGGTTAATTTTGGCATCGGTGTAGGGGCTTATTTATTACTAATTTTACTTGTAAGACAAAATGTAGAGTTGTTTAGTTATACACCAGAGCTACTTGTTTTAGGAACTTTGGCTATGTATATGATAATAGGGTTTATGCAAAGGCATGGAGATAAACGGGCAGGGCGTATAGCTGTTATACTTCCCTATGGGGTAGGTGTCACCGTATATGCAGTAGCCCGGATACTAAAGAGTGCAGATCTTATGGCACTTTTTAAAAAGATAGTACCACAGATTTACCAACCTTTAAATAAAATTTCAATCCTTATGGATCAAGAAATATCTAGAGATATTATAGTGGCAGTTTTAATGATGGGATTTGTAGTAGTAAGTATGCTAGCATTAGAAATAGGGCGTAGTATGGCATCTAGTGAAAGTAGTGTTATGAAGTTTTGCTATAATATTGTGCTTGTATGGGGCGTACATTTTTACTTGTTTATGGGAGCCTATGCATTTGCAGCTATGAATCCAGCTTTTATGAGCGATATAAAGATGAAAAACTTATTTGCAGTAGGTATGACACTTGCCATCTTCCTTGTATATTTCTTAGTAGGAAGAGCTTGCCGTAATATAAGTTTACAGATTGTACAGTTCTTATCTTGCATATCTATATCAGTAAGTGCCATGATTATGTATGTTTTAGGGATGCTATTTATATGGGATATTGGTATTTATGAAAGGTATATCTTACCAGTGGCTACTTCCTTTATTGGTGTCATGTGTAAGGAGATAGGACAGGCAACAGGAGAAACAGCTAAAGTGATTAGTCAATATGGCATAACAGCAAGTTTAATTATGAGTATTGTACCTTCAGTGCTCATTTTTGTTGGTAAACTTGCTTCTATGCTAGAAGAAGATATTCAAGCTAATGAAGAAGTAAAGAATGAAATAAAAGTAGAAAATAAATAATATGAAGTATAATAAAAGTGGCTATTGCACCAAGCAATAGCCACTTTTATTAACTGTCTAAAAGATGTTCCATATTATAAAGTCCTGCTGCTTTGCCGTGAAGGAAGGCAGCTGCTTTAAGAGCACCTACAGCAAAAACTTCTTTTGAAGCTGCAGAGTGAGATAAGGTGATGACTTCATCGTTTCCAGCGAAGAGGATATCATGCTCTCCTACGATTGTACCACCACGTATAGCGTGTATACCAATCTCATTTTTAGGACGTTTTTCACGTACGCCTGAACGGTCGTAACGAAGTGCGTATTTTTCATCTAGTGTACCTGTAATAGCATCTGCAATAGCAAGAGCTGTACCGCTTGGTGCATCTACTTTCTGATTGTGATGTTTTTCAATAATTTCAATATCAAAACCACTATCAGCTAGTACTTCAGTAGCACGTTTAGCAAGTGTAATGAGTAAATTTACACCAAGTGACATATTAGCTGAGAAGAATACAGGAATATGCTTACTTGCTTCGTGAACAAATTCGATATCTTCATCAGAAAGTCCTGTTGTACATACAACGACAGGGATTTTCTTAGTTATAGCATGTTCAAGAAGTGGTCTAACCGCTGAAGCAGTAGAGAAGTCTACGATTACATCAACAGGCACATTACAAGCACTAATATGATCAAATACAGGGAATGTATTCGGTATAGAAAGGTTAGGGTCTACACCGGCTACTAGATTTAAGTTTGGATGGTCTTTAATGATACGAACGATTGCTTGACCGATTCGACCATTACAGCCATGCATTAAGATATTGGTCATGTGCATCACCCTTTCTGTAAGAAATATTAAATAAGTTCAGCTGCTTTAAGAACAGCTGTAACTTTTTCTTCATTTGCTGATTCAAGATTTGTAAGTGGTAATCTACAAGGGCCTACTTCAAAGCCCATCATATTCATAGCAGCTTTAACTGGAATAGGATTTACTTCACAGAATAGTGCATCAATTACTGGTAAATAGTCTAATTGCAGTTTAAGTGCTTCTTTTGTATCACCTTTAAGGTAAAGGTCTACCATATCATGTGTTTGTTTTGGTGCTACGTTTGAAAGTACAGAGATAACGCCTACACCACCAAGAGAAAGTGTAGGAATGATTTGGTCATCGTTACCTGAGTAAATAGCAAAGTCAGGACCACATAGACGTGCAATTTGAGCTACTTGTGAAAGGTTACCACTTGCCTCTTTAATCCCTACAACATAAGGTAGTTTTGAAAGCTCATATACTGTTTGAGGAGTTATATTAAGACCTGTACGAGATGGTACATTATAAAGAATCATAGGAAGGTCAGTAGCCTCACCAATTGCTTTAAAGTGTTCGATAAGTCCTCTTTGAGTTGTTTTGTTGTAGTATGGTGTAACTTGAAGTGTAGCATCCACACCAAGTTCCTTAGCGCGTTTTGTAAGGGTGATACCATGATGTGTATCGTTGCTACCAGTACCAGCAATAACAGGTACGCGACCAGCAGTTTGTTCTACAGCTACTCTAATACATTCAAGGTGTTCTTCATCTGTCATAGTAGAAGCTTCGCCAGTTGTACCACAGATAATGATAGAATCTGTACCATTTTCTATTTGAAAATCAATTATTTCTCTAAGTTTATTAAAGTTAATACTTCCGTTTTCATTAAATGGTGTAACGATTGCTACACCTGCACCTTTAAAAATCATTTATCATCAGTCCTTTCACTTTTACATCATGTTTGCAATAATCCATTCAGCGATTTGTACGGCATTACTTGCAGCACCTTTACGAATATTATCAGCTACAACCCAGAGATTAATACCATGTTCAAGGCTTTCATCACGACGAATACGTCCAACAAAGACTTCATCATGACCTGTTGCATTAATAGCTAAAGGATAAATATTGTTAGCTAAATCATCTTGAACAATAATGCCTTCTGATGCAGATAGTCTGTTTATAAGTTCATCTATTTCAAATGGTTTATTAAGTTCTACGTTAATACTTTCACTATGGCTGTTAAATACAGGAACACGAACAGTTGTTGCTGTAATACGAAGTGTATCATCATGAAGGATTTTACGAGTTTCTTCAACCATTTTCATTTCTTCTTTTGTATAACCGTTTTCTAAGAAAACATCAATATGAGGTAAGCAGTTGTTTGCAATAGGATGAGGGAATTTTTTAGGGGCCTGGCCTTTAAGTCCTTCTTCAAGATCACTCCATCCACCCATACCAGCGCCTGATACAGCTTGGAATGTAGTATAAACTATTCTCTTAATACCATAGTATTCATGGAGAGGTTTAAGTGCAACAACAGCTTGTATGGTAGAGCAGTTCGGATTTGCAATAATACCTTGATGATTTCTAATATCTTCAGGATTTACTTCAGGCACAACAAGAGGAACATTAGGATCCATACGCCATGCAGAACTATTGTCAATAACAATACATCCGCTTTCTGCTGCAATAGGAGCGTATTTTAAGCTTGTGCCACCACCTGCTGAGAAAAGAGCAATATCGATTTGATAATCTTTAAAGCTGTTTTCATTAAGTTCAAGAACAGTGTATTCTTTACCATTAAAAGTAAGAGTAGAGCCTGCTGAACGAGCTGAAGCAAAAACATAAAAATTCTCAATAGGTAAATTCTTTTCTTCTAAAACCTTTAAAAATGTACGTCCTACCATGCCAGTTGCGCCTACAACCGCTAAATTAATTTTTTTCATAATGATGAGATCCTCCCTAACATTTTAAAATAAATAACAAAAGCCAGCTAATAGGTAGCTGGCTGTGAATACGATGATGTAAACTTCATTTACAAGAATCACTTAAACACAGTAGCACACCACCTATTGTATAGCAAAAGGTGACAGTTGTATAGCTATTCACTATACACCCAGGAATAAAGTGTACAAGCACATTACCCTTCGGCGATGCTTCCTTTTGAAAGTAGTCAACTTCTCTTGTAAGAATCCTAAATTCTACTCATAAGTATCGCGCCTCTACATGAATGATTAATGTTATTCAATTGTGTCTAATCATAACATGACGCATAACGGGTGTCAATATTACAAACAATTAAATACTATTTTAAATTATGAAAAGATTGATGATGCACATATTATATGCTAGAAAACTAAAAAAATGCATAAAAGCTGAAAAAGTAGGGTGAGGGTGTATATTTTTAAGATAAATTATCCATACTGTAGAACATGAATACAAAAAAAGGAAGGTAATTCTATGAAAAACATGGATAGCACTAAAGAGAAATTATTTGATGCTTTATCACCAGACCAAAAGATGAAGCTTGAAATTGCAGAGGAATTAGGTCTTTTAGATAAAGTGCAAGAAGGTGGATGGAAGAGCCTTACACCTAAAGAAACAGGGCGTATTGGTGGTCTTATGACTAAAAAGAAAAGAGAATTAAAAAATAAAGAAAATAATGCATAGGATTTAAAGAAAGGGCTCTGTAAGTAAAGCTTCTTGTAAGTTATCATGCTAAAACATAACGTACAAGAAGCTTATTTTATTATGTATAGCATAATAATTATTAAGATATACAAGAGAAAATAAAAAAACACAATAAAATAATAAAATAACCCCTTTTTATCAGTATGCATCTAAAAATTTAAAAAAAAACTAAACATTTTCACAAGAAAATGAATGGAGAGAATCCATGCATATTGATATGATTTAGGTATTAAATAAAGATAGGGGGAGTGAGTGATGAAAAAAATGAAGGCTATTAACACTAAACACACATTGTTGGTGACAATAGTTACAGCAGGAATAGTCATTAGTTTAGCTCCAATGACTCAAGCATCTTCAGAGAAAGCAGTAGATAATAACTTAATTCTACATTATGATTTTAAGTCATTGCAATCTGGAACGATTGCGAATGATGTGAGTAACAATGGAAAGGCAGGAGTTGTACGTCCAACAGGATCCCAAGTAGAAACGGAACAAGTCACTATATATGGGCAAGATTATACTGCTTTTGTCATGCAAGGAGGAAGCCCTAGCGCTACAAATACTTATATAGAGATGCCAAGCGGTATACTAAATGGCTTAGAGGATGTAACAATTAGTTGTTGGACATATGCTGAGGAACTAACAAGTTATCAGAGAATATGGGATATTGGTAGCGGTACGACTTCTTATATGTATCTATTAGCAAACGGATATAATGAGGGGCATACAGGCTATACTAGTGCCCTTACAAATACTGGTTGGTCAGGTGAAAAAGGGCCCGAAAAAGGAGAGAACATTGATATTGGACGTTGGATCTATACAACGGTTACATTTGATGGATCTGAAAAGAGTATGTCTTTATATGAAGACGGAAAATTAATTGATACGATTGCTACAGATACTGATCTTTCTGCCCTACAAAACAGTACTCAAAATTATATCGGTTATGGTCAATTTGGTAATGACATTTTTGAAGGTAAAATTGCTGATTTTAAAATTTATAATTACTCCATGAGTCAAGAGGAAGTTTTAGAACAAGTAGAAATACCAGATAAAGAACAAGTTGAGAGAGATAAAGACTCATTAACACTTGGGGATATTTCAGCTGTAACAGAAGACTTAGTGCTGCCTACAACTGGAGAAATGGGTACTTCTATTACATGGGAAACAAGTGATGCAATTACTGTATCCTCATTAGGTAAAGTAACAAGGCCAAAGGCCGGAAAGGCAGATAAGACAGTTACTTTAACTGCAACTATACAATCTGGAGGAGAAATAGCCACTAAAACATTTGAGGTAAAAGTAAAGGCTCATCTAACAGATAGGCAAATTGTAGAGAAGGATGGAGATACAATTACTCTTGGTAATTTGAATGTTGTAACGAAAGATCTTCAATTACCTACAAAAGGCGTATTAGGTTCTAGTATTTCATGGGAAAGCTCTGAACCTCATATTATCTCTGATAATGGAAAAGTAACAAGGCCAATTGATAATTACAAATTAGTTACATTAACAGCGAAAATGAGTTATGGATTAGCAGCTCTTGAAAAGGAATTTATTGCAAATGTATATCCAGTTTATGAAAAATTAGATATTGTTGAAGTAGCAGATGTAAAAGTTAACACTTCTTTGGGAATCTTACCAACTTTACCTCATAGAATAAAGGTAAATTATGAAGATAATACTATAGGACTTGAAAAAGTAGTATGGCAGGCAGATTTAACTACTGAAGATTTCTTAAAGACTGGAGTTAAGCAAATTAAAGGAAACATTGTAGATTCTTCAGTGAGTGTAGTTGCAAACGTGGTTATTACAGATAAAACAGCCCAAACACCTATTAAAGTTGCATCTGGATTTGATCTTTCTAATATCTCTCTAGATGGCAATGATACCATCTTTTCTCAGAATATGGAGCGTGCTTTAGAATATCTAAATCTGATGGATGCAGATAGAATGCTCTATAATTTTAGAACTGCCTTTGGGCAAGATACAAAAGGTGTAGAACCATTAACGGGATGGGAAGAACCAACAGGATTATTACGTGGACATTCTACAGGACATTTTATGTCAGCACTGGCACATGCTTATGCATCAACAGGAGATGAAGTATATAAAGAAAAAATGGACTATATGATCACAGAAATGCGAAAATTACAATTATTATCTAAGGGTAGTCCAGAAGACTTTAAGACATCTTGTACACCAACTGATGCAAATCAAGAAAAATGGAGTAAAGATCCAGAAACATGGGGTGTTGGATTTATTAGTGCATATTCTCCAGATCAATTTGCTTTATTAGAACAATATACACCTTATGCAACAATTTGGGCACCTTATTATACAATGCATAAATTACTTGCAGGTTTCTTAGACTGCTACACCTATGGTGGTAATGAAGAAGCATTGGAAATTGCCAAAGATCTTGGGGGATGGATATATGAACGATTAAACGCATGTACGGCAGAGCAACGTTCAAAAATGTGGGATATGTATATTGCAGGGGAATATGGTGGAATGAATGAATCACTTACAAAACTTTACGAAATTACAAGAGATGAGCGATATTTAAAAGCCGCTCAAATGTTTGATAATACTAAGTTTTTTAATAATCTATCAAATAATGTAGATGATATCCAAAATAGGCATGCTAATCAACATATTCCCCAAATTGTAGGTGCCCTCCATGAATATGCAGCTACACAAGATCCAAAGTATTATCATATTGCTCGAAACTTTTGGGATATGGTTGTAGCACGTTATTCTTATTCTATTGGTGGTGTAGGGACAGGGGAGCGTTTTAAAGATCCTTATCAACAAGGGAGCAATATCCTTGGAAATTCAGGCAGAGGTGAAAACTGCGAAACTTGTGCTGCTTACAATATGTTAAAGTTGACAAAGGATTTATACAACTATGATCCAGATAATGCTGCTTATATGGACTATTATGAGAGAACATTAATTAATCAAATTATTGCTTCACAATCTAAAGAAACAACAGAGAACATGCATAATGGCGTAACCTATATGCTTCCAATTGACCCAGGTCAAAGAAAAGATTTTGATTCTGACTATGGCGGATTTACATGTTGTAATGGAACAGGTATGGAAAATCATGTTAAATATCAAGAAGCTGTATATGCATATTCAGAGGATACACTATATGTAAACCTATATATTCCTACTACAGTAGAATGGAAAGAAAAAGGTATAACTGTAAAACAAGAGACTACGTTCCCTTCTGAGAATTCAAAATTAACGATTGGTGGAGCTGGAGATTTTACAATGAAACTGCGTGTTCCGTATTGGGCAACAGATGGCTTTACGATAAAAGTTAATGGCGATGTTATCTGTCTAAAACCAGAAGTTAGCACATATGTAGAAATTAATCGTACATGGAGTGATGGTGATATTGTTGAAATCAATATGCCATATACGTTACATTTAGATAAAACACCTGATAAAGTTGATGGTAATACTGTAGCATCGTTAATGTATGGTCCAATTGTTATGGTAGCTAAAGATACTAGGGAAGAATATACACCAATGAATTGGTACAATATGGTATTAAGCGAAAATCTTTTAGAATCGGTTGAAATTGTAACAGGAACAGATAGTGACCAACCTCCACATCTTATAGCAAATGGCTTAGATTTCTACCCAATGTATAATGCTGATAACTATCGTTATCATACTTATGTAAAAGTAGAAGAGAAGATTTCTAATGTAGCTGGCAATTAATAATTTATTCTCATAGACTTATTTTTAAACTCTATAAAATATATTTAAATTTTTTAAAAGTAAGAGAGTAATCCTTAGAGGACTACCCTCTTACTTTTTTATAGAATACAGCTAAAGTAAGTACTCCAAAATAAGAAAAGAGTATGCTACTATAAGATAAAAAGAAAAGAAGTGATGGGGATGAAACAAAAACTTTTAGGGTTAAAATTACAAATGGCTAGGCTTTGTATCTTTAAAAGTATACAAGAGCTAGAAGTTATAAGAGATTTAGAAAAGTTAGTAGAAAATATATTAGATGAAAATAAGTCTATAGTAGAAAATATAAAACTGTATAATGGTTTTACCTATAACTTTTATAAAAAAACACAGGGAAAATCTTTAAAAGCATATATTTTAGATGAGATTTTATACGGGCAGAATTTAATCAATTTACATATAGAGAGGCAAAAGGAACTTAGTATTTCCATGGTGGAGGCATTAAGAGGAGAATTAGCTGCCTTGCAGATTATAGGAGAGGTTAAAGCTGTGGTTTTAAAGGAATATATGTGTCATAAAGCAAAGTGTGAGCTGGAAAAAGAGATTATTCATAATCTTTTAGAATGGGAAAATGAATCAGAAGAAGAACAGATAGTGTTAGGTCATGCAGGATGGGATGAGAAGTCTGACCAGCTTCTGGATTTCTATAGAAATAAAGGTTGTGGCATTTTTGCTAAATATAAAGCTTTCATATGGGCGTTTGGCAAAGGACGTAAGGAGATTAAAGGAATAGATGTGCCAGATTCTATTACCATGGATGATCTCATTGGTTATCATATACAGAAGCAAGATTTACTTCGTAATACAGAGGCGTTCTTAAAAGGCTATCCAGCTAATAACTTACTCCTTTATGGAGCTAGAGGGACAGGTAAATCTTCTATGGTTAAAGCAGTACTAAATTACTTTTCATCCCATACGAGGTTAAGACTTATTGAGATGAAAAAAGACCAGCTTATGCAGCTTAAAGAATTGATTAATGAAATTAAAGATAAACCTTATTACTTTATTATTTTTATAGATGATTTAGCCTTTGAGGATAAGGAAGAAACTTATACAGCACTTAAAACTATATTAGAAGGTGGAGTAGAGACTAAACCGAGCCATGTTGTTATTTATGCTACCTCTAATCGTAGACATCTTATAGAAGAAAAGATAAGTGACAATGAACTTCATGGTAAAGATACAGTTGAAGAAAAGATGTCTCTTTCAGATCGTTTTGGCATGCGTATAGGATTTAGCTCACCTAATCAACTAGAGTATTTAGCTATTGTAAATGGATTGGTTAAGCAACGAGGACTAGATATAGAAGAAGAAATTTTAAAAAAGGAAGCACTGAAGTGGGAAATGTGGCATAATGGTAAATCAGGCAGAACGGCTAAACAGTTCGTAGATTACCTAGAAGGCCAGCAAATATAGAATAGTTCTAGGTAGAAGGAGATGGAGTATGCGTAAAATTATACATATAGATATGGATGCTTTCTATGCCCAAGTAGAAGCAAGAGAGAACCCATCTCTTAGAGGCAAGCCTGTTATTGTAGGAGGTAATCCAGATGCAAGGGGAGTTGTAGCAACTTGTTCTTATGAAGCAAGGAAGTTTGGCATTCACTCAGCTATGCCGGCTAGGACAGCTAGGCAGTTATGTCCAAGGGCTATTTTTATAAAGCCGAGATTTGATGTTTATAAGACTGTTTCAACTCAAATTGGGGAGATTTTCAGAAGGTATACGGATCAGGTAGAATTTCTATCTTTAGATGAGGCCTTTTTAGATGTAACAGAAAATAAAAAGGGTATACCTTCAGCTACCCAGATTGCTAAAGAAATCAAAAAGGCTATCTATGAGGAGTTGAATTTAACGGGCTCAGCAGGTGTATCTTACAATAAGTTTCTTGCTAAAATTGCTTCAGACTATAAAAAACCCAATGGACTTACAGTCATTACACCAGAAAAAGCCCAAGACTTTTTAGATGCTCTCCCTATTAATAAATTTTTTCTAGTAGGTAAGGTAACAGAAGAAGAGCTAAGGCGAATAGGTGTGCATTATGGGAGAGATTTAAGAAAGCTAGAGCTAGACTATTTGGTAAGTGTCTTTAAGAAAAGGGGATATATGCTCTATGATTTTGCCCGCGGTATAGATAATAGGGGAGTAGAAAATTCCCGTATTCGTAAGTCTATAGGTGCAGAAAATACCTTTAATGAAGATGTGAATCTCATAGGTGTAGAGGCTGAAAACTATTTAAAAGAGCTAGCACAAGAAGTGAGTATGAGAGTTAAGAAAAGGGCGGTCTGGGGTAAAAATGTTACCATAAAAGTTAAATTTAGTGACTTTACTCAGATCACACGTAGTATGATGACGCCTTATCCTATTTCAGAGGTAGATGAGATTATGACATATGTGCATATGCTTGTGAGTAAAGTGGAAGAACCGGAGCAAAAAGTACGCCTCTTGGGGATTACTTTATCTCATCTTGTAGACAAGGAAGCGAGAAAGGGTGAAAATATTTCTCTGTTTGAGTATTTAGATACGCTTAAGTAGGGTTGACAGGCCAATAGAGTATATTATAATAAAATTATTAGATTAAAGGAGTTGATAAAGTGGAGAACTTTGCTTGCTAATTTTATTAAAATGCATGATAAGCTTTTATAGAGCTCAAGGAACATATCTAGGATATGTTTATTTGTCGTGCATTAGCAAGAGAGTTCATCTACTATCAGCTTACGGATAAAAGCAGGTATAGCATAACCTATTCTATGCCTAGGCTTTGCTATATTTTCATATGTAGCAAAATAAGCCCTGAGAAAGAGAACTTTCTTGGGGCTTATTTTTTATATTGAAGGGAGAGAAATAGAATGTCTGTTATTAATATAACCAACCTAACCTTTAGTTATGATACACATTATGAAAATATATTTGAAAATACATCCTTTACAATTGATACCGATTGGAAACTAGGCTTTATCGGACGTAATGGCAGAGGCAAAACAACGCTTTTAAATTTACTGCAAGGTAAATATGAGTATAAAGGAAATATTGTAAGCTCTGTGACTTTTGACTACTTCCCTTTTGAAGTAGAGCAAGATCAACTGACTTTAGAAGTGATACGTAATGTAATTGCACCCTTTAGTCAGTGGGAAGAGGAAATGGAACTTTGCCTTGAGAAAAATACAGGTGCAAGTTTAGAACAATATGGTATATTACTAGATACTTATATGCAGCATGATGGTTATACCATAAAAGAATTGATTATTAAGGAAATCAGTAAGCTAGAAGTAGATGAAGAGGTTCTTAATAGACCTTTCTATACTTTAAGTAATGGGGAAAGGACCAAACTGCTTTTAGTGGCACTCTTTCTAAAGAAAAATAACTTTTTACTTATTGATGAACCTACAAATCATTTAGATATTGAAGGAAGACAAATTGTAGCGGAGTATTTAAAGAGCAAAAAAGGTTTTATATTAGTTTCTCATGATAGGCTCTTTTTAGACCAGATTATTGACCATGTTTTATGTATCAATCGTCATAACATTGAAGTGCAGCAGGGGAATTACTCAAGTTGGAAACTAAATAAAGATCGAAATGATCAGTATGAGTTAGGTGAGAATGAAAAGCTTAAGAAAGAAATTGGTAGACTAAATGCGGCTAGTATGCGCAATGAAAATTGGAGCGACCAAATAGAAAAGTCTAAAATAGGTGCAGCAGATAAAGGATTTGTTGGACATAAGTCGGCTAAGATGATGAAGCGCGCAAAGGTTATTGAAAAAAGACAGGATAAAATGATAGAAGAGAAAAAGCAATTGTTTAAAAATATAGAACAAGTCCATACTCTAAAAGTGCATTGTATGGATTACGTAAAGCCTATTTTGGCAGAAGTACAAGATGTAGTTATTCAGTATGATGGAAAGGCAGTAAGTAAGCCGATTAGCTTCAATATTAAGCAGGGAGATAGAATTGCTTTAAAGGGATCTAATGGCTGTGGTAAGTCTAGCCTTATTAAGCTATTAGTAGGGGAAGAGCTTATATATAGTGGGAAACTTTTAAAAGGTTCTAAGCTTAAAATTTCTTATGTACCCCAAGATACTAGTTTTTTAAAAGGGAGTATGAGGGACTTTGTAAGAGAGAGTGGGATTGATGAAAGTTTGTTTAAGGCTATTTTGAGAAAATTAGATTTTACAAGACAGGCATTTGATAAAGACTTATCTGAGTTAAGCGGTGGACAAAAGAAAAAAGTACTCATTGCCAGAAGTTTGTGTGAACAGGCACATCTATATGTATGGGATGAACCACTTAACTTTATTGATATTTTATCACGTACTCAGATAGAAGAGCTCATTATGCAGTATAAACCAACCATGGTCTTTGTAGAGCATGATAGACTTTTTGTAGAGACAATAGCCACAAATTGCATTTGCATAGAAAAAACAGCTAGTGTACAATAAGGTTTAGTCATCAGATGAAGAGGTGGAAGAATTGGAAATTTACAATGATTTTGCAATGATATACGATATATTTATGGAAGATACACCTTACGCGCAGTGGGTATCTTTTATAGAAGACATCATAAAAGCACAAGGTATTACCCCTAAACTTATATGTGACTTAGGGTGTGGTACAGGGAAAATGTGTGAGATGTTTGCAGATAAAGGCTTTGATGTTATTGGCATCGATGCTTCAGAGGAAATGCTCATGATTGCACGTGAGAATGAAATGGAAGCTCAGCGTGGGATTTTATATCTTATGCAGGATATGAGTGAATTTGAACTTTATGGGACTGTAGATGTGATTTACAGTAGCTGTGATAGTATCAATTATTTAATGGAAGAAGAAAAAGTGCTTTCTATGTTTAAATGGGTAAATAATTATCTTGAAAAAGGTGGATTATTTATCTTTGATGTGAACACACCTCATAAATACAAAACGCTTTTAGGAGAGAAAGTTTTTGCAGATCAGACAGAAGATGCTGCTTATATTTGGGAAAACTTCTATGATGAGAAGCAGCAGGTGAATGAGTTCTATGTAAGCTTCTTCGTAGCAGATGAAGATGGTAGATATGATAGATTTGAAGAAGTACACTATCAAAAAGCTTATGATGTAGAACGTATTAAAGCACTACTTGATACAGCAGGTATGGAACTTGTTGCAGTTTATGATGATTATACAACTAAACCTTGCGATACAAGTACTTTTAGAGCAACTTTTGTTGCGCGAGAAAAGCAAGTAGAAGGAAAAGTTTATATAGATTAAGGAGACAGAATATGGAAAACTATATTGTAAGAGGAACTGACAAAAATAAAAGTTTTAGATTTTTTGGTGCTAATACAACGGGTGTTGTTGGTGAAGCAGTAAAAAATCATGGTACATCTCCAGTTGTATCAGCAGCACTTGGACGTACAATGACAGGTACACTTATGATGGGTAACATGCTTAAAAATGATAATGACCGTGTGTGCGTTATGATTAAAGGGGATGGACCTATCCAAGGTATTACAGTAGAAGCTGATGCCAAAGGAAACGTTAAAGGCTATCCACATGTGCCAGTAGTAGATATTCCTAAAAAAGAAAATGGGAAACTTGATGTAAGTGGTGCAATCGGTAATGCCCTTATGATTGTCAAAAAAGACATTGGTCTTAAAGAGCCTTATACAGGACAAATAGCTATGCTTTCTGGAGAGATTGCAGAAGATTTTAGTTATTACTTTGCAACTTCAGAACAAACAAATACAGTAGTAGCTTTAGGCGTACTTGTTGACCGTGACTATAGTATTAAACAATCTGGTGGGTTTATTATTCAAGTACTTCCAGATGCAACAGATGAAGATATTACAAAACTTGAAGAAAAACTTAAAACTTTCACTTCTTTAACAACTTATATGGAAGAGGGGAAATCAATTGAAGACGTTATCATGATGCTTTTAGGTGATGATGCTGAGATGATGGACCGTACAGAAGTAAGATTCCATTGTGATTGTTCAAGAGAAAATATGGAACGTGCACTTATCAGTTTAGGTAGAAAAGAACTTCAAGAAATTGTAAATGATGACCAAGAAGACTTAGAGCTTGTATGCCATTTCTGCAATCATAAATATGAGTTTGACAAACAGAGCATTGTAGAACTTTTAGAAGAAGTAGCAGATGAGCCAGAAGTCGTATTAGATGAAGGTCAAGAAATTGTTTTCGATTTAGATGGAGACTCAGAAATCGTATTTGAATTAGGCGGACCAGAAGAAACACAAGAGTAAAAATAGAGGACTGTTACAAAATGCATTAGACATTTATTTGTAGCAGTCCTTTTTATACATACAACTATTAAGATTAAATGGAGGGAAGAAGATGGAATTTAAAATTATGACCAGGGAAGACTTAGATAAGATAGCAGAGCTGTATGTAGGGGCTTTTAACGGCGCACCTTGGTATGATAAGTGGACAGTGGAGACTGCTAAAAAACGCTTAGGGCAGATGATAGGCTGCGAGGATAGTTTAGGTCTTATTGCCTATGACAATAATAAAGTAGTAGGAATGGCATTAGGTAATAAGGAATATTACTATGATGCTGTACATTTTCATTTTAAAGAACTTTGTGTAGATACAGCAATTAAAGGTAAGGGGATAGGCTCTAAGTTAGTAGATGAAATGGTAAGAAGAGTGAAGGCTGATGGCGTAACTAAGATTATTCTATGGACTTTAAGATGTAGTGAGATGTTAGGTTTTTATGAGAAGCAAAACTTTAAAGTTTCTGATGAACTGATAATTATGAGACGTTCACTCTAAAAAGAATAAGGAAATTTATGATAAAGACAAAGTTATAAGGGAAAGTTAACAAATGTCCAGTCATATATTGAATTAGAGGGGTTGAGGAGGAGTAGAATGATTCAATATAGAATATGGACTGAAAATTATGCAGAACTTTTCCAAATAAAGTTAGACAGATTATTAGAAAGCCCTGACAGCATCTGTGGAAGCTGGCAATGTGACAGTCTAGATACTATAAAATGCTTCAGATGCGCAGCAAATAAAAAAGAAAAAGATGAAGTCCTTAAAAATATTGCAAACTTAGTTGGAGATGTGATTCAAGAAGGTGTTCTGAAGAAGTTTGCTAGGAGCTATTTAAAAAGTTACAAAGGATTAAATAGAGAAGAAAAAAAGGAAGTCGAAAAGCTTTTTATCCATAATAACTATATTGCTAAGGAGGAAGGGGTATCTTATATTGCTTACTATGTTATTTATACGCCTCTTATAAAAGAGCTCGAGTGTTATAAAGAAGTAAATATAGATGGATGGATGGCTTTTAGAACACAAAAGTATAAAGTTATTCTAGAAGATGTTATTGAGCAGACTATTTATGACTATGAAATGCAAAAGGATTATATTCAGTTTATTAATTTCCTGTTAGATACTAAGTCTATGCAAGAAGCAAAAGAGGAAGTCATTCATCTTATTCCTAAAGAAGAAGGGGATATCCTTCTATTAGATGAATACATGCAAGATAGAACCAAGGCTTATATGCAGCAGTATTGCAATGAGCTAGAAGATGAGAAAATGAAGATAGAAGATAAAGTGCTGCATATTTTAATTTGTGTATCACCTAAAAAAGTTATCATTCATAAAGATATTAAAGATCTGAATCCTCATTTTTTAGACACTCTTAAGGCACTTTTTCAAGAACAGCTTAGTTACTGCGATGGATGTGAAAACTGTCAGTCTCCTTTGTAAAAAAATACTACTTAATGAAAGGATATTGACAGACAAAGTAAATTTGACTAGAATGAAATCAGAATTAATAAATGAACGCGATGAAGAGACGAGTAGCTTACGAAATCTTTTTTCAGAGAGAGGATGCATTGGTGTGAGCATCTTTAAAAGATAATAAGTGAAGACCAGCTCTGAGTGATTGTAAACCAATCCGTTGACTACGTTATAGTCCTAACAAAGAGGTTTCGTTTTCGAAAACAATAAGGGTGGAACCGCGGGAATTGTACTCTCGTCCCTTTTCTAGAGCTTGTGGCTAGGAAAGGACGGGAGTTTTTTGTTGCCTAGAGCTTTAGTATAGTACACAAACTATATAAAGGAGGAAGAATAGGTATGATTAACATTACTTTAAAAGATGGCAGTCAGAAACAATACGAAGCAGGCATTTCTGTTTTAGAGGTTGCTAAAGATTTGAGTGAAGGTTTAGCACGTAATGCATGTTGCGGTCTTATAAATGGGGAAAGGGTAGATCTTAGAACAACTCTTAATGAAGATTGTAATTTAGAGATTTTAACTTTTAATGACCAAGATGGTAAATGGGCATTCCGTCATACAGCAGCGCATATGTTAGCTCAAGCTGTAAAAAGACTTTATCCAGATGTAAAACTTGCTATTGGACCAGCTATTGAAGATGGTTTCTACTATGACTTCGACCGTGATAAAGCATTCACAGAAGAAGAATTTGCGGCTATTGAAGCGGAAATGAAAAAAATCGTAAAAGCAAAACTTCCTATTGAAAGATTTGAGCTTCCACGTGAAGAAGCGATTAAACTTATGGAAGAGGCTGGCGAACCATACAAAGTAGAACTTATTAATGATTTACCAGAAGGTGAAGTGATTTCTTTCTATAGACAAGGTGAATTTATAGATTTATGTGCAGGGCCTCATCTTATGAGTACAAAACCAGTAGAAGCAGTGAAACTTTTATCAGCAGCCGGTGCATACTGGAAAGGTAGCGAGAAAAATAAAATGCTTTCTCGTATTTATGCAACAGCTTTTACAAAAAAATCAGAACTTAATGAGCACTTAGAAAAACTTGAAGAGGCTAAAAAACGTGACCACCGTAAACTTGGTCGTGAACTTGAACTTTTCACTATTTTAGATGAAGGTCCAGGTTTCCCATTCTTCTTACCAAAAGGAATGGAACTTAGAAATACACTTATTAACTATTGGAGAGAAATTCATAAAAAAGCAGGTTATAAAGAAATTTCTACACCAATTATCTTAAATAAAGATCTATGGCTTACAAGTGGTCACTGGGATCACTACCGTGAAAATATGTACACAACAGTTATTGATGAAATGGACTATGCGATTAAGCCAATGAACTGTCCAGGTGGTATGCTTGTTTATAAAACAAAAATGCGTTCTTACCGTGACCTTCCACTCCGTATGGGTGAGCTTGGTTTAGTACATCGTCATGAGCTTTCAGGTGCACTTCATGGCCTTATGAGAGTACGTAACTTTACTCAAGATGATGCGCATATCTTTATGCTACCAGAGCAAATTAAAGATGAAATAAAAGGCGTTGTAAGACTAATTGATGAAGTATATAAAGCATTTGGCTTTAAATATAAAGTAGAAGTCTCTACAAGACCTGAAGATAGCATGGGTTCAGATGAAGCATGGGAAACAGCAACAGAAGCATTAATTGAAGCTTTAACAGATATGGGATATGACTACAAAATTAACGAAGGGGATGGGGCTTTCTATGGTCCTAAAATCGACTTCAAGCTTGAAGACTGCCTAGGTAGAACATGGCAATGTGGTACAATTCAGTTAGACTTCCAACTTCCAGAACGTTTTGAGCTTGAATATATTGGTGCAGATGGAGAAAAACATCGTCCTGTTATGATTCACCGTGTTGTACTTGGTAGTATTGAACGTTTCATTGGTGTTATTACAGAACATTTTGCAGGAGCATTCCCAACATGGCTTGCACCAGTACAAGTTAAAGTACTTCCTGTTTCAGAAAAATATCATGCTTATGCAGCTAAAGTACAAGATGCTTTAGAAGAAGCTGGTCTTAGAGTAGAAAGAGATGAGCGTGCAGAGAAGATTGGTTACAAAATCCGTGAAGCACGTATGGAAAGAGTACCGTACATCTTAGTAGTAGGGGCTCAGGAAGAAGAAGAGGGCAAGGTTGCTGTAAGAAGTAGAGAAAATGGTGAAGAAGGCCAAATGGATTTACAAGCCTTTATTCAGAGAATAACTGAAGAAGTTCAGACAAAATACAATTATTTAGTAGGCAAACAAGCTTAATATACATTACAGAGGTGAAATATGATTAACATTACTTTAAAAGATGGTACTAAGAAACAGTACGAAGCAGGCATTACTATTTTAGATATTGCTAAAGATCTTAGTGAAGGTTTAGCGAGAGCAGCATGTGCTGGTAAACTTAATGGAGAAATGGTAGACCTTAGAACACCTATTACAGAAGATGCAAATCTTGAGATTCTTACATTTAATGATAAAGAAGGTAAATGGGCATTCCGCCATACAGCAGCGCATATTCTTGCACAAGCTGTTAAAAATCTTTACCCAGATGTAAAACTTGCTATTGGGCCAGCTATTGAAGATGGTTTCTACTATGACTTCGACCGTGATAAAGCATTCACAGAAGAAGAATTTGCGGCTATTGAAGCGGAAATGAAAAAAATCGTAAAAGCAAAACTTCCTATTGAAAGATTTGAGCTTCCACGTGAAGAAGCGATTAAACTTATGGAAGAGGCTGGCGAACCATACAAAGTAGAACTTATTCGTGACTTACCAGAAGGTGAAGTGATTTCTTTCTATAAACAAGGTGAATTTGTAGACTTATGTGCAGGTCCTCACCTTATGAGCACAAAACCAGTTGATGCTTTCAAAATTCTTTATGCAGCAGGTGCATACTGGAAAGGGAATGAGAAAAACAAAATGCTTGCACGTATTTACGCGACAGCATTCCCTAAAAAAGCAGAGCTTAAAGAGCACTTAGAAAAGCTTGAAGAAGCTAAAAAACGTGATCACAATAAATTAGGTCGCGAACTTAAACTCTTCACAACTGATGAATCAGTAGGCCAAGGGCTTCCACTTATGATGCCAAAAGGGGCGCGTGTTATCCAAACACTTCAAAGATGGGTAGAAGATGAAGAAGAAAGACGTGGTTATGTTCTTACAAAAACACCTAGTATGGCTAAAAACGATCTTTACAAAATTTCAGGTCACTGGGATCACTATAAAGATGGTATGTTTGTAATGGGTGAAGAAGAGACAGATAATGAAATCATTGCCCTTAGACCGATGACATGTCCATTCCAATTTTGTATTTACAATGCAGAACAACACAGCTATCGTGATCTTCCTATTCGTTATGCTGAAACAGCTACACTTGCAAGAAATGAATCATCGGGGGAAATGCATGGTCTTATCCGCGTAAGACAATTCACACTTGCTGATGGTCATATTGTATGTACACCAGAACAACTTGAAGATGAGTTCAAAGGTTGCCTTGATCTTATTAAATACATTATGGGTACACTTGGTATCGATAAAGATATTACTTACAGATTCTCTAAATGGGATCCATCAAATACTGAAAAGTATATTGATAACCCTGTAGCTTGGGAAGAAACTCAAGTAATCATGAAAAACATTTTAGATCACCTTGAAATTGACTACACAGAAGCAGAAGGTGAAGCTGCATTCTATGGTCCAAAACTTGATATTCAGTTTAAAAACGTTCATGGTAAAGAAGATACAATTATCACTATCCAAATCGACTTTGCACTTGCAGAACGTTTTGGTATGACTTATGTTGATTCAAATGGTGAGAAAAAACGTCCATATATCATTCACCGTTCATCAATCGGATGCTACGAAAGAACACTTGCAATGCTTATTGAAAAATATGCAGGTGCATTCCCAGCATGGCTTGCGCCAACTGCTGTAAAAGTACTTCCAATTTCTGATAAATATGCAGATTATGCAGCAGAAGTTGTAAAAGCCCTTAAAGATAGTGGCGTAAAAGTAGAGGCTGATTACAGAACAGAAAAGATTGGTTATAAAATCCGTGAAGCACGTATGGAAAGAATACCTTATATCTTAGTAGTAGGTATGGATGAAGAAGCAAACAGAACTGTATCTGTAAGAAGCAGACAAAATGGTGATGAAGGTGCACAAGCATTAGAGGCATTTGTAACACGTATTTCAAATGAAATTAAAACTAGATATAATTACCACTTAGAAATGAAGGCAGAAACAGAGACTAACTAGTTGACAAAGCTATTTGCTTGTGCTATCATTTCATGTGTTGAATACAGGCGCAAGTAGAAGCTTTCTCTTCTCACCTTACAACGCTAAAGTTCGTAAGGTCATACTAATTGAATTTTTTAAATCGTCAGATTTAGTATGTATATAAGAGAAGTGGATAGACTAGGTGTCTATCCACTTTCATTTTGCGGAGCGTTCACACCTACGCAAAAAGGTGTTTTATCAATACAGGCAAACAAATTTAGGAGGTGCCCATTATTAGCGAATTAATGATTAACGAGCAAATTCGTGACAAAGAAGTCAGACTTGTTGGTGTAGATGGAGAGCAAATTGGTATTGTATCAATTAAAGAAGCTCAACAAATGGCTAGCGAGAAAAATCTTGATCTTGTAAAAATTGCTCCACAAGCAAAACCACCAGTATGTAAGATTATGGATTACGGTAAGTATAAGTTTGATGCAGCTAAGAAAGAAAAAGAAGCACGTAAAAAACAAAAAACTATTAGTGTTAAAGAGGTTAGATTATCAGCAAGTATCGATAAACATGACTTTGAGACTAAAATCCGTAATGCACAAAAATTCCTTAAAGCAGGGGACAAAGTGAAAATTTCAGTTATGTTCCGTGGTCGTGAAATGATGCATACACAAAGAGGTATTGAAATTTTAGATCAAGCAATGGGACTTCTAGAAGAGGTTGGCGTAGCTGAAAACAAGCCTAAATTAGAAGGCAGAAACATGGCTATCGTGGTAGCACCAAAATAGTTACCTTAAGATAAAATATATATTTATTAAAAAGGAGGATCCTTACCATGGCTAAATTAAAAACAAATAGAGCAGCAGCAAAACGTTTTAAAGTTACAGGATCAGGCAAACTTAAAAGATCAAAAGCATACACAAGTCACATCTTAACAAAAAAATCTCCAAAGAGAAAACGTAACTTAAGACATGCAGGACTTGTTGACTCAACAAACGAAAAACAAATGAAACGTTTATTACCATATCTATAAGAAAAAGCAGTAGGAGGTTAGGAACATGGCGAGAGTAAAAGGTGGCATGGCTACTAAAAAAAGACGTAATAGAGTATTAAAATTAGCTAAAGGCTATAGAGGCGCAAAATCTAAACAATTCAGAACAGCTAAACAAGCTGTAATGAAATCTTTAAACTATGCATACGCTGGTAGAAAACAAAGAAAACGTGAATTCAGAACATTATGGATTGCTCGTATCAATGCAGCAGCTCGTATGAATGGTTTAACATACAGCCGTTTCATGAACGGACTTAAAAATGCTAATATCACAATCAACAGAAAAATGTTATCTGATATGGCAATCAACGATGCAGCAGCTTTCACACAATTAGTTGAAACAGCTAAAGCTAACTTAAAATAATTAAGTAATTGATAGAGGAGACCTAGGTATTTTACCTAGGTCTTTTTTTATTCTTAGAAAGTCCTACTTTTTAGAATACCCTGTTCTATAATTCTTAGAGAATAATACGCAAGAGCAAACTTCAATTCATTTTGATATGTTTTATAAAAGAGACAACATAAAAGAACCTATAAAGATAAAAAAGATATTATTAGTAACTTTATTACAAGAAGGGGATGTAAACTATCATTTCAGAGAGCAGGTAACACAAAAAGGTATAGCGTTTAATTATAAGATATATAAAGTTGCTAGAGGTATTAGTGATGAAAAAAGTATTGTTGAGAAAGCTAATAGATTAGTCTCTTTAATATGAGTATAATAGAAGAAAGTGTATAGGAGGAAGAGATGATGAGATGTAGTTTAGTTGGTAGTTGCTCATGCAGGATCTATTTATAGATAAGGCGATTGCCTGTTTGAGCTGTATATTTTAAGGGTCGCCTGCTCTATTTCATAAATAGCCTGCAACCTTGGATAAAATAAAAATTCTAAGGAGCGATAGGCCGTGAAATACAGAAAAGCAGAGAGCGTGTTACCACAAGAATTATTAAAGCAAATTCAGCAGTATATACAAGGTGAATATGTTTATATTCCTAATAAAAATATGTTTATATTCCTAATAAAAAGAGGATGAAAAAGGTATGGGCAGAAAAAACAGGGACAAGACATTATATTGCAGAGCGAAATATAGAGATTAAAAAACAATATTATGAATGCAAGAAATGTGAAGAACTCGCTATGGAATACCACTTAAGTTTAGCTAGTATTAGGAAAATTGTTTATGGTAATAAATAATAAATAAGATAGAAAAGTTTTTTAAATTGAAAAATAGCCAGTAACTTTACTATGATAAACATAGAGAGCTTACTGGCTATTTTGATGTAGGAAGGGGAAGCATGGAATGATACAAATTACAGATACTTTAAGATTAAGGACATATGACGGTAAGTGTAAATTTGCTCTTGAATGGTATCAGGATAGAGAACTTTTAGATTTAGTGGATGGTAAGGAAAGTAAACCTTATAATATGGAAAGGCTTATAAAGATGTATGAGTACTTAAGTGATAGGGGAGAACTCTATTTTATAGAGGTTAAACAAGGTAACAATTTTGTACCTATAGGAGATGTAACTTTATCTATGGAAGATTTATCTATTGTAATAGGTGAGAGAGGGTATAGAGGAGAGGGGATAGGAAGCAAGGTGATAGAAGCACTTAAGCTGAGGGCAAGTACATTAGGATATAAACAGTTAAGCGTAAGAGAAATTTATGATTATAATATTGCCTCACAAAAATTATTTGAAAAACAAGGATTTGATAAAGTCAAGAAAACTGATAAGGGTTATAGTTACAGATGTATACTATAAGGAAGGGGTAAAAATGAGAATAGTATATTTAGATGAAACATATTTAGATGAGGGTGTAGCATTAATGGCTAAGTATAATAAAGAGAAAAGGTATAAAATAGGCTATTGTAGTTTAAAGCCGAACAGTATAAGAAAGGATTTGATAGAGTCTTTTGAAGATGAAGAGAACAAAACTATTGGGATGATAGAACAAGGAAAGCTTATAGGTATAATAGATTTGCAAGTAGATTTAGAAAAACAGGTTATTGAAATGATAGGCCCCTTTATAGATAGAGAACAAGATAAGGAATGGTTATCTATAGCAAATGAAATGTGTCAGTTTATTTTTGAGGCGTTTGGTTTTACATATAAGTATTTATTTTTCATTCACCAAGAAAATCAAATTAATAAAAAATTACTTGAGAATCTCGGTGCGACAAGTAGAGGGCATGAATATGTATTAGAATTAAAAAAAGAAAATGTGAAAGTACAGCTTCTACCTAAAGAAATAGTAGAGGTTGGTCAGAATGTATATAAAGAAGTTCAAGCATTTCATGATACACTATGGCCAGGTGTGTACTACTCAGGAAAACAAATCATAGAAAAGCTAACTCGCGGCTATCAACTTTTTATCGCTAAAAATAATCAAGAGTTAGAAGGATATGTATTTGTGCAAAAGCAGTTAGAAGCAGAAAGCGGTTATATCCATTTCCTTGCTGTAAAAGAGGGGTATAGAAAGCAAGGTATAGGGAAAGCTTTGCTCACTAAAGTTATAGAATATTTGTTTAAAGAATCTCAAATCAAAAAAATTAGTTTGTGTGTAGAAGTTCTTAATGAAGCGGCTATGCAGTTATATTACGATGTAGGCTTTGAAGTGGAGAATGCATACACAGCTTATCAGATTCAGAATAAGGAGTAGAATGAATGGATAAAATGGTACAGAAAATGCATGCTCTATTAAACCAGACCTATGAGCTATCAAGAAATGTATTAGAAGAGTTAACACATCAAGGAATGCAAGCAACACTAAAAAATTATTCAGGACATTATATTAAGATTAATGGGCAATATGAATATCAAGCTGACCCTATTCCAGTTATCATAGTAGAAGAGGTAGGGGATATAGGGATCAATCTTAATCAGATACACCTTGAATTTTTTGTGAAGAAAGAAGAGTTGGATGAATTCAAAGTAGCAGAGCTTTTAGGGGAAAGAGACTTAGAAATTTACGGAGGAAAGGACTGTCTCCTAGATTTTTATAGTAAAGGGGATACGCCTAAACAAGTTATGGATAAAATAGGGGATTCAGATGAAGATTATATAGGAATAGCTTGTTATAGAAATAAAGAGGAGAGTATAGAAGAGATTATCACAGCATTCATAAGGATGAGAGATTTATTAAAGAAATAAAATAACGTAAGGCTGGATAGACTCCAGTCTTACGTTATTTGGCGATGTATATAAAAAATATATTGGCTAGAATACATAAAATACAGCAGACAAAAGAAGTAACAAGATAAAAATTTATTTTAAAGAATAGATGCATGAGTAGAAAAATAATACTTGAAAACAATAAGAAAACACAAATAAAGTTACTTACACTTAAGAAAAAACTTATGATAATATAGCTTAAAAAGCAGATGCTGGCAATAGCACAGGTGCGATAGATTTGTTCATAGTTAATAGTATTGCTTTTTTTCTTGGTTTTCATAGTTGTCCCCCTTTTTTTTTCTTTAATACAATGGTATGATAGAGTTGTCTCAAAAATGACTATAGAAAGTATGGAGAACAGTGAGTGTTAAAAGTATATGCATAAAGTAAGATAAAAGGGGAAATCTAATTTAGAGTGGCTATTACAATCCCTATTAGAAAATAAGGATATAATCAACATCTATAATAATGGGGAGAGACCTATGTAAGTAGATAAACGACTAGAAGATATAAAGAATTACAAGTAAAAGGAAGTATAAATTAAATATAATTAGGGGAAATAGTATAGAAAATTATTACTTTGATAAGTGTGGTTGACAAAAGTAAACAACTCCTGTAATATATCTACTTGTGAGGCGGACATACAGCATCTGACAAAAACAGATAAAAAAGACTAAAAAAGTCTTGACAAAGTGTTTCGCTTCAGATAAAATGGTAAAAGTCGCTACAATACAGTGACATACTAAATAAGATGAAATGAACTTTGAAAATAAAATAGTAACCATTAAACCAGTCGATTCATAAAGTC